>BQJN01000013.1 GCA_021604725.1 Lysobacteraceae bacterium | reverse complement strand
CTTTTGACGGTACTTGTGGCCTGTTCTGAACAAGCAAGCCAAGAGGGTCCCCCAGGCGTCGCGACAGTCAGCGAAACACTGGCTCAAAGCACTACGCTGGATGAACTGGCCAGGCGGTATGTACTGCTTGAGCTGGCAATGGGTCAACATGACCCGGATCATGTTGATGCCTGGTTCGGACCTGAAACCTGGCAGCAGGAAGCGATAGACGCCGATCTTGGTCTTGAACAAATCCTCGAGGCAGCGCAGGCCCTCGAAGCGGCGCTTTTGTCTGTCGAGTCAGAAGGCGCGGACGCGATTCGCGTCAAGGGCTTGATCAAACGCCTTGATGCGCTAGGTATGAGGGTTGGACTGGCCCAGGGCCACCACGTTCCATTCAATCAGGAAACGGCGACGCTGTACGACGCGACGACACCCGACTACGCACTGGCTGACTTTGAACAGTTGCTGGCAGAGATTGATGCACTGGTCCCTGGCGAGGGCAGTGTCGCCGATCGCGTGACGGCCTACGAGGCTCAATTCATCATCCCGAATGATCGAATAGACGCCGTGTTTACCGCCGCCATTGACGAATGCCGGCGACGAACACTCGAGCACATTGATCTCCCAGAGAGTGAGAGCTTCACGGTCGAGTACGTAACGGACAAGCCGTGGAGTGGCTACAACTGGTATCAGGGCAATGCCTTCAGTCTGATTCAGATCAACACCAGCCTGCCGATCATGATCGACCGTGCCGTTGATCTGGGTTGCCATGAAGGCTATCCGGGCCACCACACCTACAACGCTTTGCTTGAACAAAACCTGGTCAAAGGACGCGGCTGGATCGAGTTCGCTATATACCCACTTTTCAGCCCCCAGTCGCTGATCGCTGAGGGCAGCGCCAACTATGGCATCGACCTGACATTTCCGGGCAATGAGCGCGTGCAGTTTGAGCGTGACGTCCTGTATCCCCTTGCTGGACTGGATGCCAGTGATGCACAGCGCTATGACCGCCTGCAGCGGTTAAAGAACTCGCTAAGCCATATCCAGAACATGACAGCGCGTGACTACCTGGATGGCCGCATCAATGCTGATCAAGCTGCAGAGCAACTGATGCGTTTGGGTTTGTTGTCGCCGCAAAAGGCCAGGCAACGCGTGTCGTTTATGGACAGCTATCGCAGCTACGTCATCAACTACAATCTGGGCCAGGACCTGGTGCGTGCCTGGGTCGAAGCAAATTCGGATTCGCAGCAAACTCGCTGGGCCACCTTCAACAGGCTTTTGAGCGAACCGCTGGTCGCTTCAGACTTGCATTGATCGCAGGTCCCTTCCGGCGATGTTAAATGCAAGGGTGCTGCCTCACAAAGCCTGGTCGATGGTGATGCTGACCTGCGAAACCGTGTTGTCTACGGCATTGCTCAGGCCCTGCAAATCACCCGGCTGTGGCGTTGCCTGACCACTGGCGGAGACCCTTGCTCCGATCACAACGCGAGGAAACAGCGAGAGCTTCATCGCTGGCATCATTGATGTGCTGTCATCGAGGACCACTGTGGTCGGAAGGTCTCGCACCTGCAGCCTTCTTATTGCCAGTGGCATTGGCGGCCCGGATTCGGCACGGGCGAACACAAACACGGTTGACGCTGGATCTGCGCTGGACGCCAATTCAGGGCTCAAGGCGACATCGACGGCTATGCCCACTGCCGCCTCACTAGCTCCGGCGGTTTCTGGTTGTTGTTCAGCCAGGGCAGGAGCACCCATCATTTGCCGAGCTCGCTCAATCTGTTCTCGGACCGATTGCGCGACCGCATCACCAGCCGGCAATTGTGCCAACAGTTTCTGCCACTGCCGCTCAGCTTCCTGATAGCGACCCAACTGAAATGCGGCAATCCCGGTGAGCCACAGGCCTTTTTGGTGCATCGGGTCAATGCTCAAGGCCTGGTTGATCAGTTGCAAAGCCTGCTCAGGCAGTTCCCGCTGGCCACTGCTGAAAGCGATCGCCTCACCGTATTCGACCAGTACGTTGGGGTCCTGCGGTGCCAGTTGATAGGCATTGGCCAACGCATCGGCTGCTTGCTGATATTGCTGCATGGACTTGTAGGAGCGGCCCAACAGCAACCAACCATCGATATCATCAGGTTGGGCTTGCAATCGTTGCCTTAGTTGTCCGATCGCTGACTCCAAAGTTGGTGCCTGTTGATTGTCCGCTGCTTGTGCCAGATTTTCCGGATCCAGCGCCTGAGGTGTGCCGTACGCAAGGTACAGGCCTATGCATACCGCCGGCAGTATCAAGACAATGGCGGCCATTGTGGTCTTGTCCTGAGGAGGCGGTTTGCTCTGCAATTGCTGGCTGATCTGGTCCAGCAGCGCCTCACGCTGTTTTTTGGCCTGGTCCTCAGAAAGTTTTCCGGCAGCTTCAGCCTGACTGACCGAAGTCAGCTCCGCTTCCAGGCGTCGCACCGCTGTATTGGTCGGCGATTGACGCAGCGGCGCGGTCAATATCCAAGTTGAAGTAATGATCGCAATGGCGACCAGAATAATAAATAAGGTCATGAAAAAGTTGGCCTTTCGCGCATTTTAGGGAGTGGGACTCAAACCTGATCCGGGTCTTCGTCGCTCAATTGCGCACGACGTTGAATGGTACGAACGACGGCGAAACCGCCCAGCAGGAAGACAACAAAGGGGCCGAACCACAGTGCCCATGTCGAGGGTTCTACTGGTGGTCGATAGCGGACAAAATTGCCATATCGGCTGACTAGAAAGTCGATCACTTCCTGGTCAGATTTGCCGGACCGCATCTGCTCCAGCACTTCAAGTCGCAGATCTCCCGCCAGACTGGCGTCGGAGTCGGCGAGACTCTGGTTTTGACAGACCAGACAGCGCAGCTCCTCGGCCAACGCCTGAAAACGCTTTTCTTCGGCTTCATTCTGGAATTCAATCAAGGCCGCAACAGGCGTTGCCAGTGACAAAAAAAGCAGTGCCAGTAGCAACAGGCTCGATAAGCGCTTCATTACGATCACCCTTGTGCCTCCGCAAGCAGTTGATTGATTAGTGGCCGCAACTGCTTGTCCAGAACCTCATCGGTAATGGCCCCGGTTTGTTTGAATCGGATGATGCCATTGGCGTCAATCAGAAACGACTCTGGGACTTTGTAGACACCGAAGTCAATGCCCACGCCACCGACTGTGTCGACAACATGTGCAGTGTATGGGTCGCCATAGAACTCAAGCCAACGCATGGCCTCGTTGCGTTCGTCTTTGTAATTCAAGCCGATCACCGGAATCAGGTTTTGTTCCGCCAGACGCGTGACGACCGGGTGTTCGTAGCGACAGGTTGTACACCAACTGGCCCAGACATTGAGCAAGTAAGGTTGTCCCTTGAGGCTGTCGCCACTGATCATTTCGCTCGGTTCGAACAGGCGAGGCAACTCGTATTCCGGTGCCGGTTTGCCGATCAGAGGTGACGGAATGATTGACGGGTCTTTGCCCAGGCCGATGGCCAGAAAGATGGCGATTGAGGCGAAAACGATCAGTGGCAGGGCCACCATCAAGCGACGTTTCATGCTGTGGCTACCTCGCCTGCTATCGCCCTTCGGGCCCGACGATGGCCGGTCGCCGCCACGATTCCACCGAAGGTCATCAACAGAGCCCCGAGCCAAATGCAACGGACAAATGGGCGCAGAAAGACACGAACGGCCCAGTCGCCCTGATCGCCGAGCGGCTCGGCTAGTGATACATACAGATCTCGAGTCAGGCCAGCATCTATGGCTGACTCGGTCATCACCTGGCCACCGGTGTAACGACGTTTCTCCGGTCGTAGCTCAGCGACCAGGTCATCGCCATCCATGACATCAAAGCGCCCGATAAAGGCCTGGTAGTTAGGTCCCGGTGCCTCGCTAACGCCATTGAAGACCAACTGGTAGTTGCCCATCGTATAGGTTTCACCTGGGCTGACGCGTAGGTGTTGTTCGTCTGAGGAGTATTCGGTCATCGATACCCCGACCAAAAACACGGCAACCCCAAAGTGGGCCAAGGTCATGCCGATGTTGGCTGCTGTCCAGTGTGTTTGCTTGATCGCCCAGTGCACAGTGGCCCAGCCAACCCAAACTGCGGCCGCCAGTCCGAGCGCTCCCATCTGATGAAGATCCAACGCGAAGATAGTAAAGACACCGACAAGCACGGCTGCAATCGCGGCAACAGCCAGACCTGCGCTGACCTCCTTCCAAACACCTTTGCGCCACGCCGTCTTCGGGCCAAGCGGCATCAACACCACGGCTGGAGCCATCAGCAAAAAGAACAGCAGTCCAAAATACGGTGGGCCGACTGAGATTTTGCCGCCAAACGCTTCTGCTACCAGCGGAGCCAAAGTGCCGATCAACACCATAGCGGTGGCGGTCATCAGGATCAGGTTGTTGACCAGTATCAGGCTCTCACGCGACAGTGGCCAGGACTTTGGACCGTCGGCAATCCGTGGCGCTCGCAGTGCGTACAGCGACAAGGCACCGCCGCACACGATCGACAGGAAGATCAGAATAAACAGGCCGCGTTCGGGGTCTGACGCAAACGCATGCACCGAGGTCAACACACCCGATCTAACCAGGAATGTGCCAAGCAGACTCAACGAAAAAGCCGCTACTGCCAGTAGCAAAGTCCAGCCTTTGAAGGCATTTCGCTTTGCGGTGACAGCCTGGCTATGCAGCAGTGCGGTGCCGACCAGCCAGGGCATAAACGAGGCGTTTTCTACTGGGTCCCAGAACCACCAACCGCCCCAACCCAACTCGTAATAGGCCCACCAGCTGCCCAGTGCAATGCCGAGCGTCAGGCAAGCCCAGGCCGCGCGGCTCCAGGGTTGCATGGCACGCACCCAACCCTGATTGAGTTTGCCTTCAATAAGCGCAGCGACAGCGAATGCAAATGGAATGGCGAAGCCGACGTAACCCATGTACAACATCGGCGGGTGAATGATCAGGCCTGGGTCCTGCAGTAGAGGATTGAGGTCGTTGCCATCGAGTGCGCCAGGAATGAGTCGGTCAAATGGATTGGAAGTCAGCAATACAAACAAGCAAAAGCCCAGGCTGACGATCCCCAGTACACCGAGGACACGCGCTGCAAACGCAGTAGGCAATTGCTGGCTTCGTAGCGCTACTGCGGCTGTCCAACCAGCCAGGATCAATAGCCATAGCAGCAGCGAACCTTCATGCGCCCCCCAAACCGCAGAGATACGGTAGGGAATCGGCAGCAGGGAGTTGGAATTTTGTGCAACATACAAGACCGAAAAGTCTTGTGTGATAAAGGCGCTGGTCAGCAACAGGAAGGCCACGGCGAGGAGCAAGAATTGCAGGTAGGCTGCAGGTCGGGCCATCGCCATCCAGCGCTCCCTGTTGATCTGCGCGCCCAGCAACGGGAAGCCGGCCAGACAAACAGATGTAATCAGTGCCAGGATCAGAAAAATCTGCCCAAGTTCAGCAATCATGGCGTTGTTTCCCCACGTGCGGCCTTGCTTTGCTCAAGTGCATCAGCAACCTCTGGCGGCATGTAGGTCTCGTCATGCTTGGCCAATACTTCAGATGCCTCGAATACAGGACGTTCAACGCCTTGGGTTGACAGTTTGCCTTGCGCAATGATGCCCTGGCCCTCACGGAACAGGTCCGGAAGGATGCCCTCGTATTGCACCGTTATGGTCTCCTGGTAATCGGTCAGGTCGAACTGAACAGCTAGCGAATCATCCGCGCGCACCACACTGCCGTCAACCACCATGCCGCCCATGCGAAAGGCGGTGTCCACAGGGGCCAGCCCTTGCGCCACTTCGGCGGGTCGATAGAAGAACAGCATGTTCTCTTTAAGGGCGAATACGACCAGCGTCGTGGCCAATCCTGCGCCAACAATGATGGACAAAACGATCAACAGGCGTCGTCGTCGAGTAGGGGTCACTGTTCAGCTCCTTGATTGCGGGGTGGCTTGCGGCGGGCTTCGGCGCGCCGATAGGCCTGGCGTAGTTCTTTTATCAATGCGCGGCGGCGCAAAGCCGGGAGGACCAGGCCCAGAACAAGTGTGGTCAGGAAAATCCCGTACGAGGTCCAAACGAAAAAGGCGTAGCCGCCCATGGCCAGAAAGTCACTCATGGTGCATCACCAATTAGTCGTCGAACCCAGCTTTTGTTGCGGTCTTGCTCAATCAGCATGTTGCGAGCGTTGGCCAGCATGGCGGCGATGAAGTAGGTCTTGGTGGCTACGGCCATGATGATCAGCGGCGGCAGCATGCTGGCATCGATCGATGATGGGCCGGTCAGACGTATGGTTTGTCCTTGATGTAGCGTTGTCCACCACTCCACGGAATAGTGAATGATGGGCAGGTTGACCAGGCCAACCAGGGCCATGATGGAGGCCACTCGGGCGGCTGCCCTGCGATCATCAATCGAGCGATACAGGGCGATGATGCCAAGATAAATAAACAGCAGAACGAGCTCGGAGGTCATGCGAGCATCCCATACCCAATAGGCACCCCACATCGGTTTACCCCACAAGGCACCTGTGCAAAGCGTGATGAAGGTAAAGGCAGCGCCAATCGGCGCGCTGGCCATAGCGCAGATCTCGGCCACCTTGATACGCCAGACCAGAGCGATAAACGCCATCACCGCCATCGCCGCATAGATAAACATGCTCATCCACGCGGATGGCACGTGGATGAACAATATCCGGTAACTCTCACTTTGCTGATAGTCGGGGGGGACGACGTACAGGGCTTGATACAAGCCCCAGGCAGTCAAAATGGTGGTGATCGCAATCAACCAGGGTAGAAAGCGGCCGGACAGCTTGTAAAAATACTCAGGCGAGCCTGTCTTGTGGATGAACAGGACTATCGGATTCTTTTTTTGCTTATTTGCCATCAATCGGTTTTCACAAGACTATCGCTGATTAGTTACTGCTCAAGCTGGTACGCAAGGCGGCAGCCGTGGCCCAGGGCGTGAGCGTCGCCGCCAGTGTTGCAATTGCCGCCAGCATCAACAAGTGGGCATCCGGGCTCAGGCCCCCGGCTTGGGCATTGACTGCGCCCGCGGCGAATAACAACACCGGTACGTATAAAGGCAATACCAATAATCCGACCAAAAAACCGCTGCGACCGATGCCGACGGTCAATGCGGCGACGATATTACCAATCAAACTCAATGTCGGGGTTCCCAGCAGCAAGCTCAAGAGTAATGTCGACAACAGTTGCTCGGGCATGTTCAGGAAACTGGCGAACAGTGGTGTTAGCAGCAGCAGTGGCAACCCAGTGGTCAGCCAGTGCGAGAATGAGCGGCCAATGGCGACCAACACCATGGGGTGGCCCGAAACCATCAGTTGTTCCAACCAACCGTCGTCGCGATCACTTCGGTATAGATCGCTCAAAGTCATCGTCACCGCAACTAACGCGCCAACCCAAATGATGCCGACGGCAATCGCCCCCAGTTGTTTCGGATCGGGCCCCAGCGCGAGTGGAAACAAGACCGTAATCAGCGTCAAGAACAGCAATGGGTGCGCAAGTTGACCGCGACGGCGCATGGCCAGGCGGAGATCTCGCCAGATCATTGCCATCAGTACCTGGGCACTTCCAGCGCGCATCAGGCAGCCCTCATCACTAATCGCTGCACACCGCGAAGGCCGGGGTCGAAAGTGCCATGGCTGGTCAGAATGGCTGCGCCGCCACGCTCGAGATAGCTGGCCAACATACGATTGACCAACGCCAGGCCGTCGGCATCAAGATTGGAATAGGGTTCATCCAGCAACCACAGACGAGCAGGACAAAGCAGCAATCTAGATAGTGCCAGGCGCTTGCGTTGACCTGCAGATAAATCCGCAGCGCGGGATTGTTCATAGCCCATCAGACCAACACTTTGCAGGCTTCGAACAATGTCCTGATTTGCCTGACGCCCCCACAACTTCTGCCATAAGCGAGCGTTTTCCTGGCAGCTCAAATCATCGGTGATGCCGAGGCGATGACCCAGGTAGAGCAATTGACTCCGCGCATTGGCCAATTGCTCGTCAAGTTCGCTGCCGTCAAACAAAACCCGACCGCTGCGGGTCGGTAAAATGCCTGCCAGTTGTCGCAGTAGCGTGGTTTTGCCGACACCGTTTCCACCCTCGATCAACAGCGCCTGACCGGCCTCAATACGAAAACTTACCGCTTGGTAGATCGGCAGGCCGTTTCGTTCGTGTTCTATCTGAATGGCTTCTATCAAAGCGCAAGTCATCCGAAGTCAGGGGTTGTGCTGCGCGCATGGTGCGGGATCAGCCGGCACGATTCAATGCTTGTGTCTGATTGAAGTCAAACTATCTACAAACATGTCGCCAGCTTGGTATGTTATCGCAATACAGAGCTGTCCAAGCCGGTCTGGTGTTTGGGTCGGGTATGGCAGCAAGCTCCACATGGAAAACAATGGCAATGTATGACTACGATTTGTTTGTAATAGGCGGCGGTTCCGGCGGCGTGCGCGCGGCACGCATCGCTGCTTCTCATGGCGCACGCGTCGGATTGTGCGAAGCGAGTCGTCTCGGGGGAACCTGTGTCATGCGTGGCTGCGTGCCCAAGAAGTTGCTGGTCTATGGTGCGGAGGTTGCCCACGAACTGGAAGGTGCACGCGGCTTTGGCTGGGAGATATCGTCGGTAAAGTTCGATTGGCCGACGCTAATCGCCAACAAGAACAGAGAGTTGGATCGACTGGAGGGCATCTATCACGGATTGCTGAAAAGTGCTGGTGTCGAATTGAAAGCCGGGTTCGGACGCCTGCTCGATGAACACACAGTGTCGGTAAACGGTGAACAGCTGTCGGCGGACAAAATATTGATCGCGGTGGGCGGCTGGCCGCAGCCGCCGCCTATTCCAGGCGCTGAACTTGGCATCAGTTCAAATGAAGCGCTGGACCTTCCCGCCTTGCCAGAATCGATAGTGATCGTGGGCGGTGGCTACATCGCTGTTGAGTTCGCCGGTATTTTTGCGGCAATGGGCTCGGCGGTGACGCTGCTCTATCGAGGAGAGCAGGTTTTGCGCGGTTTCGATCATCAAGTTCGAAATGCACTGGCCGCTGAACTCGTTGCTAATGGCATAGATGTTCGATTGCAGACCAACGCTGCATCCGTATCGAAGTGCGCCCGCGGTGTCGCCGTCGAAACCACAACAGGCGACAGAATCGAGGCCGATCAAATCCTGTTTGCCACCGGCCGAATGCCCAACGTCAAGGACCTGAATTTGCATCAGGTTGGCGTTGCGACAACGGCCAGTGGTGTGATCAAGGTCGATCACTACTCGCGCACATCGGTCGATTCAATCTATGCGGTCGGTGATGTGACAGATCGAATCAACCTGACACCGGTAGCTATAGCTGAGGGACATGCGTTCGCGGATACCTGTTTTGGTGGCATGGATCGTCCAGTAGAGCACCATTTAGTGCCGTCCGCCGTATTTAGTCAACCACCGGTCGCGGTGGTCGGGTTAAGCGAAGACGAGGCACGGCAGCAGGGGTATGCTGTGAAGACGTTTAGTTCTCACTTTCGCCCGTTGAAACACACCCTGTCCGGTCGCGGCGAGAAGACGTTTATGAAGCTGGTTGTCGATGATTCCAATGATCTGGTGCTGGGGGCCCACATGATGGGGGCGTATGCTCCCGAGATCATTCAGGGCATCGCCATTGCGTTACGGTGTGGTGCCACCAAGGCGCAGTTCGATGCAACCATAGGTATTCACCCAACGGCTGCTGAAGAATTTGTCACCATGAGGCAAGCAGATTGAGCACGATGACACGATCTCTAACAAGTATTTTGATTGCGGCGCTGATGCTGGCGGTTCCGTGCCTGTTGTTGGCGCGCACTGCCACGGCGGAGCTGGCCACTGACCCTCTGCATTCGCCCACGGGTCGATACATCGTTTTGTTGGACGGCGCGCCTTTGTTTGATGCCAATACGGCGCCAAACGATTTCAAGTCGGCAACCGCCCAGCGCAGAAAGCAGGCTATGGATGACCAGGTGTCTCAGCTGTTGGCGGACTTTCAAAGATCAAGCAAATCAACAGCTTCCGTAGTGCATCAGTATCGCTATGCCGTATTCGGATTTGCTGCAGAGCTCAGCCATCAGCAAGCCAAACAAATGCGCTCGACCACAGGCGTGATTGGCCTTGTTCCGGACCGACACTTTGACTTGCTCACCGATGCTGGTCCAGCCTGGATTGGAGCGCCGGCAATCTGGTCAGAAACTGGAAACCATGGAGAAGGCATTGTCATCGGCGTCATCGACTCCGGCATCAACTTCTTGCACCCGTCATTTGCCGACATTGGTGGTGATGGCTACGACCACAGCAACCCCCGAGGCCGGCAATTCGGCCTATGCTCAACGCCTCAGGTGAGCTGCAATGACAAGTTGATTGGTGTCTACGATTTCAGCTCCGAGGGGTCCATGGGCGCCGATACCGACGGTCACGGCAGCCATGTTGCGGCCACGGCTGCTGGCAACTTTCTGAATGCAACCATTGCTGGAAACACCTCAACCCTGCAGGCCGATGTCTCCGGTGTTGCGCCGCATGCCAACATCATCTCGTACAAAGCGTGCGAGCCTGGTGATGATGGCACCACATGCCCATTCACCGCGTTGGTGGCGGCGCTTGATCAAGCCCTGGCGGACAATGTAGATGTCATCAACTACTCCATTGGTGGGGATGAACGTGATCCGTGGTCCGGAATACGCCAGGCCAGCGTGCTGGACGATGCCGAGATCCTACTGAACTTGCGGCAGGCCGGTGTGTTGACGGTCGTCGCAGCGGGAAATGAAGGTCCTGGACCTGGCACCATTTTATCGCCAGCAAATGCGCCTTGGGTGGTTGCAGCGGCGAACTTGAGCCACGACCGGGTGTTCGCCAACCCACTTACGGATCTGCAAAGCAATCAGGGCGATCTGGAGAACATCAATGGGGTCGGTCAAACTGCGTCCTATGGACCAGCGCCAATCGTGCATGCAGCTGACTTTGGCTTTCCTTTATGCGGTATCGGCTCGGATGTCGATTTTCCACCGTCGGGTGCGAGCAACCCATTTGCTGCCAATACCTTCAATGGCCAGATTGTGGTCTGCGATCGAGGGATCTATGCGCGCGTCACCAAGGGCTTCAATGTGTTACAGGCAGGTGCTGGCGGTTATGTGTTGGCCAACAGTGCGGCGGAAGGCGATAGCATCGTCGTGGACGACCACTTCTTGCCAGGCACTCACATTACCTTTGATGATGGCGAAACGCTACGCGCGTGGCTGGCCGAAGGCGACGGCCACATGGCCACGATCAATGGCCAGTTTGCCGACTTCGATGCCAGTTATGCAGATCGGGTAAGTTCTTCAAGCTCTCGAGGCCCTGGTGTTTTCATTCCCGAATTAATGAAACCCAACATCGGCGCCCCCGGCAGCAGTATTCTTGCCGCCGACCTATCAGGTAGTGACTTTACATTCAAAAGTGGCACCTCGATGGCGACGCCCCACATTGCCGGTGCGGCCGCATTGATTCGTGCCGCGCACCCAGAGTGGACCGTCGACCAGGTCCAGGCCGCGCTGGAGATGACCGCGGTGACCGATGGCGTGACTGCCGCCGGACGGCAGGCACAAGCCTATGACTCTGGTGCAGGGCGGATCCAGGTCGATCGCGCGATTGAGGCCGGGTTGTACCTGCGGACCACCAAAGCCGATTTCGTCGCGGCCGATCCGCAAGTTGGAGGCCAACCGGGGGCATTGAATCTGTCCGGAATGGTTAACGAAGATTGTTTCCAGACCTGTACCTTCACACGTACGGTGCGCAGCTCAGTCGGTGCCAGTCAATGGCAAGTCGACGTTGAGGGGCCTGACGGTCTCCAAATCAACGTCACCCCAAGCAGTTTCCAGGTTGGCGCCAACGGAGCCAGGCAACTGACCATCGAAGTAGACGTTAGTGATGGCCGTGTGATTGGCGATTGGGTCTATGCCAACGTCTGGCTTCGCAATACGGACACGCCGCGATTGGCCGAAGATGTGAAATTGACGGTCAACGTGTTTGCGCCTGCAGGCCCGGTACCTGAACGCTTCGAGCTCAGCGCGGATGCCAGTAACCGCGGTAGGGCATCTCTGCAGTTTGAAGGGTTGGCACCACTGAACCAGGCTAGCTTCTCCGGACCGCCACTTACACCAGCAACCGTTCGGGATTTTAGACTGGGTCAGGATCCCACACCTTTTGATTCGTTTGACAGCTTTGATGTTGGCAATGACGTGACGATCGTATCGGTGGTCAACACTGATTCGGTGTTGGTGGTTGAAGCCAACGCGCTGAACGGCGCTGACATCGATATCTTTGTAGGTCGAGATAGCGATGAGGATGGTTTGCCCTCTCGCGCGGAGTTGGTTTGCGAGTCGACCAGTCCCAATGCTCGTGAAAGTTGTGCTGTCGGAACCGACCCCGGCAATTGGTGGATCCTGGTACAAAACTGGGGCTCAATCACGGGCAATGACCTTATCGAAATGACCTTTGGTGTGGCTGGCGATACATCAGATGGCGTTCCGCTGATGGTTGCGGGGCCAGGTAAGGTGGCGGCTGGGCAGCCCTTTGTCGTCGATGTCGCTTACGAAGCTGGGGAGATGCAGTCCGGTGAGACCTGGCTTAGCGCGTTGCGGATGTCGGCGCATGATGATGCGCCTGGCCAATTCGCGGTGGTGCCGTTGATTTTCGATAGGGAGGTGTCGACTGCAGGCGGCACTGAACTGGAACCCGATCTTTCCAGCCAGCCCGCTTATCCACTGGTCGATGGGCAAACGAGCCAACTCACACTGGCCAGTCAAGAAGGCCATGGACGCTTGTTCATTGACGTACCACCTGGAACCAGCAAATTGACTGCCAGAGTCAGCGGCAGTGATGGTCAGGTCGACCTGTTTGCAGTGGGGGTCGACGCCAATCATCAGACGCCAGATATTGAGGTCATGCCTGGAGGCATCTCCGGAGCAACGCACGCGGTTACAAATGCCGGCAACAATCCCGTCTTGCGCGTTCAGGGCACCGAGCTCACTCCTGGCCGGTGGTACATCGCTCCGGTCAATCGCGAAAGCGACCAGGAAACCAGCTTCGGCATCAAGGTGACGTTGCAGCAGACCGCAGCCGTGCCCGACTTTGTCTACTCCGCCTGGAGCAATCCCGCTGGCTTTGATGGTCTGGATATGATTGTGCTCAATGGTCGCCTTTTCATTGGCTGGTTTGCCTGGGATGAGCAAATGAACCCGGTTTGGTACCTCGCCGATGCGCCGGTTCCAGAGGGTGCGGTTTTCTCGGCCAAGCTGCTGAGGTTTACCTTCGATGGGCAACGCAAACTGGCTGCTGAAGTTGGCACGATTATCGTCACCTTCGAGGCAGAGGATAGTGCGGTGCTGTCTTGGCATCTAATGGGACAGGCCTCCAGTCAGGCCATTGTACCGCTGGCTACGGACTATCAGTGCACGGCGGGCAATAGCAATCCCAGTGGCGTGTACTCGGCATTGTTGACTGGAATGTCCGTGTTCTCAGTACCGGGTGGGCAGGGCGTGATTGCGTACATCTTCGATCAGTTTGGCGTTCCGGTGTGGGTGCATGGTGGCAACAATGGTGTTGATGATCAGATCGACGCCCTGGCTCTGTTCGGTCCTTGTCCACAATGTCAGCCCTTCGAGCCATCACGTGTGGCGGCCGGACAAATCACCAGGAATCTCGACCAACTTACCCTCGACATGGACATCAGTTTGCCGTTGCCGCTGCAAGGGGACTGGTCGGAACAAAGTGCCTTACAGCAGTTGAGTCCGCCGGTCAGCTGCAACTGACACGCCTTCAGGCCTTCAATTGTGATTGCACCGCCGTCAACAACGCCGACCCAGAGAAAGGTTTTCGCAACACAGTGGGTGCCGCTTTCGGCATGCCAAGAACCTTGAGTGTATCTGCCGGGTATCCGGAGATGTACAGAACCTTCAACTCGGGTGTGGTCCGGCACATATGCTCGGCCAACTTGTGGCCGTTGAGACCTGGCAGTACCAAGTCGGTTACGAGCAAGTCAAATGCCCCCATAGTCAACGCCTGTTCGGCAGACCGGGCCCCACACACCTGGTAACCGGCTTCGGTCAGGACCTGGGTCGAGAACTTCAGGACGGCTGGGTTATCTTCGACCACAATGATCGATTCGCCCTGACCAGGCTGGGGTTGACCGCTGGCCTGTTCACTGCGTGATTTGGCTGGGGTCTGGCTCAATGGCAATGACATCACCACTCGGCACCCTGGTGAGGCTTTGTCGACAATGCGAATGGTGCCACCAAGCTGGTGAATGACGCCGTAGGCGGTGGAAAGGCCCAAACCCACGCCCTTACCTCTGGGCTTGGTGGTGAAGAACGGCTCAAAGGCATGCGCTCTTGTTTTTTCGTCCATACCGGTCCCGGTGTCATCGACGGTTGTGGTCGCTACTTCATGCCCATCACCGTCGTGTTGGTGAGTGGTTTCCAGTCGCAATAGTCCACCATCAGGCATGGCGTCTCTGGCGTTCAACATAAGATTGACCAGGACCTGCTCGAGTTGACTGGCTTCGCCGAGGACGGGTAGCGGCACCGGGTGCAGCTCACATTTGGTTTCTATATTTTCCCCGATTACTGGTCCCAACATCTTCATGGCATCGGTGACCAATTGGTTCATGTCCACAACTTCAGAACGCACAAATTGCTTGCGGCTGAAAGCCAGTAGCTTTTGCGTCAATTCGGTCGCCCGCTTACCGGCATGCTCGATTTCGCCAAGTTCCGACTCAATGGCAGAGTTCGGTCCGACCTTGTCTTGGATCAGTTCGGTAAACCCCAGCACTGCAGTCATCAAGTTGTTAAAGTCGTGAGCCACACCGCCGGCCATTCGCCCGAGAGACTCCAGGCGTTGTTGCCCCTGCAAAGAACGTTCGATTTGTGCGCGTTGCTCGAAGGTTCTAAGTAAAAACCGATAGGTCCACAGGGCAGCAAATATCGCACTGAAACCCAGCAGCACCACGGCAATGATGAGAATGAGGATCGCCATTGATTCAACTTCACGTGCCAACTCACCCAGGACACTGGAAAATGCCTCTTCATGTTCGGTCAACTGTTGATCGACGGCTTGTAGTTGACGCAGGATATCCGACAGCTGCTCCGGTGTTGGTTCCTGCTGCAACTGCCGATGCAACTGATCACCTACCTGGACCAACTGCATGATGGCCTGGTCTGCTTCGGACCAGATATCAATCGCTTCTCGCATTGCATCCAGTTCTCCCAGATGGATGAACAACGCAATCATCATGTCGATATCCTGCGGGTGGTTGCGGCCAGCGAGCAGCCCCGCGCGGCCCAATTCTACGTCCGGCGTGGGCTGATCCAAGGCTTGCCTTGCCCGCATGTCCCCGAGGTTGACTTCAAGCAAATCTCGGAAGTTCTGAAAGTGAATGGGGTCCCGCTCGATAATGTAGGCGTGCAACTCGGTTACGGCAGCTTTTTGACTCTTCGCCCACAGGCTCTCACCGCCGATATAGGCGCGAATCCCGCCCAATACCCGCATCGAAGTAATGGCCACGATTAGCTCAAGAACAATGATGCCAATAAAGATGGAAGCCAGCGCGCCAATTCTTCGACCAGCCATTCTTGGTTTGGTCTTGGTATGGTACTCAGGCTTTGGCCTGGTCCGCTTGGGCATGGTCGACGCGCTCCGAATGTGCACCGTACCGTTCTGGTCCGTGGTCTATGACGAAAGTCGCTGGATCGCTTGAGCGATATTGGATTACATTGGTCAGCAAAAAGTTACAAATGCACGTCCTATACTAGCAAAAACCACTACGGCACGGTCACTGCTGACTCAGACCGGGGTTAGCTCGCGCTCCACCCATTTTGCTGCACGCTCATAGTCGACTTGCTCAAGCGTGCTGATGCCGTCAGTGAGTTTTCGCAACACGTCGGCCTGTTTGGCACCACGACTCAAGGCATCCTGGTAAGGAATTTTGTGAAACATCACCATTGAGTAACGCGGCACAAAAACGTTTGGGTGTCGTCGCTCGAGTTCGCGCTCCAACTGGCGACGCAACAAATAGCCTGGGTCTGCAACGTCCGAGCGCATTTCAATATAGTTTTCCAGGGCCATGGTGGCTATTGCATCAGCGTTGGGCTTGCGCATCATCTCGAATTCATCAAATACTTGAGGCCAATGCGGCCCGATGGCATCGACCAACAGATCGAGCGTTGTGCAGTCTTCGAAGCCGCAGTTCATGCCCTGGCCGTGAAACGGCACAATGGCATGAGCGGCGTCACCAATTAATACCGCCCGACCACCGTCGTTCCATTGCGGGCATCGTACAGTGCCTAATAGACCGACAGGATTGGAGTCATATTGCTCGACGAAGTCGGGGATCAAGGCAACTGCATCGCCAAACTGATCAGTAAGAAATGACGCCGGATTGCTATTGGCAGCGATGGACTCGAAACTGGGCTCGCCTTTGTTGGCCAGAAACAGCGTATTGGTAAAGCTGCCGTCTGAATTTGGCAGTGCAATCATCATGAAGCCGCCGCGAGGCCAGATATGCAAGGCATTGGCTTCCATTCGAAACTCGCCGCTGGAATCGGGTGGCGTGTGCAGTTCCTTGTAGCCGTGGTCCAGCAGGTCTTCATGCACATCAAAACCGCGGTAGCTCGCCATGGCTGCGCGAATTCGAGAACCAGCACCATCGGCGCCAATCAGTACATTGAATGCATGCTGCCCATCAACATCGCTATCACCGAGGTGCAAGACTTGCTGTTCCAGGTCCACGCTGTGGATGCTCTGGTCGAAGGTCAATTGCACACCGGCTTTCTCAGCTGCGTTCAGCAAGGTCTTGTTGAGCAGCCCACGGTGCACCGAATAGACGATTTCATGCGCCGCCTGTCCGTAGGGCTGGTGATTCTGTGCTCCGTCCAAATCGTGGACCTGACGCCCGTGCATCGCAATGGTGTAGCGCGACACTTCGTCGTATAACCCCACCCGCCGCAAGGCTTCGATTCCCCGTTCGGCAAGCGCCAGGTTAATTGAGCGCCCCGCACTGATATCGTGCTTGCGCATGTCAGGACGTTTCTCAATGACCTCAACGGAGAAGCCGCGTCTGGCCATCATGATGGCGATCAGCGCGCCGGTAAGGCCCGCGCCCACCACAGTAATATCGAATCTGTCGTTCATTGGCTCAGTCTCCGCGCCAGCTCATCAACGAACTGGAATACATCACTGAAATTGTTGTAAAGCGGCGCCGGCGATGCTCGCAGGACGTCAGGTTCGCGCCAGTCGCCAACGAACCCGGCCGTTTCCATGGCTTGGTGCACGGATTTGCCCAACTTGGCGTCGGCAAAAGCCAGTGACAACTGGCAGCCACGTTTGCCAGGGTCAGAAGGCGTTCGAATGGCAATACGGCCAGCCAGTCGAATCTCCACCAGATATTCCAGATAAGCTGTCAAAGTGATTGATTTGTCACGTAAATGCTTAATTCCCGCTTCATCGAAAATGCCCAAAGAAACGCGTACGGGTGCCAGACCATAGATCGGTGGGTTGCTCAATTGCCAGGCGTCGGCACCGGCGGCGGGTACGAATTTGTCGCCCATTTTGAATCGCGTACTTGGGTCATGGCCCCACCAACCAGCAAATCGCGGCAAGTCGGTGCGTTGGCTGTGCTTGCGATGAACGAAGCAGCCGGCTACAGCACCCGCGCCACTGTTTAGGTACTTGTATGAACACCAAACGGCGAAGTCGGCATCGTCATCGTGCAAGGTCAATGGCAAGTTGCCGACGGCATGGGCCAGATCAAAACCAACCTGACAGCCATGGCGGCGGGCCAACTCGACGACCTCGCCCGGTGGTGTGAATTGCCCCGTGGCGTATTGCACACCTGGCATCAGCACCAGCGCCACGCTGTCGCCGTGTTCGTTCAGGTAAGCGTCCAGTGTCGACAGACTGAGCAGCCCGCTGCCGTCGTTGTCAATCAACTCTACCAGGCTGGAGTCAGGGTCATAGCCGTGGAAGCGGATCTGCGACTCCACAGCGTAACGGTCCGACGGGAAGGCCCCTTTTTCAATCACGATGCGGTGGCGCTCGGGACTGGGTCGATAGAAACTCACCATCATCAAGTGCAGATTGACGGTCAGCGAATTCATCGCAACAACTTCATCGGGATGGGCACCTACCAGGCGCGCCAGAGGTTCCCGTACAAACTCATGATAGGGCATCCAGGGGTATTTGCCTTCGAAGTGACCACCGACGCCATAGCGGCGCCAGGCCTCGAGTTCTTGGTCCATTTCAGCCTGCAACCGCTTCGGTTGCAAACCCAGGGAATTGCCGCATAGGTAAACCTGCGGTTTGTTATTGGTCTGTGGAATGCAGAACTCGTCGCGCCAGCGTGACATTGGGTCGGCAGCGTCCAGGGCTCGAGCGCAGTCGATGGTTGCTTCGAATTTGAGGTCGGAGGGCTTCACGTTGTTAATCGCCGTCAGTCAGCAGGGTTCTATTGGGTACAACACTGGGCGCGATGGCGCAGCGTCCGTGACAAAGGGCGGAACACCGAGATGGAGCAGATATACGCCATCGCTCAACTCCGGTGGCACCACGATCAATTCGGTAATGGTTTTTTCTGGCAACTGGCCGCAGGACACGCCTTCGGCCGGCAGGCCGAAAAAGACGCGGTGCGCGGCAAGACGGCCCTGGTCATCAGCGCGATCCACCGATGGAGTGTCGATAAGCAAATGCTGGATCGCGGACGCAGCGAGATAGCCCGCCGCGTCTACACTCAGGAATGGGTAGCCCTGTTGGTCGAAATCCGTGTTGGGGCGAGCACCAGTTCGAATTACCATAGCTTTCGCTTGCGCTGAGCCAGGGTGCGCCTCCATGGCCGATCGCAATGCGGCGGCTGTTATCAACAGGTCGTTGTCGCGCAAAGCTACGGGGTAGCTTTCGGCAGAGTTGGCGTCTCCATCGATTGAAATCACCAAAGCAGGAACCAGCTTCAGCGGTGCTACCGCGTCAATCGTTGGCGCAAGGTGGCTGACATGGGCAGCAGACTCAGTATGGGTCGAGTTGCAATGCGGGGTGATGCTTAGTTGATTGACGTTGCATGAGCCACCGACGCGGGTATCGCCGACAAACTTGCCGTCGGAAATCGGTCGCGAAGTAGCTGCTGCCACACCAAAAAAACGCGGCTGTGGACCATCGAATCGCACCGGTTGAGACAAGTCCACCGCATTGTCCATCATTACGCGAAACCGTTGCGTGCCCAGTTGCAGTTCCAGCTTCACGCGACGAATTGACCCTTGTCCAAACCCAGCCACTCCAGGGCGGCCCCATGGTAGAGGCGCGCCGCCTTGTCATCTGACAGCTGCAACGCCGCGATGCCGCTGCCCGGTTGTTGCTCACCCAAGGGGAACGGGTAGTCGGTGCCGAGCATGACCATGCGTTCGCCGACCACTTCAAGCAAATACTTCAAAGCCTGTGGGTCATGCACCACCGAGTCGACGTAAAACTTGCCCAGGTACTCCCGGGGGTTTCGTTTGTTGTCGGTGGCGACCAGGTCCGGCCGCATACGAAAACCATGTTCAATGCGGCCCACAGTGGCAGGAAATGAACCGCCGCCATGTGCAAAGCAAACCCGCAGATCTGGTAGCCGTTCGAACACGCCGCCGAAGATCATGCAGCAGATGGCGCGCGATTGCTCGGCAGGCATTCCGACCAGCCATGGCAGCCAGTATTTAGGCATGGAGTCGGCTCCCATCATCTGCCACGGGTGCACCAACAAGGCCATACTCAAATCCTGCATCGCCTCAAATACGTCAAATAGCTCGGGCGCATCCAGATTCCAGCCGTTGACATGAGAACCGATCTGAATACCGCGCAGCCCAATGCTGTGGCAACGCTGCAACTCGGCTATCGCCAACTCGGGGGACTGCATCGGCAAGGTGCCCAGGCCAACGATGTGTCTAGGGTAATCGTTGGCCAGGGTGGCAATGTGGTCGTTGAGATGACGGCCGAGCTCCAGGGCATGCTCACCCTTGGCACCGTAACTGAACATCACCGGCACGGTCGACAAGACCTGAACCTGTACGTTGTGCTGTGCAAACTCGGCGATTCGCTGTTCGGGGTCCCATGAGTTGCCCCAGATCTCGCGAAAGAAGCGGCCATCGCGATAGATCAAATGCCGACCGTCGCGGCGCACCAGGTAAGGAAAACCGGGCGCACCGTATTTTGCAGTCAGGTTCGGCCAGTCTGGTGGCAGGATGTGGGCATGCATATCGATTTTCAGCATGGTCGAGGCACCTTGGTCTTTTTGTTGGACTCGCTATTGGTCATGCTTTTTTGGCTGTTTGGCTGATATGACCACAGGAAGCGCAGGTTCGGCGCGCCTCTGAACCGTAGAACCTGTCGAACACTGGAGGAAAATCAGCCTCGATGTTGTTCAGGTGAAAGTACTCTTCATATAGCAACTCATCGCAATTTTGGCAGTACCAGATCAGGCCATCCTGTTCATGCTCAAGGCGCTTGCGTTCAATGACCAGGCCAATGCTATTGGCGTGCCGCTGTGGAGAGTGGTGAACTCGTGGTGGCAACATGAATATCTCGCCGGCATGTATTGGTATGTCTTTGTGTTCACCTTCGTCGACGACTTTCAAGGTCATTGAGCCTTCGATCTGATAGAAGAACTCAGGTCCTTCGTCGTAATGATAGTCAGTCCTGGCGTTTGGCCCGCCAATAACCATGGCGATGAAGTCTGCGTCCTCCCAAATGACTTTGTTGCAAACGGGTGGTTTTAGCAGGTGACGGTGGTCGTCGATCCATTTTTTGAAATTCAAAGGTGGCGTTAACATCATTCGGCTCCCAGCGCAGCGACACACTTCAACTCGATCGCAATAGGTGTCGGTAAGGCATTGATTTCTATCGTTGTTCTACAAGGGTTACAGTTCTTGAAGTAATCAGCATACAAACGATTGAAGGTGGCGAAGTCGTTTTGCATGTCGGTCAGAAACACCGTGACATCGACCAGATCTTCCAAGCGTGCACCAGAGGCCTCGAGGACTGCTCGCACGTTGCCGAACACTGAGTGACATTGCGCTTCAATATCGTAAGACTGCAAGCGTCCTTGATCATCGTACACATTGCCGGGAATGCCGCTGCCGTCGGCAGCTCTGGGGCCGACGCCGGACAGGAACAACAGGTTGCCGACGCGACGAGCGTGCGGGTAGGCTCCGACCGGCGGCGGGGCAGTTGTGGTTGTGATGGTGTTTTGTTCAGTCATAATCCCACATCAATACAAACATTTTTCGGTTCAGTGAAAAAGCGCATCGCTTCCAGGCCGCCTTCACGGCCCAGTCCAGAGGCTTTGGTGCCACCGAACGGTGTTCGCAAGTCACGGACCATCCAGCAATTGACCCAGACAATACCGCATTGCAGGTTTTTTGCGACGCGATGGCAACGGTGGACATCATTGCTCCAAACACTGGCTGCCAGTCCATAGCGCGTGGCGTTGGCCAGTTGCACCGCTTCGGTCTCATCAGCAAAGGCATGCAAAGTCGCAACCGGTCCGAAAATCTCCTCTTGCGCGGTAGCACAGTACATGTCCAGGCCCTCGATCAAGGTCGGGGCTACAAAATACCCCTCGCTGCAACGGCCCGATACCTCAACGGGATGGCCACCGCATAGCACCTGGCCACCTTCGGCTCTGGCGGTATCGATCGCCACCAACACCTTGTCACGGTGTGCGGCTGACACCAACGCACCTTGTTGGCTGGTCGATTCCGTGGGGTCGCCTACGCGCAATGCCGCGACACGTTCGACCAGCGCCTTTTTGAAGCGCTCATAGATCGATTGCTGGACCAATATCCGTGATCCGCAAAGGCAGATCTGGCCCTGGTTGGAAAAGGCGGCGCGGGCGACCTGGTCGACCGTCTGCTCGAAGTCGCAATCGTCAAAAACAACGGTCGGGTTCTTGCCGCCCAGCTCAAGGGACACCTTTCTGAAGGTGGGGGCCATGGCGCTGGCGATGGCTTTTCCGGTGGCGGTTCCGCCGGTAAACGAAACGGCCTTTATTCCTGGGTGATCAACCAACGAAGCACCGGCCTTGGGCCCACTGCCGTGCACCAGATTGAGTACACCCGGCGGCCAGCCCGCTTCGACGGTGAGCTCGGCCAGCAGGCTGGCTGTGGCGGGGGTCACTTCGGAGGGTTTGGCGACGACGGTGTTGCCAGCGGCCAATGCCGGGGCAATCTTCCAGGTCATCAGGTACAGCGGCAAATTCCACGGCGAGATGCACCCCACGACGCCCAACGGTTCGCGCAAGGTGTAGTTGATGCCGTGGGTCATTGGGTGACATTCGCTAGCGAATTGAGTGGCAGCGTCGGCGAAAAATTCCAGGTTACTGGCCACTCGTGGAATATCCACTTCGCTGGCCAGCCACAATGGCTTGCCATTGTCCTTTGATTCGGCCTGAGCCAATGCATCGGCATGGGCCGTGACCAGGGCAGCCAATCGTCGCATGCAAGCGGCTCGACCTGTTGCCCCGAGTTCATACCAGCCGGGTGCCGCCGCGGTGGCCGCAGCAACGGCGCGGTCGACATCATCTGCGTCGGAAGACGCGACCTGGCTGTATACCTGACCGGTGGCCGGCTCGACATTGTCCAGGTAATGTCCGCTCACCGGTGCTTGCCTTTGTCCATCGATGAAATTATCGATCTTGTGCATTCGCTGTGGTTTTGTTCTTTAAGTGACTGGCATTGTAGCGTCAGTGGAGCAGCTTGAGTACGATAGCGCGTCCATGCAAGCGACCGTCAACAAGATTCTTCAATATCTCGACACCGGCAAGCCAGAGTTGGCGGTACCGTTGTGCGAGCAATTGCTCACGGAAATGCCTTCGCACCCCGGTGCTTTGCAGCTGTCGATGGTGGTGCAGGCTGAAAGTGGTGACCTGGACCGAGCAACCGCTCTATACGAGCAATTGTGCATAAGTCAGGGGGCCGATCCTGAGTTGCACTACAATTTTGGGCGGGCGTTGTTGAAGGCCGATGCCCTGGACGCGGCCGAGCAGGCATTTCGCGAGGCGATCAAAAATGCGCCCAGCCACCTGTCGGCGCTCAATAATCTGGCCATCGTGCTGCAACGTATGCAGCAGGTGGAGCAGGCTGAGGCGTTGTTTCGCAAGGTGCTGGTGATGCAACCAGACTACGCCAACGCCAGGTTGAATCTTGGTCATCTGTTGATGCAAAAACAGCAATTCACCGAAGCACAACACTTGCTACAGACGGTGGTTGACCGCACACCAAATCACGCCGAAGCCTGGTACGGTCTGGGCTTGTGCTATCAGCGCGACGAGCAACATCAACACGCTGTCGATGCCTTCAATCGAGCGACCCAGTTGAGCCCAGATCCCGGAGACGCCTGCAATGCAATGGGCATTTCACTCAACGCACTGGGTCAATTTGAGGCGGCGCTGCAGGCCTACGAGCGAGCCTTGCAGACCCGAGGCGACGATCCATCGGTGCACAATAATCTGGCCAATTGTCTGGTCAATGGTGGGGGCGACCTTGAACGCGCCGAACAGGCTTACCGGCGTGCGTTGGAACTGAATGAACAAGCTGAAACTCACGCCAATCTGGCGACAGTCTATGAGTTAGCCAATCGGGTTGATCAAGCGCGGACATCTGCCGAGCAGGCCCTGGAGCTTGATAGCGACAACGTTGCTGCACATTTAGTGATGGCCCGTGTTGAGCGCAGGGCAGGGCAGCTCGAGACCGCACGCGATCGTTTGCTGCGAGTCAAACCGATGGCCAGCGATATTCGCGAGCAGAAAGAATGTGCCTTTGAGTTGGGCCAGGTCCTGGACAAACTGAAACAATGCGACGATGCCTTTGAGCAGTTTTCCGAAGGCAATCGTCTGGCTTTGCAGTGGTGGCAGATGCAATCGCCGCCGGCGTTGGATTACGCCACAACGGTTCGTGATATCGCGGCGGTTTCAACACGGCTCGATGTGACTGCGAATACGGCAATCGACCAGGCAAACCCGGTCTTTTTGCTGGGGTTCCAGCGATCTGGCAACACCCTGTTGGACACTGTCCTGGACGCGCATGGTGGTTTCGCAGTGCTTGAAGAGAAACCTTTGCTGGTCCAGTTAACCGAACAGTTGGACTACCCGGGAGATTTGGCTCGACTTGATAGCCGGCAACTGGAACAGCTTCGCGAACAATATTTCGCTGGCGTGCAACATGAGCTGGGCGACTACGAAAATCGTGTTCTGATTGACAAGTCGCCGCTCAGTTCCGTCCATCTTGGATTCATTGAGCAGCTATTCCCGACGGCCCGCGTAGTGGTCGCCTTGCGCCATCCGCTCGATGTTGTGCTTAGTTGTTTTATGCAGGATTTCGCACTCAATCCGGTGTTGGCTAACTACACCAGCCTGCAAGGCGTGGCAGATGTCTACAGTGCGGTGATGTCTACCTTGCTGGCCCATGAGCGACGACCCGTTCTGCAATATCACCGCATTAAATATGAAGATCTGGTCGGTGATTTCGATCAGGCGGTAGGCGACTGCCTGCACTTTTTGGACGTTCCATGGAATGACGCTGTACGAGACTTTGCCGAGCATGGCCGAGCGCGAGGCGTGTTGAACACACCAAGTTATCATCAAGTGACGTCGGGTTTATATACGACCGCAAGAGAACGCTGGCGCCGCTATGAAAAACGCCTGGCGGCAGTGCGGCCAACCCTGCAGCCGTTTATTCGTGACTTTGGCTATGACCACTGACGTCGTGGTTTGCGTGCATGGTGCGCTTCAAGAGGTCAGCGCATGCATTGCCAGTGTGAAACGGGCAGGTGGCTACCAGCGTTTGATCCTGGTTGATGATCACAACTGCGATGCCGATCGCCGCGCTCTTGCTGATCTGCTTGATGATCAGACGGTGCTGTTGAGCAGTCCGAAACCCGGTTATGCCCACGCTGCCAACCATGGATTGAGCGAGTCGACTGCGGACCAGGTTTGTTTGCTCAATTCCGACACGCTGGTTGCCGACCAGTGGCTGCAGCGGATGGCAGCCTGTTTTTCATCGCACTCGGCTTGTGGAGCGGTCGGTCCGTGGTCGAACGCAGCCAGTTGGCAATCGGTACCACGCCAGCGTGACTGGCGAGGTCGCTGGGTTATCAACGACTTGCCTGAGTCTTGTGATGTCAATTGTGTCAATGAGCGGCTTCGCCGCCAGGGGCCGCCGGTGTACCCTGAGGTGGGTGTGCTAAACGGGTTTTGTATCATGCTCAAGCGGGCGTTGCTGGACGCGGTTACCGGCTTTGATGTGGCCAGGTTCCCACAGGGGTATGGTGAAGAAAATGACCTTTGTTTGCGCGCGGTCGACGCGGGATTCGAGTTGCGCGTGGTCGATAACGTCTACGTCTACCATGTGAAGTCTGCCAGTTTTGGCCATCAACGCCGCAGGGTTTTGTCGAGCGCGGGGGATCAGGCTTTGACCGCAAAACATGGCCGCGGCAAAGTGAAAGAGCTGATTGCCGGTATGCGAAAAAACAAAGCACTCCGTGTTGCGCGCAAACGCAGCATGCCAGCTTTCAAGTAGACTCAGAATTTGCGAGAACAACGGATGGATGATTTTTTCAGTTTGTTCGACAGTGACGGGGATGGCCTCATCTCGTTCGAGGAGTTTTGTGAGCTGCTGCGTCATCACAGAGCTGGCCGAACTCGTGACGTGATGCGTGCATACTTCGCCAAACTCGATAGCAATGGCGATGGTCTGATTGACCTCGAAGAGTTTGAGCGCTGGTGGAACGCAGCAAAGGATTGATCAGAGACTGACCGGACGTTTTAGTTTGGTACAGCGCATCACAGCGTCCCATGGAAATAGCGGACCTGGGTCGAGTTTGCGGCGAACCCGCTTTGAGGGGGCGTCAGCGGCGGTGACCCACGAGTCATCGAGATCTTCATGCCCACAGATATGCTGCAAACAAGGCAATTGCTGCTCCAGTTCGTTGATCAGCTCAATCAGGCTGGCTATTTGCGGCTCGGGGTAGGGCTCGGTCATTTTCGCATTTAGCGCATGCCAGTCTGGGTATCGGCCAAGATTCACCAGTTCCACACCAATTGAATCGAGGTTTTTATTGGCTACGTGGTGCGCAACCCGTTGTGGGTTGACCCATTGCTCGATCACGCCTTCGCGCGTGATGTAATAGTGGCCGCTGTTGCCGGTCTGAGTACCGGGATAGTGGATGGTCTCTGCATATTGGCGGGCCATCGCAAGGTCCGGCAACTCAGTACAGTGCAGAACGATGACGGTAATCTGGTCCGGTGTCCTGGAGTCAAGGCGGTCCTGATAAGGAAGCGGCTGCTCAACAATAGCCGGCGCTATCACGGGTTCTGCTCCAGCCATGCGCTGGCATCGTCCAGGCCCTGTTCTGCCGCTTTCTGCATCCAGTAGCGCGCCATGGTTTGATTGGCAGTGACACCGATGCCTTCGGCCAGGATCCGACCATATTCAAACTGCCCGGGAGCAAAGCCGTTTTCAGCCGAACGCTGATACCACCGGGCCGCTGTAACGGGGTCAGCGGTGCCGATTGATCCGGTTTCCAGCAGTTTTGCCAATTGGTTTTGCGCAGGCGGTTCATCTCGTTCGGCAGCGAATGTCAGCAGGTCTACCGCCAGGTCGGTGTTCTGAGGTGCTCCTCGGCCAGTCAGGTAGAGCCATCCCGCCATGCCGGCAGCGCGCGCTCTGCCACCCCGTGTCGCCGCGCATAGCCAGTGGCGGGTACAGTCTTCGTCTTCCCCGGCCTGTTGTTCGCAAATCATGCCGTAGGTGAGTTGCGCGGCGACGTTGCCCTGTTCGGCAGACTGTTTGATCAGCTCAACCGCGCTTTGTTGCTGATCGTCTGACAGACACACGGCATGGCGGAATTTGGCCAGGACATTACCGTTGTTTGCCGACTGCGCATAAAAGTCGCATGCCAGTTTATCGTCCTGCTCCATCAAGACGCCTTGGCGATGCATCATGGCCATCGCCAACTGTGCACCAGCATCTCCATTTTTTGCCAAAAAGCCGGTACGCCAGCGTGTATCAACAAGTTGGTCGCGCATCAGATCGTGGTACGGCGTGGCTTCCGAGAAGTGCCCGGTGGTCTCGAGCAATTCCGCCGCCCTGGCAGCGCTAACTGTAACTGAGGCCAGCGTGTTTCTGGCCAACTCATTGTCCGGGTCCGCACTGAGCCTCTCGCGCAGTGTGACGACCTGACGCGCCAACTCACTCGCTGCAATCGGCATGGCCGCCTCTTGAGGTTGGCAGTTGGCCTCCTGGGCCAGCGTTGACGGTGCCATAACGGCCAGCCATGCGCCGATCAGCGCTGTTGTCGGTCGCAGCACGTTCATCTCGCCAATTCGCCGCCACAAATGAGGTGTTTTAGCGGGCGAGCACCCAGCCAGTAGCAAAGCTCTGCCGGGGTATTCACTTTCCACATGGCGATGTCTGCGCGGGCTCCAATACTTAAGTGCCCTCTATCGTCCAGGCCAAGCGCAGCGGCGGCATGGCATGTCACACCAGCCAGGACTTCGGCAGGCGTCAGCTTGAACAGGGTACAAGCCATGTTCATCGACGTTAGCAGGCTTAAGGTGGGCGAGGTGCCAGGGTTTGCGTCGGTGGCGACAGCTATAGGCACGCCGTGTTTTCGAAACAGATCGATCGGTGGTGGCGTGGATTCGCGCAAGGTGTAGTACGCCGCCGGTAACAGCACGGCAACGGTCCCGCTCCTGGCCATAGCCTCAGCGCCTTGTTGATCGGTGTACTCGACGTGGTCGGCAGACAATGCATCGAAGTTGGCTGCTACTTGCGCACCGCCACCAGAGCTCAGTTGATCGGCATGCAACTTCACCGGCAGTCCCAGTTCCTTTGCTACCTTGAACACCCGCGAGACTTGTTCTGCGGAGAACGCAATGCTTTCCATGTAGGCATCGACGTGGTCGACCAGGCCCTCGGCATGCAACACCTTCAACATGGAAATGACTTCTTCTACATAGCCATCAGGGTTGTCTTTCCACTCTGCTGGAATGGTGTGCGCGCCCAGAAACGTGCTTACCGTGGTCAGCGGCGACCGCTCGCCGAGGCGGCGCGCGGTACGCAGCATTTTGCGCTCTGTCGCCAGATCCAGGCCGTAACCTGATTTGATTTCTATGGTGGCGACCCCCTCATCCAACCAACAAGCGATTCGTTTCTCGGCAAGATCCGCCAACTCATTGTCGCTACACGCTCTGGTAGCATTGACCGTCGACTGAATACCACCGCCTGCTTTGGCGATTTGTTCATAGCTGACGCCATTGAGACGTTGCTCGAACTCGGCCGCGCGATGGCCGCCAAACACCAGGTGGGTATGGCAATCGATCAGGGCCGGCGTGACCAATTGATCTTGGGCATTGATGACCTTGTCGGCGCTTTCCTCTGGCGACCCAACCAAGTCGTTGGTGGGGCCCAGCCAGGCGATGGATGCACCACGAATGGCAATGGCGTAGTCGCTGTGGATCTTGTCTGCACCATCGATCATTGCTGCCACACGTGCATTAATAATCAGTAGATCCCAGCCTGGCGCGTTAGAATTCATCCAGTCCCCGAGTAAGAGTCGATTAATGAAGATTACCCGAAAACAGAACCGCAGGTTAGCGGCAATCGTTCAGCCATGATCTCGTATTTGGCAAAAAAGGCGATGCTGCCTGACGGTTGGCAGTCAAATGTACAGATTGATGTCGATGCTGACGGTTTCATTTGTTACGTTGGCGCTGAAAAAACTGATGATCAGGCCAACACCCTTCCAGGTCCAGTGATGCCATCACTGGTCAATTTGCACAGCCACGCGTTTCAAAGGGCGTTCGCTGGTCTAACCGAGTATCGGCAGCGCGCCGACGATAGTTTTTGGTCCTGGCGCGATAGCATGTATCGCTTTGCTGCCAGCATGACCCCGGACAGTTTGCAGTCGGTGGCGACCCAGTTGTATGTGGAGATGCTGGAAGGGGGCTACACCCACGTTTGCGAATTCCACTACCTGCACCATGGCGCCGGTGGAACACATTACCAGCGGCTCAGCGAGAATGGCGGGCGCCTGCAAGCGGCCGCCGCCGATGCCGGCATCGGCCTGACCTTAATGCCAGTGTTGTATCAGCGGGCCGGGTTCAATGATGCAACACCATCGACAGGGCAGCGCCAGTTTTGCCTGGAATTGGACGCCTACCTCGGCATGCTTGATGAGCTTCAGACCTCGGCATTGCCTGGGCAAGAAATGGCTGTTGCGCTGCATAGTTTGCGAGCAGTATCCGCTCAGTCCATTGCCGAACTGATCGAGCAGGCGCCGCAGGGGCTGCCTTGGCACATTCACATCGCTGAACAGCAGGCCGAGGTTGCCGACTGTTTAAGCGCCACCGGTCAGCGCCCGGTAGCCTGGCTGCTCGATCATTGCCCGGTCGATCATCGGTGGTGCCTGGTCCATGCCACGCACCTGGATCAACAGGAGGTGGTCGCTGCGGCCGGTTCAGGTGCGGTGGCTGGCCTTTGCCCAACCACCGAAGCGAACCTTGGTGATGGCTTCTTTCCACTTGGCGATTGGTCGCACGCCGGAGGGCGGTTTGGTATTGGCTCAGATAGCCACGTCTGTCGTAGCGCTGCCGAGGAATTGCGCCTGTTGGAATACGGGCAGCGCTTGCTGAAACAACAACGCAATGTCTCGGTACAACAGGATGGACAGCACACGGGAGCCTGGTTATGGCGACAGTCAGCAGCGGTCTCCAAGTCCATCAGCGGGGTCTCGCTTGGTCGAATCGAGCCTGGACAGCGTGCCGACTTTTTGGTGCTGCAAGACGATGATCGCACCAGCGATGATGGCTGGGTCGATGCCTTGGTGTTCGGCGGCGACAACGATGCGATCGATCAAGTGTATTGCGCCGGGCGGCAGGTTGTGGACAATGGCCAACACCTTGCGAGAAAGGCGTCGAAACAACAGTTTGACGCTGCCCTGAAAAAACTGAAGGAGATGGTTTGATGTCCAACCGAGTAGATCCGTCGCGTGTCATCCGCGCCCCCCGAGGCAGCGAACTGAGCGCCAGGAGTTGGCTGACCGAAGCGCCGCTTCGCATGCTGATGAACAATCTCGACCCCGAGGTGGCAGAGCGCCCGGAAGAATTGGTGGTTTACGGCGGTATTGGGCGAGCGGCCCGAGACTGGGATTGTTATGACGCCATTGTCGCTGCTTTGCGCAGCCTGGCCGATGATGAAACACTGTTGGTGCAATCTGGCAAACCTGTAGGCGTTTTTCGCACTCACACTGATGCCCCTCGGGTGCTGATCGCCAACTCCAACTTGGTGCCACACTGGGCCACCTGGGACCACTTCAACGAGCTCGATCGCAAGGGGCTGATGATGTACGGCCAGATGACCGCTGGCAGCTGGATCTACATTGGCAGTCAAGGCATCGTTCAGGGCACCTACGAAACCTTTGTCGAAATGGGTCGCCAACATTTTGGTGGTGATCTTGCCGGCAAGTGGATTTTGACGGCCGGCTTGGGGGGCATGGGTGGCGCGCAACCATTGGCCGCGACCATGGCCGGCGCCAGCATGTTGGCGATCGAATGTCAGCAAAGTCGAATCGACAAGCGCCTGGAAACCCGTTACATCGACACGCAGGCACCGACTCTGGAGGCCGCGCTTGAGGTGATCAATCAGGCGCATGACCAGGGCAAGGCGGTGTCGGTTGCGCTGCTCGGTAACGCAGCCGAGATTCTGCCGGAGATGGTTCATCGCGGCATTCGACCTGACGCGGTGACCGATCAGACGTCAGCGCATGACCCGGTCAATGGCTACCTGCCGATCGGCTGGTCGGTTGAACAGTGGGATGAGCGCCGACAAAGCGACCCGGAAGGGACGGCCAGGGCGGCTAGCGCATCAATGAAGACCCATGTCGAGGCCATGCTTGAGTTTCATCAGCAGGGCATTCCGACCTTCGACTATGGCAACAATATTCGTCAGGTTGCCTTGGGTGAAGGTTTGAGCAATGCCTTCGATTTTCCCGGCTTTGTTCCTGCCTACATTCGACCCCTGTTTTGCCGCGGGGTTGGGCCATTCAGATGGGCTGCCTTGTCAGGCGACCCGGAAGATATCTACAAAACCGACGCCAAAGTCAAAGAACTGTTGCCGGACGATCCACATCTGCACAACTGGCTCGACATGGCGCGCGAAAAGATTCAATTCCAGGGGCTGCCATCGCGCATTTGCTGGGTAGGGCTTGGTGACCGCCATCGGCTGGGACTGGCTTTCAACGAAATGGTCGCCAGTGGTGAGCTGTCGGCGCCGGTAGTGATTGGCCGCGACCACCTCGATTCTGGCTCGGTGGCCAGCCCCAACCGCGAAACTGAAGCGATGGCGGATGGCTCGGATGCGGTGTCAGACTGGCCTCTGCTCAATGCCTTGCTCAATACCGCGTCAGGGGCCACCTGGGTGTCGCTGCATCATGGTGGTGGCGTTGGTATGGGCTTTTCCCAACATTCAGGTGTGGTCATTTGCTGTGACGGTAGTGAAGCGGCAGCAAAAAGAGTTGAGCGGGTGTTGTGGAATGACCCCGGTACCGGTGTCATGCGTCACGCAGATGCCGGTTACGACATCGCCGTCGAATGCGCCAAAGAGCAGGGCTTGAACCTGCCAATGGTATGAACGAAATCAGGATCGACCAGGGCCTGTCCCTGGCAGAGATGCGCCAGGCCTGGGAGCAGCCCTGTCGCCTGACATTGTCTGATGGACGCCGACAAAAGATGGCGGCGGCACAAGCCACCATCGCCGACATCGTGGCCAGTGGGCGCGTGGTCTATGGGGTCAACACCGGGTTTGGTTTGCTGGCCAATACCAAGATTGCACCTGAGCAACTGGAGCAGTTGCAAAGCAATTTGGTGTTGTCGCATTCAACCGGTGTTGGCGAGCCGATCAACGACGATGTTGTGCGCCTGATTATGGTTTTGAAGATCTCCAGCCTGTCTGGTGGCCACTCTGGTGTGGCACCGGAGATTGTCGATGCCCTGTGTACTTTGGTGGAGAAGGAAGTCTATCCGCTGATTCCTTCTCAGGGTTCGGTGGGCGCGTCGGGTGATTTGGCACCATTGGCGCACCTGGCTGCGGTGTTGCTGGGTTATGGCAAAGCACGTATTGAAGGCAAGGTGGTCTCGGCCAGTGAGGCGCTTGCGCATGCGGGGCTTGAGCCGGTGACGCTTGGCCCCAAGGCTGGATTGGCGCTACTCAATGGCACGCAAGTGTCTACAGCGCTTGCTTTGGCCGGTCTGTTCGCCATCGAAAATGCCTTCGCGGCAGCTATTGTTGCCGGTGCCATGTCGGTTGACGCCGCCAAGGGCAGTGATACGCCGTTTGATGCGCGGATTCACCAGGTGCGTCGTCATCAGGGGCAGCGCTCGGTCGCCAAGGCGCTCAGAGAGCTGCTGCAGACCAGCGAGATCAGGCAGTCACATATAGGCTGCGAGCACGTGCAGGATCCGTATTGTTTGCGCTGTCAGCCGCAGGTGATGGGGGCCTGTCTGGACATGTTGAACTACGCTGCAGGCCGCCTGCAGGATGAAGCGAACTCGGTCACTGACAACCCGCTGGTGTTTCCGGAGGACGGGGATGTCTTGTCTGGGGGCAATTTTCACGCCGAACCGGTCGCTTTGGTGGCCGACGCCTTGGCTTTGGTCGCCTGCGAGATCGCATCCATTTCCGAGCGTAGAACCGCCATGCTGGTCGACCCTCACATGAGCGGTTTACCGGCGTTTCTGGTTAGAAATGGCGGCGTCAACTCCGGTTTCATGATCGCTCAAGTCACCGCCGCGGCGCTGTGTTCAGAGAACAAAATGATGGCGCACCCGGCCTCGGTCGACAGTATCCCGACCTCAGCCAACCAGGAAGACCATGTCAGCATGGCCACGCATGGCGCTCGCAGGCTTTCACCGATGGCGGCCAATTCGGCTGCAGTGGTGGGCATTGAGCTACTTTCAGCGGCGCAGGCGTTGGACTTTCACCAGCCACTGAAGACCTCGCCAGCGTTGGTTACGGTGCATCAACAAATTCGTCAGTGGGTCGAGCATTATGATGCGGATCGATTTTTCGCTCCGGACCTGGAAGTCATTCAGGCAAAAGTCCTGGCCGGCTGCTTCAACGGTCAAAGTGGACTCGAGCTGCCATCTTTGACGCAATGATGAAGCTCGGAGGCGTTGCTTTTCTGGCATTTGTTTTGCTGGCCGGTTGTGCCAGCAAAGCGCCATTGCCAGTTGTGCAGCCGCCTGCGCAGTGGGAACAGACGTTTGACTATCCGGTCGCGTTTCAAAAACTCCTTGGCAATGACTTGCTGGTGGTCGGAACGTTGCGTCATTTGTATGGCATGGACCCGCGCACTGGCAAGGTCAAGTGGCGTCTTCGAAACGTCAACTCTACCGACAGGGACATTGCCAATGTCAGCGGCGCATCGTATATCCTGATCAATGATGCCGCCGGCGGCGCCTTTGATGATGTGGGCAGTCACGTTATCGCGGTCGATCGACTCGATGGCGTGTTTCATTGGGAAACCGGCGTGCTTCGAGGTCGTGTTCTGCAGGCGGCGATTGACTACCAGCGTGAGTTTCTTTTTGCTGTGACGGTGCAGGGCGCGCATGGCGACGACCGTGGTTTTTTTCACGACCTGCTGCCAGGCAAGGGGCTGTTTTCCGGGCTGAAACGAGAGCCAGAACTCACCCTCATCGACTTGCGTGACGGCACGGTGCGATGGCAGCGTCTTTTTGGTGAGGAGGTTGAGTTGCGACCTGCCGAACGGCGTGGTGTTGGCGGCGCAGGGGCGGCGCAGGCCCATCGGCCATTTGACCTTGGTCTTTATCACCCGCCAACGATCACCGGTGAACTGGTATGCGTCACCTATGACGGCATCGCATGTTTTCGCTTGTCTGATGGCACGCCAGTCTGGGACCAGACACTGGATGTTGTTGATGGTGACTATGGCTTGTCTTACCCGGACCCAGTGGTCGACCGAGAGCAGCTGATTGTCGGCGATACCAAACGGTTGATGGCGTTCAGCCTGGACAGCGGTGAACGGCGATGGCGCAGTGAGAAGCTTGGTCGCATGGCTGAGGTACAAGAGATTGGTGGCATTCTTTATGTGCAAATGGGAGGTCAGTTTTTTGACCTGGACGATGAGCGTTGGGAAGCAGACGGGCCATTCGCGGCATTGGCGGTCGACAAGTTTGGTGGCAACCTGATTTGGGACTACGATGACCTCGACGATTCGATCAGCAATTTGCTGGTAGTCGATGATTTGGTCTGGCTGGCCGATGAGGATGATTTGATCGCCCTGGATTGGTCGACTGGCGAAGAAATTCACCGACTCGAGCATGATTTTGAAGAGCCACCGAGCCTGGTGACCCTAAACAAACGGCAGCAAGTGGTTGTCGTTAGCGAATCGGAAGTGGCTGCGTTTCATCGTCAATATCCAGAGCGCCTGTGGTACCAAAGCTACCCGCCGCCTCGCCCTGGGGTGTGGACCAGATGGTCAGCCAGTTTAATGGCGGCCACTGGCAACGTATTTCGATTCAGTTCAACCTTGATTGCCTATGGCGGCAGTTTGTTGCCATCAATGCCCAACGTCGTTGCCGGCGGCACCCAGCTCATCAGCGGTCGACGGGCATTGCGTGAGGTCACCGGTTACCTCGGCGACACACTCACCGAGTATGGTTCGATCGGCAGCCAATCCGGCTTTGCCAACCTGTCCGGTAATACACAGTACTTTCTAACCGAGTTGGATGATGAGGTGGCATTGGCGGCGGTTGATATTAATGCAGGTCGTGTCAAACGCCTGACGATTCTGCCGGCCAATGCCTCGCAGTTGGCGTTGGACGAGATCAACGGTTTGATCTATCAAGCCGAAGCCAATCAGCTTCGTGCGGTACCCCTTGGCAGGTAAATTTTTATGACCTCACAAGCAGTCTACAGCCTGCATCGGGGCACGCGTCCCTTGCTGGTAAGCGTTCCTCACGATGGGGTCCAACTGCCGTCTGATGTGGCGCGCAAGATGACCGATGCCGGTCGCGTTGTTGCCGATACCGACTGGCATGTCGCGAGGCTGTATGAAAGCGCTGTTGAGTTGGGCGCGAGCGTTATTCGGCCCAATTACAGCCGTTATGTGGTGGATCTCAACCGCCCGAGCGATGGAGTAGCGCTTTACCCCGGCCAGGATGAAACCGGGCTGTGTCCTATTAGCTCGTTTGCTGGTGAGGACCTGTACAAGGTCGGCGAGGAACCCTCGGCAGAGGAGGTTGGTGAGCGCGTGCGAACCTATTGGCAGCCTTACCACAGCGCGCTAAGAAGTGAGCTGGCTCGACTCAAGGCACAGCACCAGCAGGTGTTGCTGTGGGAGGGGCACACCATAAAGTCTGAGGTCCCCAGGTTTTTTGAGGGGCGGTTGCCCGACTTCAATATCGGTACTTATCAAGGTGCCAGTTGCTCGAAACAGCTGGTTCGGGTGGTCGAAACAGTACTGCACGATCAGCAAGACTATAGCTGGGTGGTCAATGGCCGTTTCAAAGGCGGCTACATTACACGCCACTATGGCCAGCCAGATGCTGGCGTGCATGCTATTCAGCTCGAATTGTCGCAACGCACTTACATGAACGAGTCGCCTCCTTTCGATTGGCGTGAGTCGCCGGCCAAGCGCGTACAAGCGGTGATCCGGCAACTACTTACAGCAGCAATCACTGCACTGGAAATTCAATGAAAACAGCCCCCTCGGTCGAGCCCCTGATCGAATTGCTCAAACTGGAGCAGTTGGATGACAACCTTTTTCGCGGTCAAAGCGGAGATATCGGTACGCGGTCCGTGTATGGCGGCCAGGTTCTGGGCCAGGCCCTGCGTGCGGCCGGATATACGGTCGACGGTAGAAGACCACACTCATTGCACGCCTATTTTTTGCGAGCTGGTGATTTTACGCGGCCGATTATCTACGAGGTTGAGAAGGCGCGCGACGGCCGTAGCTTCACCAGTCGTCGAGTTGTCGCCATTCAGGGGGGGCAACCCATACTTAATCTCGCCGCCTCGTTTCAAACTGAACAGGAGGGGATTGAACACCAGGCTGAGATGCCAGACATTCCTCCGCCCGAGCAGTGTGGCGGCCACGACGACAACCGCCGGCAATGGTTGGAGCGTCTACCGCCTGAGCGGCGCGCCAACGTTGAGCGCAATCAACCGTTTGAGTTCTGCTCGTTCGAACCGCCGCCGTATGTAGACCCACAACCCCGACCTGCTGTACGCCATATCTGGTTTCGGGCCAATGGTGCCTTGCCTGATGATGCCGGACTGCATGAAGCGATGCTGGCGTATGCCTCCGACTTCGGCCCATTGATGACCGCGCTGTACCCCTCCGGCATCAATCCAATGCTGCCCAGTGTGAGAATGGCCAGTCTGGATCATGCCATGTGGTATCACCGTCCATTTCGCGTTGATCAATGGTTGCTGTACGCACTGGAGAGCCCGAATGCCTCCGGTAGTCGGGGGTTCACTCGTGGCTCGGTGTTTACCCAAGATGGCACGCTGGTCGCCTCGACCGCTCAGGAAGGCATGATTCGCGTACGCAGCCGCAAGGCATCCGAGTAGAAGGTCCATCGACGCCGCCCGAGATGATGTTCCCGAAGGTCGCGAATTGCTGGGCTTAATGGGCAATTGAAACCCGTGTCCGCGTTAGCCATGGATGGCTAATCGTGGACGCGCTCTAATTGGGGTTTACCGGTTTCCAGTCCAGCTCGGCGCGAACTGCGTGTCGATTCAGTAGTTCTACGATGCCGTCGAAGCGTTCAATCCGATCTGGGCTGTAGTCAAATTTGAACGTTCGATAGACCACAACTCGCCCACGTAGGCGACCCAGTCGGATACGTGTCATGCGCACCGAGTGGTCGACAAACTGCAGATTCATTGACTCACAGAGCTTTGCCGCCTTGGTTCGCGCAGCGTCCAGGCCCTCAACCGCTTCGTACCAAAGCCACAGGATCAAGCCAAGCAATAGCAGTCCGATTAGTGCCAGCATGTAACTGCTCCCTTCAATTCCGTCGCGGAAACCGTTAGAGTCTTGCCTGTAAAAAACGATACGCGGCAGCTTGGGTCGCGATCGTCGTCGCCGCGTCTAACCGCACGGGGTTGGAATAGCGGTTGAGATTCGGCTTTTGCTGTCAAGAGGGGCATCAACATGAAGCTCGTTTTTCCAAATGGGGATCACCAAGCGGTGATCTTGAGTCCCGGCAAACTAGTTGTCGGTTCTGCTGCTGAGTGCGACCTCAGGCTAACGGCCAACGGTGTTGGTTTGAAGCATGCGGTCCTGGACGTCAGTGACAACACAGCGGTTTTGTCAGTGGCCAACCCTGATAACGTCACCAAGGTCAATCACAAAGTGGTGACCGGAACCGCGCAAGTCAAGGCGGGTGATCTACTGTCCTTCTCTGCGGTCGAATGTCGCTTCGTATCAGTAGAGACCGCAGCTACCGCCGCGCCTTCACCTGCGGCGCCTGCGCCGAGCACCGGTGATGAAGGGCATACGGTGGTTCGGCAGGCTATTCCGAAGTTCATGTTGCGCGGCGTGTCCGGTGCGACCTTTGGCAAGATCTTTCCGCTAAAACCGAAAACCACGCTCGGCCGTCATTCCGATTGTGACATTCATGTGCCGGGTAACGAAGTGTCCCGACACCATGCCAGCATCGTGGTAGGAGCCAACACACTAGTCGTCGAGGATATGGGATCAGCCAATGGCACCTATATCAACGGCAAACGCGTCAAACAGAGACAGAATATCAAGCCGGGTGACGAGCTTCGTATTGATCAAGTTCGTTTCATGGTGCTAACCCCTGGTATGGAAGCACAGGCGGTCAAGAAGGCGGCGACACCAGCACCTGAAGCTGCAGCACCGGCGGGGATGGCCCCAGCGGTGAAGTACGCTTTGATCGGCACCGGTGTGTTGGTGTTGGTCGTGGTTGGGCTGTTTATGGCGGGCGTTATTTAGAGGCAACGCCCAAGTCAGAACTGCGGTTGTAGTCGTCTATGATGCCCGCGGGAAGTGATTTGCTGGAAACCGGCCGTCGACAACTCGACGCCGGTGATGTCAAGGCCGCTGCCGTTGCATTTGAGCAGGCATTCATCGTGCGGCCCGGCTTGATCGATGCCTATCGATCGACAACCGTATCAGCCGCGTTGCGTGAACTTTGTTTGCTTGCGCACAGCACGATTCGCGACCATCACATGCAACGGTATGCGTTGGTTCTTGAGCCGTTGCAGGCAGCGTTTGGGGCTTCCTCGCTGCAGCGCGTCTGCGCATTCACCCGCATTTTTCACGGTCTTGACCCGGTGCCGACTTTGCACCCATTGCAACGGCCGTCCTACCATTGTTTCCCCGGCTTGCGCGCTCAACCGTGGTGGGGTACCGAGCCCTTCTCGTGGCGTCAACCCCTGGTCCAGGCCGCCGACGAGATTTGCGCGGAACTGGAAGCTGCGATTGGTGACAGTACGCTGCCGCTGCAGCCCTATGTTCCCGAGACCCACGCTGAACCGGGCTGGGAAGCACTGCGCGGCCAGCTGGCGTGGGGTAGCTTGCACCTGTTGAAAGCCGGGTTGACCACCGAATTGGCCGATACATTTCCGCGCTCTGTAAGCGCCGTGAAGTCGTTGCCGCTGGCCCAGATTGACGGCCAGGCCCCGGAGGCCTTTTTCTCGGTTCTTCGACCAGGCGCACGTATCCCACCACATACCGGTTTGGCCAACACCAAATTGACCGTACATCTGCCTTTGCGGGTAAACCGCGACTGCAGGCTGACAGTAGGCGGTGAACAAAGGAACTGGCTTCAAGGCTCAGTCTTGGTGTTCGACGATAGTTTCGTGCACGAGGCCTGCAACCTCGGTCAGACCGAAAGGGTAGTTCTCATTACCGAAATCTGGCATCCGGAGTTGACGGCAGCTGAGCGCCAGGGCTTGTCAGCCGTGGTGGCCTCCTACGAACAATGGCACAGACATGTTCGAGCTACTGTCGAAGCTGAAACGTGACCTCGCCAGAGGCTGTGATCAATTGATGTGACCGTAGCCAGTCAAAGGCATCGGCAGCGTCATGTTCAAACCAGGACCGCGCCGATCCGAGTCGAAAGGAATAGCCCCATTGATCCATTTCGGACATGGTCGTCATCCGATCGTAACCAGGTAGGTGGTCCGCGAGGAGTATCTGCAAATAGCAGACCGCGTTTTCTTCGTCGTAATCGCCGCCGGCATCGGTATCCAGGGCACTTCTGCGGTTGGCATCCATGCACACATAGTGACAGCCTTCGTGCAGCACCGAATGGATTGGCGTGTCGGCGCGCGCGAACAGCTGGTCGTCTATCAGGCCGGCTTCTTCGTCACCCCAGTGGCTGCCGGGTATCGACTGCTTGGGTGCCACCTGCTGTAGACCCAGGCCATACCTGTTCAGTAGTCCGCGGAGTGCGGCAATATCGCTACTGCCCAGCAACAGCACCGCGATTCTTGCTCTGCACGTAATCGAAGCAGTCCAACTCCTTGGCCAGCAGGGCGACGCGTTTCTCGCCGTTGGTTTGTTGTCCTACTTCTCTGAATCCGTAGGTGCCATGAAACAACAATGAAACGTCGTTGCGCGGTTCCAGGTTGACCTCGCAAGTTAGTCGCGCCGCACGTGGCTCGGCAAAGCTCTGCACGTCTGCGTAAAACACGCGTCCAACACCATGTCCACGATGAGGTCCGGCGACCACGACCCGGTCAATGTAGACAAAGTTGTCGTAGTTGTCGCAAAACCATTGATAGTTCGGGCTGGCATATTCGGCACCAGGCTTCATGGCAAGCAGGAATCCGGCCAGAACGCCGTCGCGACGTGCAGTTCTGCAATACACCGCCTGCTCGCAGAGCCTTCGCAGTTCTGCTTCATCAAGGGCATTGACGTTTGGGACAGCGGCATTGTTCATGGCAAGAATTGCTGGCAATTCGGTGTCACAAACATCCTGGACAGTAATGGTCATTCAAGCACTCAGCGAAACGTGAAGCCGGCCATTATACCGTGCAAGTGATCATTGCTGCTGTGCCCAAGGCCACAGTTTGTCTCTCATTTGTCGATTTTTGTTGAAGAACATGACCTATGTGCCATGCCTTTGACGGCCAGAGCGCTGGTATGATGCACGGATGGATGCAGAACGAATGTCCCATCCGCGCTTGTTGCGGCTAGCGGGAATTTTTACCTGGGGGTGTGTGGCGATCCCGCTGATCATTGTGCCGGTGTCGTATGACGACCAGATGCAATGGCCAGTGTGGACAGCCTGGGCCATCTCGCACATCACTTTCGGCGTTGCTTTTTGGCTGGTTTCCAGCAATTTGGGCCGCAATTCGCGCGTCTACAGCATCAGCCTGTTGGCGCTGATGTCCTTAACCGCTTTGGCCGAGAGCTATGCCAGCGAGAGTGGACTGGGCGGCATTTTACTGCTGATCATCGGCGGTGTGCTGCCGTGGGTCTTGCCGCTGCGCGCCGGCGTCATCTGGTTGCTTGCTCAAAACATTGCGATGGCACCTGTGTTTGCCTTGTTGCCAGATGTTTCACTGATTCAGGCCATGTTGTTTGGCGTTTTGTTCCTGGGTTACTCCAGCTTTACCTTCGTCACGTCCATGGTGGCGCGGCAACAAACCGTTTCCCGCGATGAGATGCGTCGCATCAATTCGGAGCTCAGGGCGACGCAAACGCTGCTCGCTGACTCCAGTCGCATGGCTGAGCGTCTAAGGATATCTCGCGAGTTACATGACTTGATCGGCCATCACCTGACCGCATTGAGTTTGAATCTGGAAGTGGCCAGCCACTTGTGCCGAGGCAAAGCACAAGAACACGTTCAACAAGCCCACTCGGTGGCGCGTTTGCTGCTGTCTGACGTGCGTGAGGTGGTCGGCCACATGCGCCAACGTCGCAGCATCGACTTGACCCCAGCATTGGAGGAGTTGGCTGCCGGCGTTCCGAGCCCTGTCGTGCACCTGCAGTTGCCAGATGTGATGTCGATTGATGATCCGCGTTTGGCACAAGTGTTGCTCCGATGCGTACAGGAAATCATCACCAACACCGTAAAACACGCCGGGGCGCAGAATCTTTGGATAGAATTGGCCCTGGAACAGGGTGGCGTTCGTTTAAGCGCACGAGATGACGGACGTGGAGCGAAAACCCTGAACAAGGGACATGGCCTGACCGGGATGGGTGAGCGTATGCGCCAACTCGGTGGTAACCTTGAAACCAAGACTTCGTCAGGCAAGGGCTTTGAGCTTAGTGCCTGGCTACCAATGGAGAATGAAGAATGATTCGAGTTTGCCTGGTCGACGACCAAACACTGGTCCGCCAAGGGGTGCGCAGCTTGTTGGAGCTGTCTGAAGAAATTGAAGTGGTCGCCGAGGCCAGTGACGGTCAACAGGCGGTTGACGAAATACCGCAGATCGAACCTGATGTGGTGCTGCTGGACATGCGCATGCCGGGCATGTCTGGTCTTGACGTACTGCATACCATGAGCGAACAGGGTACCTTGCCACCGACCATCATCCTGACCACCTTTGATGACGACCAGCTGGTGCTGGCAGGTATCAAAGCAGGGGCCAAGGGGTACTTGCTCAAGGACGTGACCCTGGATCGTCTGGTTGAAGCGGTCAAAACTGTCGCATCAGGCGGCTCGCTGGTCACCCCGGCGGTCACCCAGCGCCTTCTGAAAGGGCTGGAGGGCATGCGGACGGAGTTTTCCAGCCTGGACCGTCCCGATCCGTTGACCGATCGTGAGACCGAGATTTTGCGGTTGATGGCAGGCGGTTACAGCAACAAGGAAATTGCCAACTCACTGGGAGTTGCCGAGGGGACGGTCAAGAACCACGTCTCCAACATTCTTTCCAAACTGGGTGTTCGCGACCGGACCCGAGCGGTACTCAAAGCATTTGAGCTCGGGTTGGTTTGACTTAAGTCCTATGTCGAAATGGGTTACCGCCTGCGATCTCGCGGGCGGTACGTTGGTCTTGCGAGTAATTTGATCAGACCTTCCTGGCCCGGACTATGCATGAAGGTTCGCTGCTCAGGAAGCTGGTTGTGCGATCGGACGCTGAAGCGTAGCAATAGCTGCGGTTCAAGGCTGATCGCTCAAGATGCAATGCCAGATTGGGCCTGACAGTGAAAGGCCACAGTGGTAAATCTTGATTCTCCCAAAATCGCCCCAAAGCTCTTGTTTATAAGAAGTTTCTGGCTCATCACTGGCCGCCTTCATGAATAATCCGGGCTAGTCAGCCAGCTCCGCCAGCTCCCGCTTCAGTTGCTGCTCGTTGTCAGTAACGATGCGTTCCAATGTGGCGATACGCTTCGACAAGTCGGCCTCAAGTGTGTCCAAACGTTCTTTTAACTCATCGACCTGATTGAAATTCTCCGATTTGCGCATCTCCAGGTAGCGAGAAATGACTGACGCAATCGAGAAAATCAAAAACAAAATGACGATGGCGGTCCAAAAACTACTCATAAAGGTCCCGTGCAGCGAAAAAAATGCAATACATGCGCAACATGCAGCGTACCCGTGTCCTGGTGAAGAAAAACAGTGCCAAAAGTTGACCTGGTATGGCCGACTGCCATATTTGTGGGACGAGTGGTGGTGTTGTAATTTTCTGTGAAGAAGATCACAACTTGTAAACGCTCGTGAAAAGCGTGGTTGGATACGGTAGAGTACGGTCATAAGGCTTGGGAAGCTGAGCTATAAAACCAACAGACCTCTGGCTTTATCGCAGTTTTCTTGCAAGCGCTTACCGAATTAACGGCACGCGAGAGCGTGGACGACACACGCAAGGTACCAAAATGCGCGAGACAATATTCATTCTGGCACTGGTGATGGTGGTCGGTGTCAACGCACAGGAATCTGGCGACGATAGCGACGAGGTGGTCGAAGAAGCGACTGGACCGTCATGGCGTGATGGTCGGCCCACTCGCCCCAGCGTCCCTGGCGCTCCTGAGGTTGAACGACCTAATTTCGAGTTCAAGATGGAACGCCCGACGCTTGATTTGTCCACTGAATTCGAAGGATTTAAGCCAAAGGTCGCTGTTCAGGAGGTTGAAGACGTACCTGAAGAACCAGCCACCGAAGAGGCCGAAGCGCCTGTCGAAGTGCCTGCCGTAGCAGAATCGCAATCTGCGCCGCCTGTTTCAGACCAAGCCGCGCCAGCAGCCACCGATCCGGAACCGGTGGTTGAACAACCGGCGGTGGCAACCATTGAGACACCAGTAGTTGAACAGGAAAGCCCAGCTGCCAATGAGTTCATTGCCGAACAATCGGTAGTGGAAAATCGACCGGTTGCGTCTCCGGACGAGTTGATAGGTCAACCGACAGAGCCGGAGCAGGATGCTGCGCCTACGCAAATCGCTGCGGCAACGCCCCCGGCAGAAACCGTTTCCATTCCTCAGACAAACAGGACCACAACACGAGCTCGACTGGTGCCATCAACCATGGTCGAGCCTGAGTATCCTCTGGATGCCTGGCGCGATAACAAGGAAGGATGGGTTGATGTTCGGCTGGTTGTGAACGGCGATGGCGCTGTGGTCGATGCAGAAGCTGTTCGTGCCGAGCCGCGCCGTGTGTTTGACCGGTCAGCTATTCGTGCCGCAATGCAGTGGCGGTTCGAGCCAGTTGATGGGCTTGGTGTCAGTGAAACTGTGTCGCGGACGTATCGGGTCAGTTTCACCATGGATGAGCAGTAGCTTTACGGTAAATCTGGCATTGAACCACGCTGCTTGGCGACCAAGCAAAGTCGCACCAACAAACGTGTCTAGACGTGGTCCGTTTCCAGTTCCAGCGGCATTTGGCGCATCAAATAACCTAAACAATCCTGCCTGACCACTCTTGCGTCACAGGTGAACATCAAGGGAACCGCTTTGCTTCCCAATGCAACTGTCTGTCCGGTATAGCTCAAGTATTCGCGTGTGACATCCACATCATTGCTATCAAGGGCAATCATGGGCTCACCTGGACCATCCCACTTTGCCAACTCAAAGCCTTTCGGCAGGTCAACAAAATTGAGTGAGTCCAGATGATGATCCAGACTCAGAGGTGCGTTGGTGCCGAAGCCAAACTCGACCGCTGGGTCAATCATCAGTCTGGCTACGGTTTGGTAAACCACTGAGTCTCGCGCCTCGCGGTGGTCCAGCGAATGTCGGTGCAACAGCCATTTCAGAAAGGCAACAGATCGAGCATAGCCTTCCGGGTTGCCGCTCATGCCGCATTCAAGAGTAATGGACGGGCAGATCTGAGAAAACGCACCTGTTTGTGTGCCAACCGGTGTTTTGAAATAGATGATCCTGGGATCGAACTGGCGCGCAAGACTCAGCGACATTGAGTGCAATGAGGTCACCGCGCCATAGGGCGGGTTGCGACCAGATGTGTTGTGCAGGTCGACGCTTGCGAATACGTCGGCTTGCCTTGCTTGCTCAACAATATCGGCAAATGCCCGAACCATCGGTGTGTCGGCATTTCCGCCAGGCCATTCGCGGTTCATATCGTGTTGGCCGGCGAGTCGGCGCAATCCGTATCGTGCCGCCAGTGGGTTAGCCACCAGCAGCCACAGTGTTCTTGGCAGCACCTCGAACTGGTCGAGGACAGAACGGATGGCATCCCAACCAGTCCATTCGTTGCCATGTTGTAACACGGATACGAAAACAGGTTGCGGGTTGACTCCAGCGAGCTTAAAAAGCGTTGGACCGCCAAGCTCGCGATATAGCTGATTGGCGGGTTGCCGGGTCAGGCCATCCGGCATTTCATCAACGATATCGACGTGCGAGGGAAGTAGCAAAAGTTGAATCTCTCGAGCAAGGATGCAAGACCCTATCAGCATCGATCCCCCATTGTGAAGTCCCGAATGTGCTCCATAGTGCAACAATTGGTGGAATAGGCGTGTGTCCGCGCTTGAATTTCTCTCCGTGGATGATACATTTCGGCACCGCTGCAAAACTTTGCGCATGTCCTGCGGTCTACGAAACGACTGAAAAATAATGACTCAATTGTGCGATGGGGTTGTCTTGCAGTCGTTTTGCCAAATAGACGACCTGAGCCGATATGCGCCACGCGCAGTTCAGCAATGCGGGAATCTGGATCGGAATATTGCGGTTTTCGTTCTTGAAATCTGCGCAAGCCGTATCCAGATTTTCGAGTTGACAATGTGACGCTAGTGGAATGCGGGCCAACGACCGCACCGTCAATAAGGAAAAGGGCAGTTCATGATAGAGACACAATCGCTAAGCAAACATTACGGCAGCTTGACTGCCGTAGACGACCTCTCATTCAGCGTAGGCTCCGGGGAAGTCCTGGGTTTCCTGGGGCCCAATGGCGCTGGCAAGTCGACCACCATGAAGATGATCGCGGGCTTTCTGACACCAACGTCGGGCACAGCTTCTGTTTGTGGCTACGATGTAGTGGATGATGCGCTGAAGGCCAAACAGTGCACCGGCTACCTGCCAGAGGGTGCTCCTGCCTATGCAGAGATGACACCCAAACAGTTCCTGAATTTCGTTGCCGATGTTCGCGGACTGCAGGGCGACCTTCGCCGCCAGCGTCTTTCCGAGGTTCATGAGCGACTGCATCTGGGGAAAGTATGGGACCGGCCCATTGAAACGCTGTCCAAAGGGTTTAAGCGGCGTGTGGGTCTGGCACAGGCCATATTGCATGACCCCAAGGTATTGATTCTTGATGAGCCTACGGATGGCCTGGATCCCAATCAAAAACACGAAGTGCGGTCGCTGATTAGCGATATGTCGCAAGACAAGATCATCATTGTCAGCACGCATATTCTGGAAGAAGTCCATGCCGTCTGTAATCGCGCCATAATTATCGCGGCCGGCCGTATTCTGGCTGATGACACGCCGCGTGCGCTTGAGGCGCGCTCTCGCTACCACAACGCGGTACGGTTGCGGGTTGCTGAGCAAGACAAGGTGGCAGAGCGACTGAAGGCACTGACCGAAGTGGCCAGTGTGGAACAGGATGAAGATGGGGCGCTGGTTGCGTTGCCAGCCAACAATAGCCTTCCGTACCCAGCGATCGCGGCACTTATCGCCGAGAAGGGCTGGCAGGTCGATGAATTGGCGGTCGAATCGGGTCGCCTGGATGAAGTATTCAGAACGATTACCAATGTAGCAGGGAGCCGAACATGAATAACGTAATGGTGCTTTTCAGACGGGAGCTGGCCAGCTACTTTGCCACCCCGCTGGCTTATGTATTTATCGTCATTTTCCTGGTCCTGGCCGGAACGTTGACATTCTATATGGGGGGCTTGTATGAGCGCGGTGAGGCTGACTTGCTGCCGTTCTTTACCTTCCACCCCTGGCTCTACCTGTTCCTGGTACCGGCCATTTCAATGCGGATGTGGGCCGAGGAACGAAAAAGTGGAACCATTGAGCTGCTGTTGACGCTGCCAATCACCATGTTGCAAGCCGTGATTGGCAAATTTTTGGCAGCCTGGGCGTTCACCGCAATCGCTCTGGCCTTGACCTTCCCGGTTTGGATCACTGTCAATTACCTCGGTGACCCAGACAACGGAGTGATCGCCGCAGGTTACGTCGGCAGCCTGTTGATGGCCGGTGGTTTCCTGGCAATTGGTTCGTGTATCTCTGCCATCACCCGTAGTCAGGTGATTGCATTTGTGTTGAGCCTGGTGGTTTGTTTCGGCTTCCTTTTAAGTGGCTTTCCGATGGTGTTGTCGCTATTTCAGTCCTGGGCACCTCAAGGTGTTGTTGACGCCATCGCAGGCATGAGTTTCCTGACTCATTTCAATGCCATCAGCAAGGGCGTGATTGATTTACGTGATCTGGTGTATTTCGGGCTGATGATCGCGTTCTGGCTATACGCCAACGCGGTTGTCATCAATCTGAAGAAGGCAGACTAATCCATGAATAACAAGACACTTAGAAACCTTACAACCGGCTCTCTGGTGCTGCTTGCCGCGCTGTTTGTCGCTTTGGTGATGCTATCGAACAGTCTGCTGCGCGGTGCTCGCCTTGATTTGACCGAAAACAAGCTGTATTCACTGTCGGAAGGCACTCGCTCAATGGTGCAGTCAATTGACGAGCCAATCAATTTGTACCTGTTCTATTCGGAACGTGGCTCGCGGGATATTCCGTCGTTGCGCAACTACGCTACTCGCGTAGAAGAGTTTATTGACGAGATCGTGCAGGCAGCGGACGGCAACATCAACTTTGAAGTGATCGAGCCTCTGGCCTTCTCTGAGGAGGAAGACCTGGCCAGCTCATATGGCTTGCAAGCCCTGCCAGTAGGCCCCGCCGGTGAGTCGGTATACCTTGGCCTGGCTGGAACAAACACGCTCGATGACGTTGAGGTCATTCCTTTTTTCCAACCGGACAAAGAGCCGTTTCTTGAGTACGACCTGGCGAAGCTGATCCACACACTGGCCAATCCGCAGAAGCCGGTGGTTGGCTTGCTAAGCAGTTTGCCAATGACTCGCGGCTTTGATCCGCAGACACGACAGATGCGTGAACCCTGGGTGGCAGTTTCGCAACTTGAGCAAATGTTTGAGGTACGTACCGTGGCCCCTGGCGTTGCCGAGATTGACGACGATATCGATTTGCTCATCGTTGCTCATCCCAAGTCGTTCTCGGAGCAGACCGTCTATGCCATTGATCAGTTCATCATGGCCGGTGGCAATGCCATTGTCCTGGTTGATCCACATGCCGATATGGACATTCCACCGCAGGACCCGAACAATCCTTCAGCGGCCATGTTCGCATCACGCTCATCTGATCTGCCAAAGTTGCTGCAGGCCTGGGGCTTGAACTTCAATGCCGAGGAGTTTGTTGCTGACTACGGCTACGCGATTCAGGTCTCACCGGGAGCAGGGCGTGCGCCGGTTCGGCACTTGGGTATCCTTGGCCTCAACGGTGATGCAATTAATGACCAGGATGTCATCACCGCCGAACTCGACACCATTAACGTGTCGGCCACCGGCTACCTGTCGGTAACCCCGGTCGACGGCGTGAACGTCGAAACACTGTTGAGTTCTTCCGATCAGGCGGCGCCGATGGCGACTGAGCGTCTGACGTTCATGCAAGACCCCAATGCGCTGATGGATGGGTTTGAGCCTACCGGAGCCAGCTATGTCCTGGCGGCTCGACTTACCGGGGCCTTGCCCAGTGCCTTTGAAGGCCCGATTGGCGAGGACTCCGAAGCGGCCACGCACATTGCAAAAGCCGAGTCGGCAAACGTGATCGTGATCGCTGACACCGACATCCTTAGCGACCGGCTTTGGGTCCGGCAACAGAACTTCTTCGGCCAGAATCTGGTGTCAGCCTGGGCCAACAATGGCGACCTGGCGATCAATGCGGTCGATAACCTGACTGGCTCGTCCGACTTGATCAGCATTCGTGGGCGGGCGACATCGCAACGGCCGTTCACAACAGTGCAGGCCTTGCAACGCGATGCAGAAAGCCGCTTTCGAGAGACCGAACAACGGTTGCAGAGCGAACTGGATGAAACAGAGCGAAATCTGACACAGCTGCAACAGTCGCGCGACGATGACAATTTGTTGATTCTCAGCGATGAACAACGGGCAGAGCTAGAGCGGTTTCGTCAGAAGAAGCTCGATATTCGCAAGGAACTGCGACAGGTTCAGCGTAGTCTGGATGCAGATATCGAGCGGCTCGGAACGACTCTGAAGGTCATCAACATCGCTTTGGTCCCGGCGTTGTTGATTGTAGGTGTGTTGGTGGTGGCGCGACTGCGACGTCGCCAGGGAGGACAGTAACAGTGAATAGTAAGAAGCTCTTGATATTGGCCGGGGCGCTGGCGGTCGCAGCGGTCGCCGTGATGTTGTTGGATAAACAAAGTGGTCCATCAATCTCGGAGAAAACGGCACTGATTCCTGGATTGGAACGGGACATCAACAATGTTGCCGCTATCTCAGTTGAAACGTCGGATGAAAGCATTCGTGTCGAGCGCACCGCCGAGGGGTGGGTTGTTGCCTCTCGCGACAATTACCCGGCAGACCTGTCGAAAGCACGCGAATTGCTGGTAAAGCTGGCTGAGGCGAAGTTGCTTGAGGCAAAAACCTCGAAGCCGGAAAACTATGCTCAGCTCGGTGTTCAATCCGTTGATGCCGACGATGCCGACAACCTCGCCATTGCACTGGACGGCGTTGATAGTGGCACCATCATTATTGGCAAGACAGCCACGCGTGGCGGACCGGGCACCTATGTTCGACGCAGCGACGAGTCACAGAGCTGGTTGGCCAGCGGGCGCATCACACCGCCAAAAACAGCTTTGGACTGGATGCAACGCGATGTCATCAACGTGGCCTCTGCTGACCTTTCACGCGTTGAAGTGCGGCCGGTTGATGGTACAGCCTATACGTTAATCAAGCCTTCGAAGGAGGCATTTAACTTTGAGGTCGAGCCCATTCCAGAGGGTAGGGAGCTCAGTGCGCCCAGCGCAGGCAATGGCGTCGCGGGTATCTTGGCATCCATTCGATTCGATGATGTGCGCGGCGCTGTCGACGGTGCTGTAGCGGCCGGCAGTATGGTGTTTTACAGCCATCACGGTATGCAAGTTCAGCTTGATATTTCGACGCTGGATGACAGCAAGTGGGTGGCGTTTTCTGCTGACTATATTGCGCCGGAAAAAGCTGGTGACGATGACCAAAATGTCGAGGAGGTCGCGGCTGATGAACCCACCGAGCAGGACGTGAAAGCCGAAGTAGACCGAATCAACGCCTCGCTTGCGGGTTGGTACTACCAGTTGCCAAGTTACAAGGCGGGCAATCTGTTGAAACCGCTGGAGGACTTGCTGGCCCCACTGCCCGAGGAACAGGGCGAGGAGCTCGAGGACTAGCGCAAGATGCTGCGGGCTGGCTCTGGTTGGCCAGCCCGACGGCCCCACGTTGCACTGAGGTGCGCTCAGCGCCATCATAGAGCGGACCGTCATAACCGGTACCGTCCCCAGCCGATACTCAGACTCTCGAGGCATATTGATTTGGCGCAGAAACAGCTGCACTCGGCCGTCAGCGAAGACGCTTTAAATGCGCTGAAACTCGCCGATCAGGATCTGGCCAGACTGATCGATCAGGTGCCGTCGCGGCCTTTTGTAGAGATCGCCAGCTATGAATCGACGTTTCACGCCCTCGGCCGGTCGATTGTCTATCAGCAGCTGGCTGGAAAGGCTGCCGCGACCATTTATGGTCGGGTCAAGTCATGTCTCGGTGGCCGTTTGGATGCGGAGCGACTATTGGCTACGGCACCCAGCGAGCTGCGCGCAGCGGGCCTTTCCAATAACAAAATGTTGGCCCTGCAGGATTTGGCAACCTGGCAAACTCAGGGCCGCCTGCCATCACGTATCGCGCTGGACGCCATGGATGATGAACAGGTCATTGCTAAGCTGGTTGGGATACGTGGCGTCGGGCGCTGGACCGCGCAGATGCTGCTCATGTTCTGGTTGCAGCGGCCAGATGTTTGGCCGGCGGGAGATTTCGGCGTGCGCAAGGGCTATGCTTTGTTGAAGCGGCTTGAGCCGATGCCAGATGCCAAGTCTTTTATTCCTATGGGTAATGATTACAGACCCTATCGCAGCTTTGCCGCATGGTACATGTGGCGGGCAACGGAGCTACTTGACTGATGTCTCACCAGATACTCGATACGTTTGCCTTGCTCGATACGCAAGTGACGCGGTTGCATGCCGAACTTCACGCAGACCCCAAAGCCTTGCCGGATATTCGAGCTCAAGTCGAGATCAAGCTGACGCCAGTACAGCCGGAGCGCACGACCACACCGCTTCCTACTTATCAGATTACCGCGACATTGGCGGTGCGAGGCCTCAGCTCAGGCGACCCCAAGAAGCCAGCATTCACGATCGAGTGTGTGATGAACGCACTGTATCGACAGACCATCGGTGAGGCAATGAGTTTTGCCGAGTTTTCGACCAGCCACCGTGCGTTGACTCGCCAACTGTATCCTTTGATGCATCACCAGTTGCTACCGCTGATTCGTCAACTCGGATTGCAACAGGTACGTTTGCCGCATGACATTGTGCATCGACCCGAACCCGAGCCCGCATCGTCGCCGGCAGCACCGACCATGCATTAGAGGCTGTTGACAAGCTTCGGATCGTGTTGCCGGCCGGGCCGGCGGCCGATGCTCTATGCGGCGTCGTTGCCCTGCCAGGCCCAATGCCATGGTTCGTAGGCAAACCCCCACTCGTTATCACGCGGATAACTCAAGTGAAAGCCAAACTGACCTGCATTGGCCTGCAACCACGCAAACTGGGCCGTGTTTTCGAAGGACTCGGTGAGTGCCTCCTGGTCGGGAGCGGCCAGGTCCAAAGCACAACCGGTGTGATGTTGACTGAATCCGGGCGGCGCATTGATTGTCATGAGCTGCTCTACGCTCTGACCGGTTTCCAGCTTTCTCTGCAACAAAGCCGTTTGATAGCGCATGCCTCGATACGCCGAAACAAGTTGTAGAGGCGCTTCGTTGGCGGCGGCGGACTGCATCGCTTGCCACGCCATGGCAGCTTGAGAATGCATGCGCTGAGGTCGACCGAAACGATCTTCACCAACAGACACCAAGATTGGGCATTCGGTACAAAACTCCAGATCCCTCGGGTCCGGGTCCATGCCCAGCTTTCGCCTGCATTGACCGGCCAACTGCAATTGCTCAGACGCGTCCGGGGCGGTCGATGGCGTGGCTCGGGATCGAACCCATATAGCCCACAGCTCATTGCTATCGACCAACGCGCAGTCCCGAGCAAAGCCGAATGCAGCCAGGGGCTCCACCAACGCTTGTTGGTCGGCATCAATTCGAATGCGCATTAGATTGCTGTGGCGGCAAAGCAGTGACAGGCTCCGTTTTGCCACTGCCACAGGTAAGCGATCGAGCTGCAGCTGAGCAAGGCCAAGCCCATCCATCGCCAGGGTGATTGACTGCTGGCGATCCGGGTCCGCGCGGTCAGTCAAAGAAAATTCGATCCGCTGGTCGGTCAGATGGTCTACATGAAGCGCATCGCGCGCATTCTGGATCGTGGCCAACTTGGCCGGAAGCCCCAGCTCAGAGAGGATTTTCACTGTTGATACCCGAATTCGGCCAGTTGTGCCCCGTTTTCGTTCGCGAACTGTACCAATTGTTCAGACTGACGATAAGCGAATGCGCGATCCGGCTTGGCCATCAAAGCTGCCTGCTCGATGGCGTCGCTGTTGGCAGGCAATTCGAACTGCCTGACGATGCTGTGAAGTATGGGCCTAGGATCTTGCAGTAAGCTTTCATAGTTGACTTGCAAGGCGCGGCCTGGCTCCAACGTGAGGCTGGCGAAATGACGATTGTAGGTGGACCACAGGTCGAGGCCATGTTTTAGCGTAGACAAGCCGATTTCAATGCGCCGTTGTTTGGCTTTGTACCAGTAAGCCATGGCGCGACGGTCAATGGTGCGCAGCCGCTCTGTCAATCGTGCATTGCGTCGCTTCAATAGCGATTGGGCTACATCGACGCCATGTCGAGTGACGTGAATCACCTTAAGCTGTGGATAAAGCTGGCGCCAGAACGGCAGTGTGATGGTGGCGCGCGGATCCTTAAAGCCCCAACAGAACGGGAAGTCCGGTAGATTGGCTCTCGGTTGCCAGTGCCAACGTCCGAGGTAAGTGCACAAACGCCAATCCGACAACACTCGATTGACAAACTCAGCACAAAACTCGGTGGCCTGCTGGTCGGCCCAGGACGCGGGCGAGGGCGGTTGAAACCAACTTCCGCCACATTGCAACAACAGCCAGTTGTTGATGCGCAAGAACAACTCAGACTCTGCGTTGGCCTCCAGCTTTTTACCGCCAAACCACCCCAGCTTTGACAGCATCCGTGCCACCAGGCTGGTTCCTGATCGGTGCATGCCAGTGATTAGAACCGGTGCGTTCAAAGCGGTTCGACACCATCGATTCGCAGGTTGCCAATAGCATTGATGTTGTCGTAGAAATACCAGGGATCGCCATCGCCGTAGGCCAAAGCCAGATGCCCTGAAGTGAACCCTTTCAGCGCCGCGTCAAAGCTCACCCAACGGTCATCGATATAGGCTTGAGCCCAGGCGTGTGGTACGAACACATTTTTTTGGTTGAGGTAGCGGTCGGCGTACGCGAAGCCGGAGGCGACACGAGTTGGAATGCCAACGGCCCGCCCCATTGCAGCGACCAACAATGCGTGTTCGGTGCAATCACCAGAGCGGTCCCGCGCAACCTCAAGCGCACTGGCGTAACCTACGGACAGGGACTTCTGGTTGATATGTCGGGCCACAAAAGACTCAATTTTCTTCATCTTCGCAGCGGCTGAGGACTCACCTTCGACGGCGCGTTCGGCCAGTTCCTTCACCTCTTCGGCATCACTCTGCAACCAGCGCGTTGCGCTTAACGCGGCCTCAAGGTCAACATCGGTTGAAAACGCCGTGCCAGCGTAATCATTCGGACTGATGGTCACTTCCCAGCCACCGGGTACCTGTTCGACGGACTGTTCATCAGAGTTGGGAATACTGAATTGCGTCTGGTCATCGATGGCACTGATGTGTAGCTTCAAGGGGCCGGCCAGTTCGCGCTTTTCGATCGATTTCGGTAGCCGAATAAAAGTATCTGCGAAAAACTCGGGTGGATTGGACTTGGCTTTGGCGCATTCTTCCGGGCAGGCCAGCCATTCCATGGTCAACCCCATGACTTCGCTAAGTATGCGCTTGACGTTGAAGTCGCGATCCATCCAGACCGTTGCGCTCATCGTCGTCGAGCCAGGGCTCATTTGTTGTTCAACACGAATCAATTCTGAGGTCAGACCAAATATCTCGATGCTTTCCGGGCCAACGATCTCGATTTGCATCGGCACCGACTGTAGCGATAGTGCGACAAACGCGGTAGCTTCGTATTTCACCGGGTCAATACCTTTTGAGCGCTCCAGTCGATCTAGCGCCTCGGGCATCATGGCACCGCTTGGCCAGGCAAAGGTTTGCTCCTGTTCGGAACCGGCCGAAATGGTCGTGCCGAGCACTGTGCCGTCCTCCTGAATCTGGCCTCTTAGCGTCATGGAGGCACCAGAAATGTCCTGAACAGCCTCAAAAGCCAATGGCTCGGCGTCGATCGACTCCAACGACTTTTCAAGCGTCCGAATGGTGATCGGAACGCCACCACGGACCATGGTGATTATGGTCTCATTGCTGTGCTCAATACCACGGTCGGTGATACGCCGCTGCTCATGTGTATAGCCAATCTTGCTGCCGTCCAGCATGATCGCAAACCAGGTCTCGTTGGTGACTTGATCGGCAAGGCTAGCCTGCGCAAAGAATAGGGTGCCCAAAAAGGCCAGTACGGTTTTGGTTGTCATGTCGTCCAGCTGCCCTGTTGATAAAGTTCCAGCGGTTGAAAAGCATGCTTGTAATCCATTTTCGGATGGTCCTTGATCCAGTATCCGAGATAGACGTAGCTCAGCTCATGATCGCGTGCCAGCTCTATCTGTTTCAATATGGCAAAGGTCCCCAAGCCGCGGTGAGGCAGCGTGGGCTCGTAAAAGGTATAGACCGCTGACAAGCCATTGGGCAGCACATCCGTGACCGCCACAGCCACCAAGACGCGTCCCTGGTAGGCTTCAACAAATACCGACTTGGACCATTTTGCGTAAAGGAACCGCTCATAGTCCTCAATCGTTGGATTGTCCATGCCGCCCTCGTTGTGGCGGTTGTGGAGATATCGACGATACAAATCGAAGTGGGTCGCTGAATAACGTGCCGGTTTGACCTGTACCGTGAGTGTTTCATTAAGCTTCAGGTTGCGGCGATGTTTGCGCCGTGGCCTGAAGTCCTGCACCGGAACGCGGGCGGCTATACATGCCGAACATTGTTCGCAGTCGGGGCGGAAAATCTCCGAACCTGATCGCCTGAAGCCTTGTTCAACCAGTGCCTCATAGACATGGGTCGGCGCGGTCAGGTCAGGGTCAACGATCATGTTGCGGGCGGTCCGGTCCGGGTAGTAGCCGCATTGATGATCGACGGTGTGATACAGACGGATTTGCAAGTTGCTGTCAAGACGGAGCGAACAATGAAGGCGTCATGATAGCCTGTACACATGCGATGTCCATGGCTAACTATCGTCTTTTCGCTGTCGCTGATGTGCGCATCGGCAGCTGAGTCGCCTGCGCCCGCCGGTATTGGTAGTGGCTTCGCAATACACCCTGACGGTTGGGTTTTGACTGCAGCCCATGTTGTTGGAGGTTGTCCACGTATCAATATTGTTGGTTCAGGAACGGCACAAGAGGTTGCGGCCGACCGAAAGCTGGATATTGCGTTGCTCAAGGTTTCACAACCGGTGACCCATTGGTTGGCATTCAATGCAGATGCTGAGCGTGGTGACCCGGTGCGTGTTTCGCGCTTGCAGGCCGCGGGCACCGAGTGGCAACGAGCCATGGCCATTTCAGCCATTGTGACCGCGACCCGACGTCACGATGGTGATCGCCGCTATTTACAGTTCGATGCCAGTTTGCGTGCCGGTGAAAGCGGTGCTCCGGTGGTCGATGTTGACGGCGATGTTGTCGGCTTGGTGGTTGCTCGGTTAACGCCTGGTGCCGCCTATCGACTGACCGGGAATCCACGCCAGGCCGTTGCCTATGCGGTGGATGCGGACGCATTGCTTGAGTTTGTTTCGCCGTGGGTAGCGCTCAGTGAAGTCGCTACGCAATCGGTCAATTCGGCCCGTATCGGCCATGGTCAGGTGGTGGTGGAATGTTGGTATGAGTGATTCTCGTGATTTGAGAATGCTCAATTGCATACTGGATTCATCGATAAACCTGTTCTACGGAGATTGATGATGAACAAGCAACGACCGACCGAAGCAATGCTGGGCAAAACGATTGCTGGCGTGATCGCTCGGCCCAAGGCTCGTGGTCTGCCGCAAGTGATTGTGCTTCAGTTCACTGATGGGAGCTGTTTTGAGTTTTTGTCGCCGGTACGTTTGGCGACAAGCCATGGCAAGACGGCCACTGCGCAAATCGAACAAGATGCACCGGTGCAATTGGCGTTAACGGCTTGACAGCATCGGCGCTTCAGTCGACAACACCTGAGACAGTTTTGTCGAGAACTGATCGCTGGTGAATGGTTTGGATAGAAACGCTGCGTACTGGTCATTTTGTATGACCTTGCTGGCGGGGTTTTCTGAGTAACCTGACATCAGCAATACCGGAAACTCGGCGCACTGGTCACGAATCGTTCGATATAGTTGCAAGCCGTCGATGCCGGGCATGGTCAAATCGATCAAGGCAAAGTCAAACCGGTCCAGGCCTTGCGCCAGGCACGCATTACCTTCGATCCCGTCGCTGGCGCCTGTGGCGCGAAACCCAAGTCGCTGCAGCATGCGAATACAAAGCGCGCGCACGGGTGTTTCATCTTCAACGATCAGTCCATGTCCGCCGGACGGCACCGCCTCGTGGTGTGTGGAAACGTGGTCGGTCTGTTTTCCCGGTTCAGAAGGGTGATCCGGCAGCGGAAAAAACACCTGGAACTGTGAACCCTTGCCGGGCTCGGAAGTCACCTTCAGCCCCCCTCCGTGGCCCTGGATGATGCCAAGAACGGCCGCTAACCCCAAACCACGACCGGTAAATTTTGTGGTGAAAAATGGGTCGAAAATCCGTGACAGGGTGGCCTCATCCATACCGCTTCCTTCATCGGTCACCTGCAAGCAAACGAAATGCCCGGGTGACAAGTGCTCGGAGCTGACCATTTCCTTAAGCTCGGCGGTCGTCAAGTGCTGCACCGCGGTGGACACCTTGACCGTTCCGCCACCTTCGGGAATCGACTCGGCGGCATTCATGATCAGGTTCATCGCGACCTGCTCCAATTGCGCCCCGTCGGCATGCAGCTGCGGCAGATTCGGATCGAGATCGAACTTCAAAGTCGACCGTTTGGTGGTCGGCAGGGCCGCGAGATTCGCCATCTCGGTCACCAATGAGTTCAAATTGATGTCAGCAAAGTGTGGCTGGGTCCGGCCGGAGTACGCGAGCAATCGTTCGCACAATCGGTGGGCTCGCTGCGCACACATGGCCACATCACTGAGCGGGGCGTGCATCTCCATGTCGGGTGACAAATCCATCATGCACAGTTCGACATTGCCGCTGATTCCGGCCAGCAGGTTGTTGAAATCATGAGCGATGCCACCGGCCAAAATGCCGAGACTCTCGAGCTTCTGTGAATGGCGCAGCTGTTCGTCATGACGGCGCTGGTCGGTGATGTCGCGCGCAACCCATAGTACCGAGCTGACCTGACCGTCAAAATGCGGTGCGGCGTTGGCGTGAAACCAGTGTTCGGTGTCTTCAATGCGGATCTTGTATTCGCAGCTCATTGGCAGGTCAGTCAGCGCAACGGTATCGAGTACCCACTTGGCACGTTGCGCACTCTCTCGATCCATTCTTGCCATGATGGGCTCGCCAGTTGCGATGCCATGCGCCAGCGCAAAATGATGGCCACTCGGTAGATAGCGTTGCCGACAAATACCGGCTCGGTCGAGCAAGAATACCGGGTCGGGTAGAGCGCGAATGATTGACTCCAACCGTTGCTGAGAGTTAACCCGCTCGCGCTCGGCTCGCTGGCGTGCCAGTAACCAGCCGATGCCCTGACCAATGTCCCGCAATACGTTCTTTTCGTTGGTGGTCCATTGGCGCGGCTTTTGATTGTCCTGTACAGCCAAAACCCAGCGCTTGTTGCGGTCGGTATCGACCACCAGAGCCAGCTCAGACTGGACATTGCGTCGTTGCCAGAATGGAGCGACATCGGTGCCGCCAGGGCAGGCGGCATGTGCAGTCCTCGCCTTGGCGACGGCGGTAACATAGCGAGGTACGGCTGGATCCGACAACGACCCCAGGTCGATCGCATCGCTGTCACTATGGCACTCAATATCAAGGTGCTCTGGGTTCAATTTGTCGTGACAGCTAAGAATGCACTGGTCAGCCTTGAATTCCTGGCGAATGACAACCAGGACCTGGTTCAACCCATCCTCGATCAAAGAACCCGAGGCCAGTGCGCCATGGACTCGAGCCATGGTGTTGAGGTAGTTGGCGTACCGGGACTGGCTGCGTTCGCGAATCTTCCGAGCCGAGATTTCCTGTGCGGTGCCGCTGAAATAGAGGCCCTCACTATCGTTGAATCCGATGTGAGCAAAGACGCGAACCCAGACAAAGTACCGAAAGGCGGTTTGTATTCGAAAATCGATCTCAATGCCATCAACCTGATCGGTAGGTTGCAAGCCTCGGAGTTGGCGAGTTACTACGCGATCATCACGGTGCACCCGGCCAAGAAACTGCCGCCATGAAAAAGCGCTGGTGATGGGCTCGCCAAGCAGTTCGCGCACGAATCGGCTGCCATCAATTCGGCCCGTGCGAAGGTTCAAATACCAGGTGCCAATTCCAGCATCATGCAATGCATTTGCCTGGTGGTCTGCGATTGGGTCTTTGCTATGGGCGTCGTTGTCAGCCGACACAGGGTGTCCGAATCAAGAATGGCCAATGAGGGATCAAGTATACATGTCGAAAAGCGGTGCCGCTCGGCGCATTTGCGCTTGTCAGCGGGGCGGTATTGGTCGTCGACGCGGTGGCTGTTGACACGTATCATACGCACACCAATTTTTTAGTACGCACACACTTTTAACGGTCAATACGGAGAAGCAGTATGCACGTTGGTGTACCGAAGGAAATCAAGAACCACGAATATAGAGTGGGTCTCGTCCCGGCGGCAGTTCGCGAGCTGGTATCGCGTGGCCACACCGTCTCGGTCGAAACCAATGCCGGTAGCGGCGTCGGATTTGCTGATGACGACTATATCAACGCCGGTGCCAAGGTTCTGCCCGATGCTGCTGCGGTTTTCGCGGCGGCTGAGATGATTGTCAAGGTCAAGGAACCGCAGGCAGTTGAGCGCGCCATGCTGGAACCTCGACATACTTTGTTCACCTATCTGCACCTTGCCCCAGATCGTCCGCAAACCGAAGACTTGATCGAATCGGGT
>BQJN01000012.1 GCA_021604725.1 Lysobacteraceae bacterium | reverse complement strand
CGCCTGTTACAAATATCAATGCTGCCATGTTCTGCCCGTGCCTTGTTCCGGTCGATCCGAGAAAAATATAGTGACGCCCGCCGATGAATAATTCACCATGCAGACTGAGTTGTTGTTCAGGTGTGGGCAAGTCGAAGCGAACGTTTGACTCACCCGCCATGCCGACGGGCTTTGATTGTATCGCACCCACCCGGTCTCTGCATGTGACTTGGGCGAAAAAAATCCGCTGTTGCAAAAAACAGTCGATTTGGTGGTTGTCCTGGACAAAACACTCCTGTAGAATTCCCGCTCTTTTCGTGCACGAAATCCGTCTGGGACGATTCTTCGATGAAAACGTTTAGCGCAAAACCTGCAGAAGTGCAGCGTGACTGGTTTGTAGTTGACGCCGAGGGCAAGACCTTGGGCCGCATGGCAACCGAGATCGCGCGCCGCCTGCGTGGCAAGCACAAGCCTGAATACACCCCGCATGTCGATACTGGCGACTACATCGTAGTAGTGAACGCCGAGAAGGTTGCAGTCACCGGCAAAAAGCTGGATGACAAAATCTATCATCGCCACACTGGCTATATCGGCAACTTGAAATCTACGCCGCTCAAAGACGTGTTGGCTACGCATCCTGAGCGCGTTATTGAGACTGCGGTCAAAGGCATGCTGCCCAAGAACTCTCTGGGCCGTGACATGTATCGCAAACTCAAGGTCTATGCTGGACCGGAACACCCGCACGCGGCTCAGCAGCCGTTGGCTCTGGAGGTATAACCCATGGCTACCGAACAGTTTTACGGCACTGGCCGTCGCAAGTCATCCACCGCTCGCGTCTACGTACGCCCGGGCAAGGGTGAGATCACCATTAACAACAAGCCACTGGACGTATTCTTCGGGCGCGAAACCGCTCGTATGATCGTTCGACAGCCGCTAGAGCTGACTGGTCATGTTGAGAAATTCGACATCAATGCATCAGTCGCTGGCGGCGGCATCAGCGGTCAAGCTGGCGCAATTCGCCTCGGACTGACTCGTGCCTTGATGGAATACGACGAGAACCTGCGCCCTGAACTGCGCAAAGCTGGCTTTGTAACGCGTGACGCTCGTGAAGTTGAACGTAAAAAGGTCGGCCTGCACAAAGCGCGCAAGGCGACTCAGTACTCGAAGCGTTAAGTCGAGATACAGTTTTCCGGTGCAAGCCGGATTACAAGAAAACGGGCCTTTTGGCCCGTTTTTTTTTTGGCTGACCTTTCGGCGGCTCAGCCCTGCCTATGGATCGAGCCCCGCTAGCGGGCGACTTCACACATAAAGCAACCGGGAGCAGCATTGTGAATATGCAGATACGCAACTGCTGAATCGGCAAAGGCGGTCGCAATCAGCTGTTCCAGGTCGTTGCCGGGGCCCACTTGCGCATGAATCATCATTGCCCCGTTGTCATAGGCACGCAAGCTCAGCTGGCGATGCCGTAGAAAGTCAGGAATCTCGTTGCGAGCAAGTTTTCGACCTGCTTGACGCACTACGGACGCTCGCACGAATATCGGCCCGGACGCTCGGTACGGAGAATCCACGTCGTGATGGACATACTGCAAGGCCAAAACGCTTTCCCCTCGCTCCGCGTCCCGCAGACTAACCCGACAAGGAAAACCTGGGTTGGTGTTTGCTTCCAGGCAACGCACAGTTGCCGGTTCCCCTGGCGTCGCTGACTTTGACAGGAATGAGGCAAGTCGTGTCGGCTCAAGCGCCTTGATCTGGAAACTCATGTCGTTCTCCTGGCAGTGAGTGAGATACGACTTTAGACGCATACTTAGACCAGAACTGGCCATAACTGGACATGTGAATGGCGAATTGCCAGTTAGAGCGCGTCCACGGTTTACGTTTCTGGGCCAGCTCGACCGGCCCACGGATGGGCCGGCATTTTCAAATTATTGAAAATGAAGAACTTTCATAACCGCGCTTCTGAAAGTTCGTGTCCGCCTTAGCCATGGATGGCTAATCGTGGACGACATCTAGTCAAAAAAAGACCCCGACCCGCACATCCTTGTGCAGGTCTTCAGTGACCTGAAAAAGGCCACTGAAAATGGGGACGCTTCAACAGAACAAGGGGAAGACTTAAATCATAAAGCCAAGATCACTGCTGGCGTAGTTGCCAAGGTTCGGAAAGACCGTATCCATATCGCCAGGCTGCACGCCAAACCAACTGGCCAACGTTGCTGCATATTGGTCTACCGATTGGGTAGGAATAATACGACCACGGTCGATATCGTCCGGCCCTTCCAGGGTCAAATCCGGCATGGTCCCGTAAATTTGCCCGCCGTTTACTGCTCCACCGGTGACGAAGTGGTGGCCACCCCAACCATGGTCGGTGCCATTGCCATTGCTGTTGAGCGTACGACTAAATTCGGTCTGGGTGAAACTGGTGACGTCGTTTTGCACGCCCAGCTCAACAGTTGCATCGTAAAACGCAGCTATGCAGGCACCAATGTTGTCAATCAGGTCTGGAAGGTCAGCCAGCTGACCATCGTGCGTATCCCAACCACCGGTATTGACCACGAAGGTTTGCCGGCTTGCACCAAGGTCGTTACGAATGTCGATCATGCGTGCCACCATATGCAGTTGGTCACCCAACCAGGTATCCGGGAATGCGGTAGTCAGCGGGGGGCGAGCATCCAGTGCACTGTTGATTAGATCGAAATTGTCCAGCGACCGCTGCTTGATGGCTGAATGTTCGGTTTCGAACATACCAGTCCCGGCCGCCATCAGCGCTTCGACCAGGTTGCGCCGCGAGTCGTTTGGATCCCAACCCACGTTCAGCGCGATTGGCCCATCGGTGCTGATCGAATACGGAAAAACAGTGTCCCCAACCTGCAGAAGGTTGTTGCCCACCACACTGATATTCATCGACGGCGAGCCGCTACCATTCATTGATTGCAGCAAGTCAGCAGCGCGGCCGAACCAACCCGTGTTGCCTGGGCCATCACCATAGGCGGTTTGCCACTGAATCGACTGGTCGGAGTGTGAAAACAGCTGTGGCGGCAATACGGCGCTGCCTGACAGAATTTCCGCTTTGGTTACCGGTTCGATCAACGAGCCAATATTGGCAACCGCGGCAGTTTGGCCGCTATTGAACAAGCTTTGCAAGCCTGTCAGCGCCGGGTTCAAACCAATATTGGTCCCGTTCAAGGCCAGAATACTGGACGGATCCCAGGTTCCGGTCATCTCGTCATAGCCAATGGCCATGTTGGTCCGGGAGGCCGTGTAGGTATTGTAGTCCGTGGACGGATCCCCTGTTCCAGCGACCCGGGGCAACAGAATATTGTAGGTGTCGGCACCGCCATCCAGGAAGATGCACACCAAAGCCTTGTAATCGGTTCCCCGTGCAGCCAGCGACGAGGCTGCATGCGCCCGTTGCATGGTGCCAAGGGTTCCCATCCAGCCGCCAGCGACTGCGGAAGAACACATGGCCTGAAGAAAACGTCTACGATTGATTGCTTTCATGGCTATGCTCCTACCGTTGAACCAACGAAGCGGGTGAAGTAAAGACAAAATAGATTGCTTCGGTGACCCGCTGTGTGGTCTCACTAACATCAATGTCTTCGATGCGATCGATAATCAGCTGTTCCGAAACCGCGTCAAGCTGGCCGAACATCAAGTCATCATTGATGGTCTGCACCAACAACGTTGCGTTGCTGGCGATGGACTGCAACGCAGCGATATCGATCTGGTGTTCAGTCTGCCAGGGAAAGTTTGGCGGTGGCTGATTGACCAGGGTATCGAAGAAAAAGTTGGCCACATCCATGACTTGAGTATCGGTCGCGATTTGAAACTCTGGCGCAACCAGTCCTGCGTTCAAAATGGCACCTGGTGGCGAGTAGTCAGGTTTGAAGAAGTTGAATACCGATGGCGAGCGCAAAGCGGCTTGGGAGAACCACCATTGCGGCACGTAGATGGCACCCGGCCAGCAACATGACCGATCGGCGGCAAACACAGGGTTGATCTCGGCATCATAAACACGCCACAGATGGGTCACCATCAACAATGGCTCTTTCAACTTGCCAAAGGTCGATGTCATCAAATGCCCGTCCAACGCTTCTGGGTCCAGCAAAATAGCTCGAACCACTGCGCCAAGATCACCGCGCATGCCAATCCCGTTATCATTGAACACGCTGGCTACCCGATCCACGTAGCCGGGACTCGGGTTGCTGGTAACAAGGCGTTGAATCAAACGATAGGCAATAAACGGGCCTACGTTTTGGTGCTCAAACAGCGTATCGAGCGCCTGCTCCATGTCCTGTTCCGCCGTTTGGCCGGCAGGTAAAGTGACATCCCCAACAATGGTCTTCTCAGTGGTCACATGGTAATCGTCGGGTTGACCGGGATTTGGGTTGGTGACCACACAGGGCTCCATCGGCTCCAGGAAGTTCCATTCTGGCCACTGCCACTCCCAAGGCTCACAATCGCCATCCCCATTGTCAGCATTGGCAAAATTCCACCCGGTAAAGGCCTCGGCCAAAGCCACGATGTGTGGTTGTTGGTAGGTCGGAATTTTCTGGCCCATACCGTCGAGCTGCGGTGTGCCGTCGTTATTCAAAAGGTGCAATCCAATTGAGAACAACTGCATGATCTCGCGTGCATAGTTTTCGTCGGGCTCAATTCCGAGCAAGGGGTCACGCGTGCTGCGGAACATGCTCAGATAGATGCCCATGGTTGGCGTTAATGTGACCTCTTCAAGTAGATCACGATAGTTGCCAAAGGCATTTCTCAGCAGAATATCGTAGTACTCAGCAACGGCCAGCGGCTGGCCTTCCAGGGTGCCGTTGACATCCGACACCACTAAAATTTCCGACAATGCGAAAGCGACTCTTTGGCGCAGCTGATCTGGGGCATCTTGCGCGGTGTCGAACCAAACTCGCTGCCGCTCGCCATGGCCGATATCAATCCCGTAGGCCTCCAGCTGTGGGCGGTGCAGAGTCGGGGCGAGCGCCAGTTGCGCGTCAACCCAGTCCTCAAAGCCGACAGCTTGGACGTTTGCCACCTCGGACGGCGTTGGACCATAGGTCGTTCGCAGCAGGAAATTTCCTGCGTCACCAAGCCCCTCTGGTGTCCGAATCTCAAATCCGGAGCGTGAAATCAAATCCCCATCCTGCGCCGATGCAAAGGACGAGATCACCAGGGCTGCCACCAACATCAACCCAATTTTCGATCGATTCATGCCTTTCCTCACCTTTCCTGTGGCCGTTGCCCAAAAATTCAGACAATGGCTGTGCTATGTTGCTGCCCTAGTTTAATTTGGCAGTCTACGGAGATTTTGTGATGCGGTCGATGCCTCTACCACCGTTCGTCGGGAAAATGGCTTCGTTGAAACCCCTGCGCTTGTGCAGCGCGGTAGGTGGGCTACTTTTCGCCTTTGTCGTCAGCGCCGGTGACGATACGTTCACTATTGAGCTTGAAGCCATTGCCGACAACAGCCTGTTTCAGGAGGGCGACTTGAGCAACGGCGGTGGCGAGCACACATTCGTTGGGCGTATTGCATCAGGTGCGCTGCGCCGAGCACTTATCAAGTTCGACGTCTCAACAATACCCGGCAATGCTGTGGTCGAGTCGGCCGAATTGACGCTGAACATGTCCCGGACCATTTCCGGTACGTTAAACATTGGCGCACACCGCTTGCTCAACTCATGGGGTGAAGGAACGGCCGACGCCCCGGGGCAGGAAGGCGGGGGTGCTCCTGCCCAGACCGGTGATGCAACCTGGCTGCACAGGCATTTCCCAACCGAGTTGTGGTCGACTGAGGGCGGCGATTTTGTCGACCAGGCCTCAGCCACCTCACCGGTATTTATGACCCTGGGCCAATACCAATGGTCAGGAAGTGGCATGGTCGCTGACATCAATAGCTGGCGTAGCACGCCGAGTAGCAATCATGGCTGGATTTTGGTGAGCAGCGAAAGTCCAACCCTTGGTACCGCCAAGCGGTTCGACTCCAGGGAGATCACAGACCAGGCCAATGCACCGCGCCTGGTGCTAACCCTGAGCTTACCTCCAGCGCGAGCAATCCCCACCACATCGGCATCGGCGCAACTTGCCCTGGCAATCGGCCTGCTGCTACTGGCTGCTTTCTGGTTCCGGCACTACCGTCGCCTCCACTGAGGTAATCACCTCACATGCGATCCGACAACGATCGGCCGACGGCTTCTTGAAAGCGTCGGCCGGAAGTTTGTCGATCGCCCTGACACGATGTTTCAAGCCGCGTCGATTGGCCACTTGAATGGCAAGACCTGGGCGGGCGTTGAGTTCAATCAACATTGCGCCATGGTTGCGGTCGGGGACGATATCGGCACCAAGGTAGCCCAGGCCCGTCACGTCAGCACAGCGTGCTCCAAGCTCCAGATACTGATCCCAATCCGCAACTGTCAGTTCGCCCAGCTGATTGCCTGAGTCGGGATGCTCGGTGACAGCGCCCCCGCTTTGAACAGCGTTGACGGCCCGGCCACTGACGATATCCAGACCGACGCCAACCGCCCCCATATGCAAATTGGCCTTGCCATCCGATGCACGTGTGGCCAGACGCATCATCGCCATCACCGGAAAGCCGCGATAGACAATGACGCGTATATCGGGCACACCACCAATTGACCATGGTTCGTAGCGTGGATCGGTCAGAATGAGCGACTCGATAATGGCCACATCTGGACTGCCGCCGAGACTGTAAAGTCCTGACAGTACATTGGTGATGTGATGGCGTATTGCGCTCATGCCGATTTGAACGCCGGACGATTTGATAAAGCGCCCATCTTTGTGGCCGGTGATCACCAAAATGCCCTTGCCCCCGCTGCCCTTCGCCGGTTTTATGGCAAAGCCAGCGTGCCCCGCAACCATGTCGGCCACGTCTTCAAGATCATGCTGTGTTCTGATTGCGCCGATCAGCGGCGGCACGGTGATGCCCGCCTCTTCAGCAATCAGTTTGGTCTTGAGCTTGTTGTCGACCAGCGGGTACAAGCGCCGCGGGTTGTAACGCGCAATGTAATTGATGTTGCGGTCGTTCATGCCCATGATGCCAAGGCGTCGCAGTTTGGACGGGCGAATCAACATCAGAGGTATTTGGCCATCACTCGAAAACGGCGCAACTCAAGCAGTCGGTAGCCACTGTAGTTTCCAATCAGGACGATTAGTGCCAGCACGACAAACTGCAAGCCGATGAAATTGAAACTCAAGTGCCTCACCCACGGATTCATCATCACCAGGTAGACCATCACGGCGGTAAGCAAACTACCGCCGGCCTGGACCATGACTTCATGCCAGCCCTCCTCTTCCCACAGGATCGACATCCGCTCAACAGTCCACGACAGAATGATCATCGGGAAGAAGGTGATCTTGAGCCCTTCGGTGAGCCCGACCTTGTAACTGAATACGCTAAACAAGCCGATGATCATGATCACAGTGATGATCACCGCCGAGATCCTTGCCACCAGCAACAGGTTGAGGTGCGATAGATAGCTGCGGATCATCAACCCGGTCGCGACCACCAGCAGAAAACCGATCAAGCCGGTAACAAGCGAGGTCTGAATGAAGGCTAGTGCGATCAACACCGGCATAAAGGTGCCAGAGGTACGAATGCCAATCAGAATTCGCAACAGGCAAACCACCAAAGCGCCCATCGGCAGCAGCAAGATGGTCTGGAACATGGCCTGCTCTTCGATCGGCAATGAATGAATGGAAAAGCCCAGCCAGTCACTGTCATCGCCCAACAACTCTGCCAAGGTGCCGTAGCTACTCATTTCTGAGCGAATCATCGAGAACGACAAACGCGAACGCGTACCGCCCATCACATCAAGTGTGTAGCCATCGTGACGCGTCCAGATCAACAATGGCCGTTCCAGTTCTTCCTCATCAAGGCCGAGCGGAAATATCTCACTATCCTCGCCAACCCAGACCCGTAACAAAGGCCGCAAAGTCTGGCGTCGGCGACCATCCTCCAATACCAGGCCATGGATAGTGGCGGCCGGAATATTCGCGGTGCGTAGCATTCTGGCCAGCAAGCCGGTGATGTCGTCCTGACCGAATTGATCGACCAGCAACTGAACATTCTGCGTACGCTCAGCCGATGAAAACTGCGCAATCAACTGTTTGGTCAAGGACAATTCATCGGCACTGAGCGCATGTGCCTGCTCCAGCACCTCGGCCACCGCAGTGGCGTAGGGCTCTTCCCAGGTGACCGGCAATACTCGCGGAGGTGGAACGCTGGCAACTTCGAGAGAAGCATCTCGCTGCAAAACATCAACGCGATAGAATAGACGTTGCTGCCCCTCGGCTTGCCGTATGGTCCATTGCGCTACTGGTGTGTTGTTGCGCTCTTCAAAGCTGAGCCCATAGCCGGGCGAAGCACCACTTTCTTCAAGCACCGAAAACGCGGCCTGATCGACCGGACGCACCATGTTGACGGTAATCGGTTGTCCACTGGCGCGAAACTCAATTGCAGCCTCGATCGACCAGATGGACTTGTCCTGCCCCGGCAGCCAAGGCACATCGAAAACGACATGCCGATAAACAGACAACCCGATACCAATCGACGCCAAGACGGCAGCGACAGCAAAAAGCGTTAACCGCCGGCTCATACAGCCAAGCCCTCAAACAGCCCCAATTCACTCGGCTTGATCATTTTTTTCCCTTGTTGAAGCGCAGAATCTTGCAGTTCTGTTAGCCTTCACTGTACCAGACGCTTAAGGCCTATGTTTACCGTGGATGTAGGACCGTGAAACGTCGATCAGGTAAATGTCTCGCAAGAAGGCTCTGCCCAGCAACACCGGGTAGCTCATTTGGCTGCGGTCAGTCAGGGTAAACTCGGTGCCATGCACCATGGAGCCAATATTGATGGCCATTTCCACCACCGGCCGACGCTGTGTTTCTTCACTTGAAACCTGACGGACCAACACCACTCGCGACACCGGCAACTCAATTTCGACGCCTTCGTCATCGCCATCGTGATCAAACATGAAACGTACCCAGTCCTCACCGTCGCGCTCAAACTCCATCAAGTTCTGTGCGCTCAGCGAGGAGGTTTCCGCACCGCTGTCGACACGGGCGCGATAGTGGCGCCCGGGCGGGTCCATGTAAATCCACTCAATGGCACCAATCAAGTCTTTCGCCGGCTCGTCCACTGCCACGTCAGGAATGCAGGCCGTGAGCTCGACCGGCTCTGGAACAGGCCGATCCAACAACGAATCCATGCCGGCGTTGACCCGCGCCACCTGATCTTCAAGCTTTGAGGTTTGTTCGCGGTGCGCGGCGTGCTCTTGCCGCAACTGCTGGACCTGCAGCAGGCACTCATCGACTGCTTCCACCACCGTTTCAATGACCACCGGCTCTTCGACCACAACCTCCGTATTCGCCGGGGCATCTGGCTGTTTGGTCAACGGCGTGACACAGGCAGACAAAAAACCGCAGAGCAGCGCGACAACGGCCAGCCGGCAAGAGGTTGGTGTCACAGCAAGACCCGACGAATATCGCTCAGTATCCAGCCAATGTAGGCGGTAAACCTTGCTGCATCGGCGCCATCGACCACTCGGTGATCGTAAGATAAAGACAACGGCAACATCAGACGCGGCTGAAAACTCTCACCGTTCCATACCGGCGTCATGCGCGATCTGGACACGCCAAGAATCACCACTTCGGGTGCGTTGACGATCGGTGTAAAAGCGGTCCCACCGATACCACCGAGACTGGAAATCGACATCGAACCGCCCTGCATATCGGTCGGCGACAGTTTCTTCGCCCGCGCCTTGCCACTGGCTTCGACAAGTTCCGCCGCAAGTTCGAATATCGACTTCTGATCGACGTCACGAATCACCGGCACCACCAGACCATCTGGCGTATCAACGGCGACGCCAATGTGGAAGTATTTCTTGATTACCAGGTTTTCGCCGCTCTCATCCAGCGAGGCATTGAAATGCGGAAATTTCTTCAGCGCGGCGACACAGGCTTTCATCAGGAATACTACCGGTGTCAACTTGGTGCCATTCGCTGCAGCCTGTTCGGCATGCCCCTTGCGAAAGGCCTCCATGTCGGTGATGTCGGCCTCGTCATGTTGGGTCACATGCGGAATCGTCACCCAGTTGCGATGCAGGTTGGCGCCCGAGATTTTCTTGATGCGACTCAAGGGCTGACTCTCAACCTCGCCAAACTTGCTGAAATCGACCTTGGGTGCGGCCAATACCGACAGACCACCGCCAGTCGCCTGACCCGCGCCTCCACTTTGGAGGCTGGATTTGACGAAGCCCTGCACGTCTTCGCGCAAAATACGGCCTTTCGGACCGGTTCCATTCACCGCTTTGAGGTCAACGCCAAGCTCACGGGCGAAACGACGTACCGATGGGCTGGCATGCGGCAGCTCAGCCTGATCCAGTTCAGATGGATCATGCGGCACCGGTGGATCACTGGGCCCAGCGGATTTGTCGTCGTCACTAGCTTTGGACTCAGCTGCCGGTGTTTTCTTCGGCTCTGGCTTCGGCTCAGCTTCCGCTTGTGCTGGCTCGGACGCGGACTGATCGTTGTCCTCCTCCGGCTCGTCCGCAGACGCATCATCGGCCACTTCCATGCTGCCTATCACGACGCCCTCCGACACGTTGTCGCCGACCTTGACCGTCATTGACACGATCTTGCCATTGGCAGGGGCCGGCACTTCCATGGTCGCTTTGTCGCTTTCCAGAGTAATCAGCGACTGTTCGGCCTCCACTGTGTCGCCCTCAGCGGCCAACACCTCAATGACGGGAATATCGCTGAAATCACCAATATCGGGGACTTTAATATCTATCGTTTGAGCCACGTTAACTCACCACCGGATCAGGCTTGTTGGAATCAATGTTGAATACTTTTCGTGCCTTGGCCATCGCCGTCTTTGGCAGTTTGCCCTGCTCAACCAAAGCAGCAATCGCCGTGTAGGCGACATGATAGCGATCCACTTCGAAGAACTTTCGCAGCTGCTCGCGGGTGTCACTTCGTCCGAAGCCATCGGTTCCTAGCACATGGTAGTCGCCGGGTACAAAGGCACGAATCTGCTCGGCGAAAAGGCGAACATAATCGGTCGCCGCAATCACCGGACCTTCACTTTTCTCAAGGCATTCAGTCACATACGGCTTGCTTGCTTTCTTGCCTGGATTCAGTCGATTGCGCCGCTCCACCGCCCGGCCGTCGCGCGCCAGCTCAGTAAAGCTGGTGCAACTCCACACGTCTGACTCGACCTCGAAGTGCTCGCGTAGCAGTTCACCGGCAGCGATCGCCTCTCGCAAAATCGCGCCGCTACCTAGCAGTTGCACGCGATTTTCTGCCTTGCCGCCTTCGCTTAAGCGATACATGCCCTTGATGATGCCTTCGTCGCAATCTTCAAGCATCGCTGGGTGGGTGTAGTTCTCGTTCATGACGGTCATGTAGTAGTAGACATCGTCATGCTCTTCGACCATACGGCGCAGGCCCTCGCGCACAATCACCGCCACTTCGTGAGCGAACGTAGGGTCATAGGAAATGCAGTTCGGGATGGCCCCCGACAACAAATGGCTCTGGCCATCTTCATGCTGCAGGCCTTCACCATTGAGGGTGGTACGGCCTGAGGTGCCGCCAATCAGGAACCCTCTGGCCCGCATATCACCGGCCGCCCAGGCCAGATCACCAATGCGCTGAAAGCCAAACATCGAGTAGAAGATGTAGAACGGCACCATGCTGACACCGTTGGTCGAATATGAGGTGGCCGCGGCCAACCAGGACGAGAACGCCCCGGCCTCAGTAATGCCTTCCTGCAGAATCTGCCCTTTCTTGTCCTCGCGGTAGTACATCAGCTGATCTGAATCGACCGGCTCGTATTGCTGCCCGACCGAGGAGTAGATACCCAACTGGCGAAACATGCCTTCCATGCCGAAGGTGCGCGCCTCATCACAAACGATGGGCACGATGCGTTCCTTCAAACCCTTTTGACGCAGCAACACAGCCAAGGTGCGAACAAAGGCCATGGTGGTCGAGATTTCGCGCTCACCGGTACCCTCAAGCAGCGCCTTGAAGGCATCGAGCTTGGGCACTGGCAACTTGTCGGCAGTTGCCGTGCGAACAGGCAGTGAGCCACCCAGCTTTTCGCGACGAGCCTTTAGATAGCGCATCTCATCGGAGTCTTCCGGCGGCTGGTAATACGGTACTTCATCGATTTTGTCGTCGCTGATCGGAATATTAAACCGATCACGGAAAGCCATGATCGGGTCATGGCCCATCTTTTTCTGTTGGTGAGTAATGTTCTGACTCTCGCCAGCCTCACCCATGCCATAGCCCTTGACCGTCTTGGCCAAAATCACGGTCGGCTGACCGGTGTGATTCACCGCCGCATGGTAGGCAGCGTATATTTTGTGGGGGTCGTGTCCACCACGATTCAGGCGCCAGATGTCCTGGTCGGACATGTTGGCCACCATCGCTTTGAGTTCCGGGTACTTGCCGAAGAAGTGTTCGCGGGTGTACGCCCCTCCCTTGGCCTTGCAGTTTTGATACAGGCCATCGACCGCCTCTTCCATGCGCTGGCGCAACAGACCTTTGGTATCGCGAGCCAGCAGTGGATCCCAGTAGCTGCCCCAGATCACCTTGATGACGTTCCATCCAGCCCCGCGGAATACGCCCTCTAACTCTTGAATGATCTTGCCATTGCCTCGCACCGGGCCGTCAAGACGCTGCAGGTTGCAGTTGACTACGAATACCAGATTATCCAGTTTTTCGCGTCCTGCCAGGGAGATGGCACCCAGTGACTCTGGCTCATCGGTTTCGCCATCGCCGAGGAAGGCCCATACCTTGCGCTTCGCGGTATCTGCCAACTCACGGTTGTGCATGTACTTCAAAAAGCGCGCCTGGTAGATCGCGGTGATCGGACCGAGCCCCATGGAAACAGTCGGAAACTGCCAGAAGTCAGGCATTAACCAGGGGTGTGGGTAGGATGACAGGCCACCACCGTCCACCTCACGTCGAAACTTGTCCATCTGGTCTTCAGTCAGACGGCCTTCGAGAAATGCGCGCGCATAGATCCCGGGTGACGAGTGGCCCTGAATGTAGAGTAAATCACCACCATGGTCTGCGGTTGGCGCATGCCAGAAGTGATTGAATCCCACATCGTACAAAGTTGCGGCTGAGGCAAAGCTGGCGATGTGGCCACCGAGGTCACCCTCACGACGGTTGGCGCGCACCACCATGGCCAGCGCGTTCCAGCGAATCAAAGATCGTAGCCGCCACTCCAGCGCAGAGTCGCCATCGGAGCGTTCCTCCATATTGGGAGGAATGGTGTTGACGTAGGCGGTGGTCGCATCGTAGGGCAAATGCGCCCCAGAGCGACGCGACAAATCGACCATTTTCTCCAGCAGATAATGGGCTCGCTCTGGGCCCTCACGCTGGATCACCGCGGTCAATGCGTCCAGCCATTCTTCGGTTTCTTGCGGATCAATGTCCGATTCAGTCAGCGGGTTTACGCTCACTTGCGCTCTCCAGTCAGTATTTGTTCAGGCCGCCGGCAGTCACTGCCCGCGCCATGTCAGTTCATACCAACCCGTCCAGGACGGATCGGATCCTCAATCGTTTTCGCCTTGTCCCCGACTGATTGTTGTCCTGAGTCGGGCGTTTACAATACGGACTTATTTGCGCGACAAGGCACACCAGCCCATGAACATGCCACAGGTCATTCGCGGAAGCCAGCAAAGCGAATATTACTTCGATGAACGATGTTACATCACCGAGTGGCTGAACGTGGAATCCAGTGCGCAGCTATCGATTGCCAGAGCCCGAGTCGAGCCCGGCGTGACTACTGCCTGGCATCAATTGACTGGCATCACCGAGCGTTATGTTGTGTTGTCCGGCCAGGGTTTGGTTGCCGTCGGAGACCTGGAAACGACCGTGTCAGCCGGCGACGTGGTGATCATTCCGCCGGACACTCGGCAGCGCATTAGCAACACCTGCCAACAGCAGGATCTGATATTCCTGGCCATCTGCAGCCCACGTTTTCGGGTATCCGCCTATGTCGATCTGGAATGCATGAACTAGTTAGAGGTTCTCCACGATTGGCCATCCGTGGCTAATCGCGGAAGGCGACTAGTTAGAGCGCGTCCACAGTTTAGGTTTCTGGACCAGCTCGACCGGTCCACGGATGGACCGGCATTTTCAAGCCATTGAAAATGAAGAACTTTCATAACCACGCTTCTGAAAGTACGTGTCCGCGTTAGCCATGGATGGCTAATCGTGGACGACCTCTAATTAAACGAACAGTCGAAGGTCGACGAGTACTCGACGTGATGACACAAAGACTCACGTCCAAAAGCGTTGTCCATGGCGTCCTCCATTGACGCGAAAGTTTCGCCTTTGACCTTGAAGTTGACATCAACATCCGCCTCCGAACGCCCGCCAACCCAGTCCAGCTCTGATTGATCGAGGGCATACAGCGAACCGGTAGCTGTCGGATTGGCGAGCTCATCCAGACTGATGCCACTGCGCATGACCACACTGATGGTGCCCGCCTGGCCGAAATCGGTGGCTAGCCAGTCAACTTCCAGAATGTCGTTGACGGTGCCATCGAGCAGCATGGCCTCGTAGGCGCGGTGAAAATCAGCCAGAATTGTTTCGGCATTCGGGCTTAAACGAGCCATTGCAAAGTGCAGGCTGCGGTAGGCCAGCACAGTGCTCAGCACAGTCAGTTGTTTGCTGCTATCCGATGCCAGGCGATCGCGGGCCACCAGTTCGTCGACCAAGGCAACGTCCGCCCTTCCCTCGCTCAAATGCCGCAATGCCTGCTGACCTCCGCTGGCCTCAACTGTCTCAAACGTGTCCGCCACGGATGACAGCTCCTCGCCGTACGCGTACCCGTTGACCAACGCTACACGAAGGCCCGCGAGATCCGATGCCGACTCGATGCTGATACCTGACTCACTGGAAATCACCGGTACGATTCGATTGGTGAGGTAGGGTTCGGAAAACAGCAAATAGTCTTCTCGGTCGGAAGAGTGCCAGACCGCAGCGATACCATCGATCGCCCCAATCTTTGCATTCTCAAGGACGGTCTCCCAGACCTGTACCCGAAGTTGGCAGTCATGGCCGGAGCGCCGCAGCGCTTCGCAGACCAGTTGATGGGCCTTGCCGGTTTGCCCTGATGGCAAAATAAATGGTGGCCATTCATCGTTGGCCAATGTCACCGCTTCGCCTTGAGCGGCGGCCATGGGTGCCCATGCGCTTGCAAGCAAAGCAAACGCCAATATCAAACAACGTACGTCAATCACGGCAGTGTTCTCCTGTTTTTTCCGCGTGAGCAGACCGATCATACAACGGTCGGCTGCTGCCAACGTCTCATATTTCCAGCTGCCGCTGCCCTTTCGAGCTCTCCGCTTTCTGCGCGTCGACCGCCGCGATAGCTGTCATATTGACCAATCGACGAACTGTCGAAGATGCTGTCATGACGTGGATCGGTTTGGCCGCACCCAGCAAAATCGGCCCGATGGCCACACCGCCGGTGGCGATGCGCGTCAGATGAAACGAAATATTGGCTGCGTCCACGTTCGGCATCACCAACAAATTGGCCTGCCCCTGCAGTCGCGAGTTCGGGAAAATGCGACGCCGCAGCTCCGGATCGAGCGCCGCGTCGGCATGCATTTCACCTTCAACCTCCAGGTTCGGCGCACGTTGGTGCAAAATGGCCGCGGCCTGCTTCATCTTCCGCGCGCTGTGATCGAGGTGGCTGCCGAAGCTGGAGTGCGACAACAATGCAACGCGTGGCCGGATGCCAAAATCCAGCATACGCTCGGCGGCCAGCAGGGTGGCATCGGCGATCTGTTCGGCGCTGGGGTCCGGATTAACATAGGTGTCACACATGAAATACATGTTGTCGTCACGCGCCAAAATCCCGGACAAAGTGGCCGCCGACTCAACGCCCTCCTTTAAGCCGACCACATCAAGGATGTATTTAAGCTGCTTGTGGAAGCGCCCGATAACGCCGCAAATGGCGGCATCGGCATCGCCAATCAACAAGGCCAGTGCGGCGATCACCGAGGTGCGCGTTCGGGTGATGGTCTTGGCGATCTCTGGGGTGTAGCCATGCCGCTCCATCAACTGGTGCAATAGCGTCCAGTATTGCTTGAAGCGATCATCCTTGTCGGGGTTGATCAACTCAAAGTCGACGTCGGGCCGAATGCGCAGACCCAATCGGTCAATACGCATCTGTACCACTTCAGGTCGGCCGACCAGGATAGGTTTGGCGACACCATCATCGATCACGGCCTGAACCGCACTGAGCACCACCTCTTCTTCACCCTCGGCATAGATGACCCGTTGCGGGTTGGCCTTGGCGGCATCAAACAATGGCTTCATGACCAGGCCCGTGCGGAACACAAACTGGGTCATTTTGTCTTCGTAGGCTTGCAGGTCAGTCAACGGACGCGTGGCCACACCACTGTCCATCGCGGCCTTGGCGATTGCTGGTGCCAGAAATACCGGCAACCTCGGGTCAAAGGGCTTGGGAATCAGATATTCGGGGCCGAAGGTCAGTGATTCACCACCATAAGCCTGTTGCACCACATCGCTGGCTTCCTTGCGTGCAAGTTCCGCCAGTGCCAGCACGGCCGCTCGCTTCATCTCCTCATTGATGCACGTAGCCCCTACATCCAACGCACCACGGAACATGTATGGAAAACACAACACGTTGTTGACCTGGTTGGGAAAGTCTGAGCGCCCTGTCGCGATGATGGCATCGGGACGCGCCTCTCGAGCAACATCAGGCATGATCTCAGGTATAGGGTTGGCCAGCGCCAAGATGATCGGCTGATCAGCCATACGCTTGACCATATCGGCGCTCAAGACACCTGGAGCCGAAACGCCAAGAAAGATATCCGCGCCGTCGATCACTTCGCCAAGAGTTCGCGCGTCAGTGTCCTGAGCATAACCGGCTTTGCGATCGTCCATGTCTTCGCTACGCCCAACGTAAACCACGCCATGACGGTCAGTTGCTGTAATGTTCTCTTTCTTGAGACCCAACGCGACCAACATATCCAGACAGGCAATGCCGGCAGCACCGGCCCCTGAGGTCACCAACTTAACCTTGGCGATGTCCTTTTCGACCAGCCGCAACGCATTGATGACGGCCGCACCGGTAATGATCGCGGTGCCATGTTGATCATCGTGAAACACCGGTATCTTCAAGCGATCGCGCAGGCGGCGCTCGACTTCGAAGCACTCCGGTGCCTTGATGTCTTCGAGATTGATGCCGCCAAAGGTCGGGGCCAGAGAGGCGATGATATCGACCAGCTTGTCCGGGTCGTTCTCGTCGATTTCAATATCGAACACATCGATACCTGCGAACTTCTGAAAAAGCACGCCCTTGCCTTCCATAACCGGCTTGGCGGCCAACGGACCAATCGAACCGAGCCCAAGGACTGCCGTACCGTTGGTAATCACTCCCACCAGGTTGGCGCGAGAGGTCATCTCAGATGCGGCGTTTTCATCTTCAACAATGGCCTCGCAAGCGGCGGCGACACCCGGCGAATAGGCCAACGACAGTTCGTGCTGCGTAGTCAATGCCTTGCTTGGCACAACTCGAATCTTCCCGGGGGTCGGCGAACGATGGTATTCCAGCGCTTGCTGCTTCAGCTTATCGGACACGAAATGTGACTCCTACGTATGTTTACATTCCAACATCAGTGGAACATCATAATGCTCCCGTGGAGGAACGCGATCATTTTTGCACTGAATTCGCTATACTTCGGGGTGCATGCCACTTTATTACCTAGGGGAATTCAACGCATGAGACCTGTCAGACTTATTTTAATTGCCATGGCCACGGCCCTGATTGCCCAGGGTTGCGCGTCCAGTCGCTACAACGAGATCCATCCGATCTGGTGTGGCCTCGGTGGCGCTGTTGCTACCGGCCTTGCCGTATCGTTGATGGATTCAGATCTTGATAGTGAAGATCGCAACCAGGCTGCTGCCGCTGGCTTTGGCGCTGGTACCTTGATCTGCGCAGTCAAGAACTCTTCTGCTCCGGAACCTGCCGCACCGCGCTCAGCTCCGACACCTACTCCGGCGCCACGTGATTCAGATGGCGATGGCGTCACTGACGATCGTGATGCTTGCCCAGGCACGCCTGCTGGCACACCAGTTGACAGCCGCGGTTGTCCGCTGCCGAAAGACGGTGACAAGGACGGCGTCAAAGATGACGACGATCACTGTAAAGACACGCCAATGGGCACCGATGTCAACGGCATGGGCTGCGCCAAAGAACGCAATATCAAGTTGGAAGGCGTCCACTTCGAGTTCGACTCAGCACAGCTGACCGCAGAATCAATGGCGATTCTGGACCGTACCGCTCGTGTAATGAAAGAAAACTCGGACCTGAACTTCACGGTTGGTGGTCACACCGACAGCATGGGTTCAGACACCTACAACATGAGCCTGTCAGACCGTCGCGCCAACGCGGTTCGCGATTACCTGATCAGCAAAGGCGTCAACGGCGACAACCTGAACGCCATGGGTTATGGTGAGTCGCAGCCGGTGGCCAGCAATGACACCGACGAAGGCCGCGCCATGAACCGACGCGTGGAACTGGCTCCGCGCATGTAATTTCAATCCCTTGGATTGAATGGAAAAGAGCGGCCTTTGTGCCGCTCTTTTTTTTTGCCGCCTGCTATCAGTCGATCAAATCTTCAAATCATCAAATTCTTTCAAATTCATCAGCATCTTCTGTAGCGATGACTCCACCTGAAAGCGGTCGGTAGCACGCGATAGCTTGCCGATGTTGTCGACGATGGCGATCCACCAACGCATGTGCCCAGCGCTCAATTGCGCAGCCACCGGAATCAGGTCATGCGCCAGCTCCAGGCCGGCACCGGCCACCGTCTTCAAACCAGTCTGCGCCTCCAGATCCAGTTCCACTGAAGGCAAGTCTTTCAACAGCCGCTCAACGAACTTGGGGTCTTGTTCCAATGCCTTGGACTCTTGCGGCTCGGCATCGGCGGGCAGAAGAGCCACATCCAGATGCGACAAAAACTCTCGCAAAGAGCCACGCAGACTAAGCCAAAGTTCGTGACGACGGTCGTGCTCGCGCAACTGCTGCAGGTAGGACAACACACCGACCAGGAAAAAGCCTTCCAGACAGAAGCCGATCAGCTCCGGCACCATGTTGTCATGAAACGGCCCCTGCGCCTCCGGATCGAGGAAGTACATCAGCAGCCAGGTTCCAACCAGACCAAAGAAGATCAGCGGTGCGAATAGAATCCAGCGGTGCTTCATGACTCGACCTCCTCGCCGCAGGCCACCAGCGCCTGCACCACTGCGCAAATCTTGTTGGCTTCCGCGCGAGTCATATCGAGCGGCACCTTCTGCACATACACGACATGACCGGGTCGAATTGGAATCGGAAACACTTCCTCAGCATCGCGTGGTGGGTCCAGCTCGAGGCGTTCTTTGGCCTGATCTTCTCCGGACTGTGGCAACGGCTCACCAGGTTCTGAGCGCCGACGAATGGATTTCGATTCACCCGGTGTCGCGGTAAAACTGCGCGGGTTGTCGATTGATCGAATGAAGTCGTCAATGGCCGCAGAAAGCCGGGTGCCGTATATCCGCAGGGTCTCGACCCGAATGGTCGAGCCTTGCAGCTTGTGGAAACGCCCGCACAGGTCATCAACCTCAACCCGACGAAGGTCAGCATGTTCTTCGTCTGTAAGCTTGGAGAACAGTTGCTCGGCGGCGTTCTTGCGACTGCGAGCGGCAGCCGGATTGAGCATGCCGCGCATGGTAGCCTGGCGAAGGAAATCGAATAGCGCCTTGCTTGAATAGTCGTTGTCCATCTGACGCGAACCTGTAAATCCACTATGATGCCGGCCACTGTACACCAACACGTACCGAGTATTCGATGCCGATGACCGTCGAAACAATACGCTCATGAGCAAGGCCCGTAGCGATCTGCTGTGGTGGGGCTTGCTGGCCGCAATCCCCATCGCCGTAAATTTTGGCCCAATGCTGGCTGGCCAGTTGCTGAGCGATAGCCTCGGCTACGTGTATCAAGCGCAAATCTGGCAACAGCAAGGATTTTTATCGTCGCTATCGGGCTACCTTGGCGAAGGGTTTCAGGACGGTTTGATGGCATGGCGACCGCTAATGCTGAGCCTTTTTTCCGCCGAGTTTGCATGGTTCGGTGCAAATGCAACGGCCTGGCGGGCCATTCACTTGTGTCTTCACTTGCTAAATTGCGTTCTGATCGGGGCGCTGATGCAGCGACTGTGGGGCGGTGACCGTCTCGCTGCGCTGATGGCTACATTGTTGTTCGCCAGTTTCGCAGCGACAGTGGAAACTGTGGCGTGGGTGGCCGATGGAGGTCAGGTCCTGGCCATGGCTCTGGCGCTGGGCAGCGCGCTTTGTTTACCCAGTCAATCAACCAGCAACAGAATATGGCTGTCAGTTCTTATGGCTGCATTGGCCATGAGCGCCAAGGAAACCGGTGTTCTGGCGGTGCTGCTATGCGCCCTGGTCGCGCTCTCACAGCAGCCCGTTTCATCAGTGTTTTCCCGTGTGTTAGCGACGCTTAGAACCATCAGCCCACACCTGGCTGTACTGCTGCTGTACCTAGTCTTGCGTTGGTGGTTATTTGACGATCCCACACTGGTGTTCGAACACCGCCCCGCTGAGCAGTTTACGCTGGGGCAACTGCCCGCCAAGCTAGATGCTTTATGGCTGGCCTTCGGCCCGGCGTCGATCGATGCTCCGGTGATCGGTACAGTTGTCAGATGGCTTACAGCCATAACCACCGTGGTTGCCATTGCTGCGCTGCTGCTAGCGAATAAGCATCGCCTTCTGGCTGTGGCTACGGTAGCGTGCTTATTGCTGCTCACCGCAGCTTCCTTGCCCCTGTTGCAAACCGGGCTGCCGGGGCAAGGCGGACGCCACCTCTATTTCTGGGCTTTGTTGTGGTCCATCGTGCTTGCAGGTTCACTGGTAGCCGTTCGAGCCACGGCAACTGAAACGATAAAGCACGGTCTGCTGGTGTGCCTGGTGGTCACTGTGCTGGGACAGGCCCTGCTGCAACACCGAATGGCAGCACCATGGGTTCGAGCTAGCCACTCGATGGCTGAACTTATTGATTCGATAGCAATCGTCGCCTCACCAAGCGAACCGCCATTGCTAATTGCGCCTGACCGGCTTGGCAGCGTCTATTTTGCTCGCAATGCTCAAGGGGCGATGACTAGCCAACCATTGCAATCGCCAGATCTAAGCGACAGCGCCTACCTGACCACGCCAGAACTGGTATGGCCACTATTGGACTATTTGGCGCTGGAATCTACACCTGCCGCCTATTGCTGGTCAGTGCAGACCGGCCACTGGCAAGCGGTCAGCCTGGCCGCGCTTGATAAGGCCTTGACCATGCCGCAATTAAGAAGTATCTATCGGCGTGCAGCATGCGAAGACATCGCCGCTTCAGTTCGCCGCAACAGCCTGCAAATCAACAGGACCCCGTGACATGCGACAGTACGGAAAGATCGATCAACTCCTGATGCAGTTGGATCAAGGTTTGCGCACCTCATTTTCGCCGCAGCGACACGCCGAACGGCCATCCCCGGCCATAGGCATGGAAGAAGGCACATTGAGTGAACAACAACGCAAGCATGCTGCGGGTCTAATGCGCATCAACCACACCGGTGAAGTGTGTGCGCAGGCGCTCTACTACGGGCAGGCGGCAACGGCTAAAGATGAGCACACCAAACAACATATGGAACATGCCGCGGTCGAAGAAACCGACCACCTGGTGTGGTGTGAACAACGCCTGGACAAGCTCGATGCCAGCCCCAGCGTATTCAATCCGGCGTTTTATGCCGGGTCGTTCGCCATCGGCGCATTGGCTGGGTTGAGCGGTGACCGCACCAGTTATGGCTTTGTGGTTGAAACCGAGCGTCAGGTCGAGGCGCACCTTGAAGGCCACCTGCAAGCGCTGCCACAAGCCGACCAGGCCTCATTGGCGGTCGTACAGCAGATGATGCATGACGAGGCCCGCCATGCCGATGAAGCAGAAGACCAGGGCGGACAACGGCTACCCAGGCCGGTGCAAGGCATCATGCAGCTGTGCGCCAACGTGATGCGCGAGATCAGCTACCGCTGGTAGCGTTTCCCCATAGCTGACCACTGCATCAATCGATAACCATCTCTGGCGCTGGCGCACGCATGTTGTAGTTTGACGCCATAGTTGCTCCGTACGCGCCTGCATTGGCAATCAGCAGTACGTCCCCTTCCTGACATTGCGGCAATACTCGATCCAGCCCGAGAATGTCAGCGGTTTCACAGATCGGCCCGACCACGTTGTAGACGGTGTCAGCGCGCTGATCGAGCCGACTCAAGTTGTATATCTCGTGATACGCGCCATACAAGGCCGGTCGAATCAGCGAGTTCATGCCGGTGGCCACGCCCACATAACGCATCTCACCTTTGCCTTTGGTCTGGGTAACACGTGCCAACAACACGCCCGATTCGGCGACCAGGTAGCGGCCCGGTTCGATCCACACCTTGACCGGGCGCGGCATTTGTTCACGAACCATGGTCAGGGCCGCCGACAAGGCACCCAGATCAAAAGGCAGATCTTCCTGTTTGTCCGGCACCCCGAGTCCACCCCCAGCGTCGATAATCTCAACATCGGGGAACTGTTCAACGAATGCACTGAGCACATGAACCGTACGTTGCCACGCATCCGGGTGCATCACACCAGAACCGGTATGGGCATGTAGACCGACCACTTTGATCGAATACCTGGCTGCCAACGCTTGCACGCGTTCCATTTCGTCCAGTGGAATGCCGAACTTGGCGTTTTGACCTGCGGTCCGCACCATCTTGTGGTGGCCTAAACCTGAGCCTGGATCGAGACGCAAGAAAACCGACTGCCCGGCCAAATGCTCACCCCAATGCTCCAGAACAAATATGTTATCGACCGTCACTCGAATACCGGCTTCGAACGCGGCCTGGTATTCAGCAAGCGGTGCAAAGTTTGGTGTAAACAGGATTTTCTGACGATCGATGTCGGGAACAGTTTCGATCACGCGCCGCACTTCGTTCATTGAAACGCATTCGAGGCCGCAGCCGGCGGCGGCGACCTGTGCGATCACCCGCGGATGCGAGTTGGCCTTCATCGCATAAAGCACTTGATCGACGGCGTGCAGGGAGGTCAAACGTGCCGCCGCAGCCTGCACCTGTGCCAGCGAGTAGATGTACGCGCTGTCGCCGTCGCCCAACACACCGAGCAGTTCATCAGCACGCTGTCGCCACCACAATGGTCTGGCCTCGCCCACAGCATCGCCTTGATCGAGCTGCCGCCAGGTCGGCCCAAAAACTGAATCGCCGCCAACACCGCCGGGAATCAACTGCTGATGCAGCTGTTGCACCAGCTTGTCGGCATCGCGTTGATCAACCACAAAAGTGAGGTTCAAATCGTTGGCAGCCTGGCTGACCAGATGAATCTTGCGCTGCTCAAACACCTCAAGCGCGGCACCCAGACGGTGCAAAATGGTGCGAATACCGGAGCCAATCAGGCTAACCGATGCGCAGTGGTGCAGTACGCGCACTCGGCAAATACTCTCAAGCTCGGTGACCGCCTCATTCAAGGCCTGCTCATCAAGCAAATGTTCGGCCATATCCAGCGACACCGTCACGGATGCCTCAGATGTGGAGATCAAGTCAATCGACAAGTGGTGTTTCTGGAAAACCGCAAAGGCCCGCGCCAAAAACCCGACCTGGTGCCACATGCGCAGCCCTTCCATCGAGATCAGCGTAATGCCCTTGCGTTGAACGATGGCTTTAACCTGAGCGCCGAAATCGCGCGCTTGCTCGGAGATGACGGTCCCTTCAATCTCTGGCCGCGAAGTCTGCCGCACCGCCAATGGGATTTTCGCTTCTCGCACCGGACCGAGGCAGCGTGGATGCAACACGCGCGCCCCCATCGATGCCAACTCCTGCGCCTCTCGATAGCCAAGGTTTTTCAACAGGCGAGCCGCTGGCAGATAGCGCGGATTGGCACTGAACATGCCCGGTACGTCGGTCCATATCTCGCAGCGTATCGCAGCCAGGCGAACCGCCAGATAGGCAGCTGAGGTGTCCGACCCGCCACGACCCAAGACAACGGTTTCGCCGTCGCGACAGGCGACAAAGCCTTGTGTGATGTGGACCCGACTCTGGGCAGCAAGACGATCGGCGAGTGCAGCATCGGCCTGTGGGCGGCAAGTCGCTGAAAGGTAGCGCCGACGTGGGCTTTCCTGCGCATCATCAGCGGCTTGCAGCAATTCGGTGGCCGCCTGCCAGGATACATCCAGACCCAGTTTGCCTAAAATCGCGTGGCCCAGGGTGCTGGACATCAGCTCACCCATCGCCAATGCCTGGGCATCGCGCGCCGGCGTCGGCTCAGCATGATCAAGCAACGATTTGAGGGTTTGTCGCTGTTTCGCCAGCAATCCTGTGCTATCCAGTTCAAATGCAGCGCACAGGTCAGCATGGCACTGGTCGAGTTTGTTCAACGCCTCAGCGCTCGACAACTGCCCCGACAGACAACCGGAAATCGCATCGGTGACGCCAGCAACGGCAGACACCACCAGCAAGGCATGCTGGTCTTGTTCAATGACCTGCCGCACATGCTCAACAATACGCTGCCAACAGCGCGAGTCGGCGACAGATGTGCCGCCAAACTTCATCACAACCCAATTCATTAGGAGAGGTCCTTGTCCTTGTCCGTTTCCGGCTCCGGTTCGAAGACCAGAGTGGCGACCAGGCCACCTGGGGTACCGCTGGCAACGTCGACGTGCCAACCGTATAGATCGCACAGTCGCTGCACAATGGCAAGCCCTAATCCTGCGCCCTTGCCACTGGCCGAACTGCCGCGATAATGCCGAGCGAATACTTTGCCCAGTTCTGATGACTCAATACCAGGCCCGGAATCGGCAACTCGCACCTGCGAGGCACTAACGGTAATCACCACCTCACCGGCGGGGGTGTACTTGAATGCGTTGCCAATCAGGTTACCCAGCGCCACCGCGATCACCGCATCCGGTGCATCAACCTTGTAGTCCTGTTCAATGTCGACGCGGACATCGACAGACTTGTTGCCCAACTGGGGTCGCATGGAGTCAACAACGTTGTCGACCAACTCGCCAATGGTGGAATGTTCTGACTCTGGGTGATCGCGTTCGCCACGCACCAGGTGCAGCAGCGCCGTGGTCAGTTCCGTTGACTGCCGCACTGCCCGTTCAATGCGCTGCAGTCGCGCTCGGGTCTTGTCATTCAAATCAGGCTGGGCCAGCAACAGCTCCGCTGCCGAGCGAATAACCGCCAACGGTGTTCGCAACTCGTGGCTGACATCTGCATTGAACTCTTTGTCGCGAATGACGATCTCCGTCAGCCGCTGCGCGTAGTCATCCAGTGCCGCCGCCAACTGGCCGACTTCATCACCCGGGAAATCCGGTGCCAGCAACTGTTGATCATTGGCCTCGCCCATGGTGGCAATGCGGCGCGCCAAGTGGCTGACCGGTGCCATCACGTGTTTCGACGACCACACCGCCAGTAGCCAGGCCAGCAATAGAAACACCACACTGGCGCCGCCGAGAAAGGTCAACAGCTGTGTTTTTTCCCGAGGGTTGGGCGATACGTCGTAAATCACATAGCCCCAAAACATGCCAGTCTTGTTCACCGCGACCTTGAACTGGCGGCCGTCGTTGGTGACATCGTGCACACCAGATGGCAGCGACCTGAACTCGGAAGGCAACTGGATATCCGGGTTTCCAGCGCGCGTCACATAGGCATATACCCGAGAGGAAAATGGCTCGGCGTTGGCGGTACCAGGGTTTTGCTCCAGGGACGAGAGGTGTTGGTCCAGGTCGCGTTTTAGCGTCTCACCGATCAGATCGTTTTCCAGATACGAACGCATCCACAACGCAGTCACCGCAAACAACCCGCTCAACAAAATGCTGAACAGGACGAAGGTGATGATGATGCGGCTTCGTAGCTTACGTTTGAACCGCGGTGGGGTCGATAAGTCGGTAGCCGATGCCATGTCGTGTTTGAATCATCGGCGCCCCAAACGGTTTGTCGATGGCTTGCCGAAGGCTGTGAATATGCACCCGCAAACTGTCGCTATCAGGCAACTCCTCACCCCAAACGCGCAATTCCAGCTCTTGGCGAGGAACCACGGAGGGTGACGCTTCCATCAATCTTTGCAACAATTTGAGGCCGGTCGGGTTCAGGTTTAATTCCTGCTTGGCACGCCGAACAGTCAGCGTGTCGAGATTGTACTCCAGATCAGCGACCTTCAGCACACGAGGCTGACTTGGTCTGGCACGTCGCACCAGGACCTGCAATCGAGCTTCCAATTCCTGCAGCGCAAAAGGCTTAACCATATAGTCATCAGCGCCGGTCTCGAAGCCTTTCAACTTCTGTTCCAAGCGGTCGCGTGCGGTCAACATCAAGATCGGGGTTTGTTTGCGCGCGTCCTCACGCAAACGTCGGCACACGTCCAGTCCATCCATCCCTGGCAACATAAGGTCGAGCACAATGACATCGAACTCATTGACCACAGCCAGGTGTAGACCAGTGACGCCGTCACCTGCGAAATCTACGACGTGCCCACGGTCTTCCAGGAAATCACCGATATTGGCCGCAATATCTGCGTTGTCTTCGATGATGAGTACCTTCATTCCATCCGTCCTATTCGCGACAACGCCGCGTTCAGCCCCTCTGGTCTGATCCGCCCGATTGATTATGACTTCAAACTGGGCTCTTACCCTAAAAAAAAGGGCCCAGGCCGGTTTCCCGATACCTGGACCCTGATGCTACATGCCCCGATAGCCTGAGTTCAGCGCCAACCTGTCAGCTGGGTGATCCGTAGCTGAGGTTCAGAATACTAACAACTGCGTTAATAATTCGTTAAATCAATCTGAATGAATCGTTAAAACCTATGATTTTATGGGGTTTTTCACTGAATCAAACGAATCGACAATGGATACCTGAATGTTTCACCGTTAGAGGTCTTCACCGCGGCCACTATGATGAAGATCAGAGCGACCAATCCAATCAGCGGTGCCAGGAAGAACCCAATAACGATCAGCATCAACGCCACAGCCACCATCAGGTAAATCGTCACTGAAATCTGAAAGTTGACCGCCTCTTTCCCATTGGCGTCGATTAACGGATGCCGGTCCTTCTGCAGCAACCAGATCACCAGTGGCGCAATCAAGTTCCCAAAGGGAATGATGCAGCCGCTCAACGCCGAGAGGTGACATACCACGGCCCAATTCTTGGCTTCTGAATCCGGCATTTGAGTCAGATCATTCATCGTTTGTCTCACTGTCAGCAGTCAAAATCACTTCACCATTTTGCACTGCCACAGCAACACCACGCAACGAAGCCCCTCGACAAGGGCCACCAACGCATAAACCGGTGTCGGCTTCAAACACCGCACCATGTGCCGCGCACATGAGCTGACCTTCGGGCGTGAACAAAAAGCGATTAGGTGCGAAATTCAATGCACGCCCCTGGTGTGGGCATATGTTGTGCCAGGCAAAAACCTGGTCGCCGTGACGGCAAACAGCCAGGTTCAACGACGGTTGGTTGTCGCGGTCAACTCGCGCCTCGATCGCTCCGCCATCCTCGATCGATTCAAGTTTGCATACAATCTGCATTGATTGATCCGTCAGCTATCCCCAAATTGGAAGCATGCGAATCTACACTATCAACGGTCAGAATGCGCTGCCCAGCAACCCAATCGCCCGCGCTTTGCTGCTCATCGTCGGCTTGATTGTCCTCGGCACACTGGCCTTTTTCGGCATTTTCTTCCTGATTGGTGCCGCCGTCCTGGGCGCCCTATGGCTACTGTACCTGCGCATTCGAATGATGTTTGCCAAGCCCGAGCCGCAAGTCATGCCAAACAGACCGCAGCGACCGCAGCGACCGCAGCGACCGCAGCAGCAGGCTGCTACCAACGTGATCGAAGGTGATTACAAGGTGGTGGATAAGGAGTAGGTGGTAGGCGGAACCCTCATCCGTCTGCGGACTTGGCCAATGCCACGACCAGCGTGACCCCCTCATCCAACTGGGGGACCTCGTTCAGAGCCACAACCAGAATGGGCCCCTCATCCGTCTGCGCCATCGGCGCGGTCGGATGAGGGGCCAATCTAGTCGTAGCCCTTGGTCTTAGCCTTGAATCGAAGGGTGAGGTCCATGGATGGTTGATGGCTACCAACTGGCCAGTTCCGACTCTTTACCCTATATTGCGATCAAGCACACCACGCGGATCGCAACCATGACCAAACCGCCTGCCGACTTCGACGACCGCCAAAATCAGGCCTGGCACGGTGAGCTGCCGCCGATGGCTTGCTCGGGCTTCCTGCGAAGAGCAGTCGTTTGAGCGCAATCGGTCATCAACAGAAAAAGAAAATACTGTGTCCAAAGTCGATGCACTGGCGCGTCATAACCATGAATCGAATGAGTTTCTAATTGGAGGACACCATGTCAAACAAGACCTACTTATGCATCCAACGCAGTCAACGGCAAGCTTCAGGCGAAAGCAAGTGTGAACCGCCGTCGCCGGCGCAGATGGAACAGATGTACGCCAGGTTCAATGCGTGGCAAGAAAAATTCAAGCACAACATCGTCGATATGGGCGGCAAGTTAGGCCCTGGCGCGGTCGTAACCGGCGACGGAACCACCATGGACGGTCCATTTGCCGAAAGCAAAGAGGTGGTGGGTGGTTTCATGATCGTGTCCGCAGAAAACCTTGAAGCGGCATTGCAGGTGGCGCGTGAAAGTCCCGGCGTTGCGATGCCTGGCTGTTCGGTTGAAGTCAGAGAGATCAGCACGCCTTGAGCGAATCCGAGACACACTTGTTTCGGCACGAATACGGCCGCCTGGTGGCGATACTCTCGCGCCAGGTCGGCGTCCAACACATCGGCCGGATCGAGGATGCAGTGCAGTCTGCCTTGATGAAAGCGGTGCAGGACTGGGGTCGCAATGGCCAGCCCGAGCAACCAGCAGCCTGGCTGTATCGGGTGGCCCACAACGAACTGATTGGTGAAATGCGCAAGAGCCGCCGACAGGCGCAGCTATTAGAGCAATTCGCCACCGACCTGGCCCCGAATGTGCAAGATGAATTGCACCAGGTACTGCCGGGCGAGATGCGCGATGACCTGCTCAGAATGTTGTTCGTTGCCTGTGACGAGGTTCTGCCAGCTGAGTCGCAATTGGTCTTTGCATTGAAGACCCTGTGCGGATTCAACGTGCCCGAGATTGCGCAGCGCTTGTTCATGAGCGAAGCGGCGGTTTACAAGCGACTCGCTCGAGCGCGCGACAAACTCAAGGCGCAGCCGGTACGCATCGACCAGCTCGACGCAGAGCACTGCCGGCCCCGGCTAGCCAACGTGCTTAAGACCATCTATGTGTTGTTCACTGAAGGGCACTTGTCCTCGCATGCTGACGCCGCGATTCGTTGTGAGCTATGCGACGAGGCGATTAGATTGGCGACCGTGCTCGTTGAGCACCCAGTCGGTCAGGTCAGCGAGTGCTTTGCGCTGCTCGCCTTGATGCATTTGCACCGCGCACGATTATCGGCCCGACTGGACGGCGGCGGAGGCTTGCTTCTTCTGGAAGATCAAGACCGCAGCCGGTGGAACCAAAAACAGATTGGGCTTGGGCTGAGCTACCTGTCGCAATCTGCTCAGGGTGATCAGTTCACTCGTTATCATGCAGAAGCCGCCATTGCCGCAGAGCACTGCATGGCGCCTTCCTTTGATCAGACGCGGTGGCACAAGATCGTCGAATACTACGACCTGTTGGAACATGCCGCGCCATCGCCAATCCACGCGCTCAATCGAGCCGTTGCGGTTGCCGAATGGCAGGGGCCACAAGCCGCGCTTGCAGCCCTTGAAGCCTTCCCAACGCCGCAGTGGCTGCTCGATTCCTACCTTTGGTCGGCAGTGATGGCCGACCTGCATCGCCGCGCTGGCCATTCGAAGTCGGCAAAAAGATTCCATCAACAAGCGCTGAAGATGGCGCCCACCGATGCAATTCGCGCCTTGCTGCAACAAAGACTTAAAACGGCTCTGAGATCAACCAGACAGGACAGTACATGAACCACTCAAAACAAAAGATGCATTGGAGTTTCTGGGTCATCGCCACGATTGCCCTGGTCTACAACTTGATGGGTTGCTTCAATTTCATCTGGCAGATGAATCCGGATGCTGTTGCAGCCATGCCTGAGGCCTATCGCTCCGTGGTTGAGACAAGGCCAGTCTGGGCCACCGGTGTGTTTGCGCTTGCCGTTTTTGGTGGCGCTATAGGCAGCCTTCTGCTGCTGTTGAGAATGCCGATGGCCAGCTACGTATTCATGGCGGCAACGGTTGGTGGCGTGCTGTCGTTGGTTCCACTTTTTGCGGCGGCAGTAATTCCAAGCAGCGCTCTGGCAGGCGCGTTGGTGCAGACCGGCGTCACGGCATTTCTGATTGCCTACTCGCTGCGCGTTTTGAAGCGGAGCTAGAGCGCGTCCACAGTTCACGTTTCTGGACCAGCTCGACCGGTCCACGGATGGACCGGCATTTTCAAGCCATTGGAAATGAAGAACTTTCATAACCGCGCTTCTGAAAGTTCGTGTCCGCGTTAGCCATGGATGGCTAATCGTGGACGACCTCTAGCTAAGTCGCGCTAGAAAACGTACTGCATACCAAACACCAACACCGCCAGGAAAATAACGGTCATCAAGCCGCCGACTCTTAAGAAGTCAATCACCTTGTAGCCACCCGGCCCCATGATCAAAGCGTTCACCTGGTGGGTCGGAATGAGGAAAGCATTGGACGTGGCGATGGCAATGGTCATGGCGTACATCGCCGGATCAGCGTCGGTGGCCAGTGCGATGTTGATCGCCAGCGGCACCAACAACACCGTTGCGCCAACATTCGACATAACCAGCGTGAAGAAGGTCGCCATGCTTCCCAACAGCAACAGCATCACCCACTCAGGCATACCGCCGGTGTGACCGAGCACTTCCTGAGCCACCCATGCCGCCGTACCGGTGGTTTCCATCGCACCACCGAGCGGGATCAAGGAGGCTAACAGGAATACGGTCTTCCAGCTGACCGCCGCGTAAGCTTCATCCATGCTGAGCACATTGGTGACCACCATACCCAGCGCGCCGGTGAGCAAGGACAAGGACAAAGGCAGGTCTGAGAACAGAATCAGCCCCATGGCCAGCATGAAGAACAGCAGTGCGAACCCCACTTTTTGCGGTCGCTGCTCTTCGCGCGGGAAATCAGTAACAATCACGAAATCGCGATTACCGTCCACCTCAGCAAGATCCCGCCAGTTGCCGAAGAAGACCAGCGTGTCACCAACTTCCAGTTCCATATCGCGCATGTCGTGGCGGATAATCTCTTCCTGACGATTGATCGCCAGCGGATTGATGCCATAGCGCCGGCGCGGTTGCACATCGACCAAGGTTTGACCGACCAGCGGCGAGCCCGGCGGGATAACTGCCTCAACGATGCCGGCACGCGCCTTTTTCACCAGCGCCGAGAAGTCGCGCAGGCGAACGCGGTAGGTCAGTTCCTTGACCCTGGCCCACTCGCGCACTTCATTTTTGGGCCCCATGGCGGCGACCACCGTGCCGACCCAAAACATCTGATCAGCCCCCGGTGCCAGGCGCGTCTCGTCGCCATTGCGAATGCCCAGTATGAACGGTGAGGTCTCGTCGGCTTCAACCTCGCCCACGGTCATACCCACCAACGGGCTATCGGCAGTCACCACCAGCTCGCAGATGTCACCCTTGATGCCGTAGACCCGAGTGAAATAATCCTTGGCGCCGCCCGCAACTGAAGCGTCAGCCGTACCCTCTTCGGCCTTTGGCAACACCAACCAGCCGAACAACAGGAAGTAAATGATCCCGGATGCCAATAACATCAGACCAATTGGGGTGACCGAAAACAGCGAGAAGGGCTGCATGGTGTCAACACCAGGCGGCAACTGACGATTCGATGCTTCCAACAGGTCATTGAGCAGGATCAATGGCGAGGAGCCGACCATGGTGACGGTGCCGCCCAAAATGGCACAGAAGCCCATCGGCATCAGCAATCGCGACAATTGCAGGCGGGCGCGACTGGCGATCCGGCTAACCACCGGCAGGAACAATGCGGTCGCGCCAACGTTCTGCATGAAGCTGGAGATGACCCCCACCGTGCCCGAGATCAACGGCAATATGCGGGTTTCTGTAGAGCCGCCGACGCGCATGATAAAAGCCGCAACACTGCCCATCACGCCGGTGCGATCAAGCCCCGCACCGAGAATCATCACCGCGATAATGGACACCACCGCATTCGATGCCAGGCCCTCAAACAGCTGGTTTTTAGGCACCAGATCGAGCAGGCCCACCGCCACCAGAATCAGCAATGCGGCGATATCAATGCGCACAACCTCGGACACAAACAACACCAAAGTGATGCCAAGCAGCACCAACACGGTGATCATGTCTGACGTTAAGGTGAGTTCCACGGGGCCAGTGTAACGTTTTTGAAGCAATGAGGACGGGGAAATACTACGTTAATCAAGCGTCTGCGGAGCGATGGCCGAGAGCGACGACCAGATTGCACCCCCTCATCCGTCTGCGCCTTCCGCGCGCTCGGATGGGGGGCTGAAGCTGGTCGAGGACCCCATACCACTTGCATTCATTCTCAACGGCTGTTATCAAGAGCGGCTGACCTGCCCGAACGTCTTCGAACCGGGTATGATGGCGAGCTGCGTGCTCGATTCCATCGCACAGAACAACTTCAGTACAAGGAGCAGACCATTTGAAAACCGTGGCCTCTTTTGACATCAAGTACCAGCGCTTCCTGGAAGCTGACGGTACGCCCACCGGCCCATTGCCGTCGCTGGCCAAACGGCCAGATGAACTGGTCGAGCTGTATAAGCTCATGGTCCTGACACGAACCTTCGATACCAAAGCGGTCGCACTGCAACGTACCGGCAAGCTGGGCACCTACGCCTCTTGTCTGGGCCATGAAGCAGCGCATATCGGCATTGGCAGCGCCATGGCCGAGGACGACGTGTTCTGCCCGATGTATCGCGAGTATGGCGCGCAGTTTTATCGCGGCGTCAAAATGGAAGACGTCCTGCTGTATTGGGGCGGTGACGAACGCGGCAACGATTTTGCCGGACCAAAGAAGGACTTCGCCTGGTCCGTACCGATCGCAACGCAGAACATGCACGCCGCAGGCGTCGCCATGGCGATGAAAATTCGCAATGAACAACGCGCTGCAGTCACCGTCATCGGCGATGGCGGCAGTTCCAAAGGTGATTTCTACGAGGCGATGAACGCCGCCGGCGCATTCGACTAGCCGGTGCTGTTCGTGGTGGTCAACAACCAATGGGCGATCTCGGTTCCGCGCTCTGCGCAAACCGGAACCAAGACACTGGCACAAAAAGGTATCGCTGCTGGCATTCCGGCCATTCAGGTCGACGGCAACGATATCCTGGCCGTGCGCTGGGCCGCTGATGCTGCGCTCAAACGCGCTCGTGCCGGCAAAGGTGCAACCTTGATCGAGGCAGTTACCTATCGTCTGTCGGACCACACCACCGCTGATGATGCCAGTCGCTATCGTGACGATGCTGAAGTCGAAGCGGCATGGAAACGCGAGCCGATGATCCGCACCCGCAATTTCCTGATCAAGCAGGGCCACTGGTCTGATGAGCAGGAAGAGGCGCACAAGGCTGAATGCTCAAAGCAAGTTGAACAAGCCGTGGCCAACTATCTGGACACGCCGGTACAGCCAACCTCAGCCATGTTTGACTACATGTACGCAGAATTACCAGAAGACCTCGCCGCACAGCGCGATCAGGCTATCGAGGAGCACGGGGCATGAGCGATCAAAGCAAAACCATGACGCTGGTCGATGGCGTCACCAACGCACTGGCCTGGGAAATGGCCAACGACGAATCGGTGATTTGTCTGGGCGAAGATGTTGGCGTCAACGGCGGTGTATTTCGTGCCACCGCCGGCCTGCAGGAACGCTTCGGCAAAATGCGCGTGATCGATACGCCGCTGGCCGAAAACATGATCGCTGGCTTGTCGATAGGCATGGCTGCCGAAGGCCTAAAGCCGGTTGCCGAAATCCAGTTTATGGGTTTCATCTACCCGACGATTGACCAAATGGTCTGTCACGCTGCGCGCTTGCGTCACCGCACCCGCGGTCGCCTGACCTGCCCGATGGTGCTGCGAGCACCGTTCGGCGGCGGCATCCACGCCCCGGAGCATCATTCGGAAAGCACCGAAGCCCTGTTCGCCCATATTCCTGGCCTCAAGGTGGTCATCCCATCGTCACCGGCGCGTGCCTATGGCCTGCTGCTGGCGGCCATTCGAGATCCTGATCCCGTGGTGTTTCTTGAGCCCAAGCGCATCTACCGCCTGAACAAGGAAGAGGTGATGGACGACGGTGAAGAGCTGCCGCTGGACGTTTGCTACGTACTGCGTGACGGCACCGACGTCACCCTGGTCAGTTGGGGTGCTTCGATCAAGGAAACGCTGGAAGCAGCCGATGCCCTTGAAGAGCAAGGCATCAGTGCTGAGGTCATTGACCTTGCCACCATCAAGCCGATCGACATGGAAACCATTTTGGAATCGGTCGGTCGCACCGGCCGCTGCGTCATTGTCCACGAAGCAGCCAAGACCTGCGGCGTTGGCGCAGAAATCGCTGCCGGCCTGGCCGAGCACGGCATGAATGCCCTGCTGGCACCGCTGGTGCGCGTCACCGGTTACGACACGGTAATGCCACTGTTCCGCATGGAAAAACGCTACCTGCCAACCACCAAGCGCATCCTGGCAGCTGTTCATCAAACTATGGAGGCCGCATGAAGACTTTCCTGTTACCGGATTTGGGCGAAGGCCTGCCGGACGCTGAAATCGTAGAGTGGCTGGTCGCAGAAGGCGATGAAGTCAAGCTGGACCAACCCATGGTGTCGATGGAAACCGCCAAGGCCGTGGTCGAAGTACCGTCGCCGTACACCGGCCGCATCGCCAAGCTTTATGGTGAGGCTGGCGATGTGATTGATACTGGCGCACCGCTGGTTGATTTCGATGTCGAAGGTGAAGAAGCGTCGGCACCGCCCGAGCCAGCACCCGAACAGAAGGCTGCGTTGACCGATGAAGCACCAGCAGCCGCCGAGCCGGGCGAGCAGGAAGCCGAAGAGGCCCGCGCTGATTCTGGCACCGTGGTCGGTCAAATGGAGTCATCCGACAAAGTTGTCGCCCAGACCACAAGTTCGGTCGGTGGCGTCAAGGTGACCACAGCCGTTCGCGCTATTGCGCGCAAGATGCGTGTTGATCTGACCCAGATCACCGGCACCGGCCCTGACAACATCATTACCGCCAATGACGTCAAGCGAGCAGCGGAAGCAGGTACAGCGCCACTGCAGCGTGCAGCCCTGCCCGACCGACGTGCCCAACGCGGTCAAGCTGCCGCCCCAGTCGCCGCAGCGCCTGCGCCAGCGGCACCGAAAAAAGCAGAAGCCCCAGAGGGTTACGAAGGTCTGCGTGGTACGCGCCGTACCATGGCACGCACCATGGCCAACGCCCATGCCAGTATCGTTCCGACCACACTGATGGACGATGCCAGCCTGGCGGCGTGGCCGGAAGGCACCGATATCATGGCGCGCTGTATTCGTGCCCTGTGTGCCGGCGTTGCCGCAGAACCGGCCTTGAACGCCTGGTTCCACGGCGAATCGACCTCACGCAAATTGCACGATCACATCGACGTCGGCATGGCTGTCGACACACCCGATGGGCTGTTCGTATCGTCGCTGCGAGACGTTGGCAACAAGGATGCCGCCGCCATTCGCGCAGACATCAACACCTTGCGCGACAATGTCCAGAACCGCAGCATTCCGCCGGAAGACCTCACCGGCTACACCATCATGCTGTCCAACTTCGGCGTGTTCGCTGGCAAATACGCATCACCGGTGATCGCACCGCCCTGCGTCGCCATCCTGGCCACCGGCAAGAAACGCGATCAGGTCGTTGCCGTTGACGGCGGCGTCGCCGTGCAGCCGATCATGCCTTTGTCCCTAACCTTCGACCACCGCGCCGCCACCGGCGGCGAAGCCTCGCGCTTCCTCGGTGCGGTCATCGAGGACCTTGAAAAGGCGGAATAGTCACGACGAACAACGTGATCGAATGAGGGCAGCTACGTCGCAGACGTGCTGCCCTTTTTTTGTGGCGGGTTCTGCGCACAGCACACCTTTGTAAAGAAAACCGCAGACGTCATAGAGGCGAGTCGCAGTGTGGCGTGAAGAAAGAATGGCAAAGACCGCTGCCGCGAAAGAAGAAGACTAACCACAGAGATCAAGGAGATCAGAGAGGAATCGCCGCTGCCGCAACTTGAAAAGGCCCTTCTCCTTGGGGAGAAGGTGACTGCGCAGCAGTCGGATGAGGGGGTCAGATAGTGTAGGGAGAGATCCGCCATCCATGGCGCAACGCGACCACTCCGGACGAACCCCAGCCTGAACATCCATGTTCAGTCGTTCGTTGCCTGCGGCGTGCCGTTAAGGCACCCCGCTTACTTCGGCGACTCACCCTCGGGGAGAAGGTGGCTGCGTAGCAGTCGGATGAGGGGACCATTTCCCTATTCTTCCCGACTTTTTCCCCAAGCAGCCGTCCAGGCTGCCTCTCCGATCTCCCTGATCTCTGTGGGTAAGCGGGCCATGGTGCGCAGTGCCTTAACGGCACTGTGCGGTCCGCGAACGACTGCACACGGATGTGCAGGCTGGGGCTTAGTTCGGAGCGTTGGAGTTGCGCCATGGATGGCTGCTTAGGGTGTCGCATATCTCACAAGTGTTTTTCTTTCAGCGATAGCGTCCTTCTCGATAGATAATGCAATTGTATACATTGCACAATGCGTGCTACCGTGGCAAGGCTATACAACAAGAGGGGAGAGAACCGATGTCACGTCGCAATTTAGGCGCTAGTCCGCCAACCATTTTTTCACTGGTCCTATGCGGAGCACTTGCTGCCTGCTCGTCAGACACCAACCAATCGCAGACGACTACAAACACCGCCACAGAACCAGCTGCTGATCCGCCCGCAGCGGTGGCCGCAACACCTGGCACCGCACCGGCCACCAACGAGTGCCAGGCCAGCGAGACCTGGGCTGCCGGTTTTCAGGCCGATCACTGCCTGTTGGCCGATGGCAGCAACCCGCCAATTACTCCTGTCTACTGGCCGGACGTGTGCACCCCGGAAGCATCCGCCGGGTGGACGCCGACCCAAACCAGCTTCGATCAGCTGTCGTGGCGCTCGTTTCTCAACACCAACTGGCCGGCCCAGTCCGATGGTCAACCCGACACCAGCCAACAGATCGGAACTCAGGCCGATGGCGCCTTCGCACTCACGGTCTGGGAACACTTCAAGAGCAGCGATGATCTATTCGGAACCGATGAATTAGCCATTGCATGTGATGCCAACGGCCCCCGCGTGCTAACCATGACCTCCAAAGTGACACAGGAAGCAATGATGGCAGTCGAGGCGCATGCCGAACTGCTTGGCGACCCCTTGTCCGGCATCGACCAGGCCTTCCGCGGCCCGTTATACCCGCAAGGTCCAGATCCCTTGTTGCCGGTGTACTACGAAATCCGCATCAACGACACCGAGTACAACGCCATTGTCGCCGCCGGCGCGCAGAACAAATCACCGGACCAACTCAACTGCACTGGCAGCTACAAATCCGATACCTGCGTCCCGTTCTCATTCCCGCTGGATTCCACTGAAGTGAAAGCCGCCTGGAAAGTGCTCAGCAGCGACGAGGTGGCCGGCGGCACCTTCTACTATCAGGATCTGCAAATCGTCGACCCAGTCAGCGGCAGCTGCTCGGTCAAGCCCATGGGCCTGGTCGGTTTGCACATCGCCCGCAAAGTCTCCCATTCCATCAGCAATGATGACGGCGGTCGCAAGAACTCCTGGGCCTGGTCGACCTTTGAGCACAACAATAACGTGCCACCGGTCGGCGACTCGGGTGCTGGTGGAGACTATTCGTTCTTCAATGCCTCATGCACACCTGCCGTAGATGGCGCCGTGTGCGCCGCAGCGACCACACCCAATCCTGATGAGTCCTTGCAATGCTGCCCCAACCTGTATCGCTACGCCGCCGGCACGGTACCGACCAGTCCGACGCCTGATCAGGTCACACGCATCGACAGTGCTCCGCCTCTGACCCAGGCCTGCAACGATGTCTACGACCCATTGGATAAAGGCGTGTTCGACAACTACAACCTGGTGCGAACCCAATGGCCGAAACTCAGCGACGGCCCGCCCTTCACACCGACAGTGACCCCAGCTTATTCCCGCAACGCGGTCATCGAAACCTATTTCACCAAGTGGCAAAACGGCGAGCAGGTCAACACCAGCAGCTGCATGGGCTGCCACTCGGGCTCTTCAGCGGTCGATATGAGCTATTTGTTCCTGAATAACACGGGGACGTAGTTTTTTTGGTAATTGAAACAGGGCACGCGCAGCGTGCCCTGTGGACAGTAAAATAACCACAGAGGTCAGGCGCAGCCGTCCGTGGCGAGGCCAATGAACCTCGAACGAAACCCCGGCCTGCACATCCGTGTGCAGTCGTTCGCGGACCGCACAGTGCCGTTAAGGCACTGCGCACCATGGCCCGCTCACCCACAGAGATCAGTGAGTTCAGGGAGACAGCCGGTCCGGCTGCATTTGGGAAAAGAGGAATTAAAAACGGAAAAGAGCGGCGCCGCTGAAGATCAGATAAACCACAGAGACAAAGAGAACACAGAGGGTCGCGTTGGCGACTGTTGGGATAAATAAGACCAGAAGTAGAAAACCAGGGTGTTCCCAACCCGCGTCGTAGACCCTCCCCTCCTGTCATTCCGGACTTGATCCGGAATCCACAGCACGCGACAACGTGCATAAGGAAATATTTCTTGCGAAGAACGCTGACGCTGAAGGAAGAGTATCTCGCGCAAAGAAGCAAAGGCGCAAAGTTGCACGCGTCGCGCGCTTAATCGGAGACAAAAAAATGGTGACCTTTCCCCAGCCGTCATTCCGGGCTTGACCCGGAACCCACAGACGCAATTGCGTGAAGCGACGTCCAGTACGATCCTGCAAACCTCCCTCGTCTTGGTGGACACGCATTTCCATTCTTACTTCCAAATTTTTTCCCTTCCGCGACAGCGCCCTTTGCGTCTTCGCGCGAAACATTCTTCTTCCCACAGCGACAGCGTCCCCTTTCCGCGATAGCGTCCTTTCCTTTCGCGTCTTCGCGTCTTCGCGAGATCCATTTCCCCAAAGCGACAGCGCCCCCCCTTCCCTGACCAAGCCTCCCGCGCTACATTCCCTTCAGCACAAACCATCAGTGACCCAAATGCCAGACTTCATCAAGCCATTCATCCGCAACATCCCCGACTTCCCCAAGCCCGGTATCCAGTTCAAAGACATCACCCCACTGCTGTCAGACCAACACGCCTTCAGACGCACCATCGACCTGCTTGAATCGAGGTATTGCCTGCAAACCCTGGATCGAATCGTCGGCATCGATGCCCGCGGCTTTATCTTCGGTGCGGCCTTGGCGGACCGATTACATCTTGGCTTTGTGCCGGTCAGGAAAGAAGGCAAGCTGCCCGCGGATACGCATGATCATTGTTACGCACTCGAATATGGCGAAGCGGTGCTGGAGATTCATACCGATGCGTTGAAGGAAGGCGATCAGGTCGTGGTGGTGGATGACTTGATTGCTACGGGTGGGACGGCGGCTGCGACTTGTGCGTTGGTTGAGAAGTTGGGGGCCAAGGTGGTGGAGTGTGCGTTTGTGGTGGAGTTGGAAGGGCTGAAGGGAAGGGAGAAGCTGGGTGATAGTGAGGTTTTTTCGTTGGTGGGGTTTGGGTGAGTGGAGAGACAATTGGTAGCTGAAGATTGTGGGCGAATGCCTTGGGTGTATACTATTTGCTACCTATGCAAATCAAAAGTTTGAACAGGGGAGGGAGAATGGGGAAAAGGAAATGCTTGCGAGTCCAAAATGGGATTTGAGTGGTCCGCCGTGCCTAAAGTCACTATTGACTCTGTAGAGCAATATCACGCAATACTATTGTCAAATTGTCACAGTAATCAGTGGTTGGGCGCCATGCATATAAAGGCGGAATCTGGTTATGTCTGAATCTACCGAACGCAACGCCTTTGTTGTGTTGAAAGCGCTGTCGTTAAGCAAAGACAGTGATGGGAATAGCTTTCCGGTCGAAGCTGAGAAGCTAGCGGCGGACACTAAGTTGCAGCCAGGAACATTGAATACCGTGGCTACGATACTGGTCGATTCTGGTTTGGCGGAATGGAGGCAATGGCTTGGCACTAGCCCCTTCCACTTCGGTGAAATCAATTTAACGCCGCGCGGCCGTTACGAGTTGGAACGCGCTGAAGCGGGTGTGCATGAAAATCCAACTGATGATGTGAGTGCCGCTTCGTTGCCTCCATCTCCTGTTGGTTCACCGTACGGATTTACTGACCATGACTGGGAGATCGTGGCACAAGCAAAAGGAAACTCTCGCCAGTTAAATGTGGTGCTTGGTTATCAGTTCGTATCCGATCACTACGATTCAGATCAACTAAAAGTTAACTTGGAAGATATGTTTAAAGGAGCAGTCGATTCCTACCAGGCGAAGCCGGGGGCGCTAAAATTTTCGCTTAATTTCCGTGCGCTCGCTGCTGGTTATGGAGAACATCTATTTAATGAAATTGCCCGGGACATCATCGCGGCGGATATTGCAATTTTCGATACTTCGGATCTTAACCCCAACGTAATGGTGGAAATGGGTGTGGCGTTAACCTGGGGAGTACGCGTTCTTCCGATCAAGCGAAAAGGGTGCGCAAAGCCGCCGTCAGATATTTCAGGTCAGACGTGGGCGGATTATTCGGATAGTGCATATACTTTTGCCGACCCTGATCACGGAGAGAAGGTCGTGCGAATGGTCGAGCGAGCTATTCGGAAAAAGGGTTAGGAGTGCTCGCGCCCAACAAATCGCTGCAGGTCAGCCGTTGTTAGGCATCTTGGGGAACCATGAATATGAACCTAACCTGTTTTGTCCTGATGCCATTCGATGAGGGAATGCGTGAGGTATACGAAAACATCTACAAACCCGCCACTGCGGCCAACCAACTTTCTTGTTGGCGCGTTGACGAAATTAGCCGGCCTGGCTCAATCACCAAGGACATCGTTGAGGGAATTTTCGACGCGGACCTAATCATTGCGGACCTTTCGTTTCGTAGTGCCAATGTTTTCTACGAACTTGGTATTGCGCACTGTTCCGGAAATAAAACAATAATGACTGTGCAGGACATCAAGGACGTCCCGTTTGATATTGCGAATTACCGCGTCTTGGAATACTCGCAGACGATCGCGGGAAGCAAGAAGCTCATGAGCGATTTGGATTCTGCGATCAAAGAGCTGCTCGCGGCGCTCGACCGGACCAACAACCCAATTCAAGATGCTATGGCGGGTCGCAGGTTGGGTGGCAAGCGCAGGAAAACGCCACTGGTGAAATACGTGGATCTTGCCTCCCTACCTTGGCAGATGCGTAAGTGGTTAAAGCTTCGTGCTATCACGTATGCCGAGGATATCAACGGCATTGACCTTGAGGAATTGTTCATCACTAAGGGGCTCGGGCGAGAGTCGCTGTCGAAACTTTTGGGTCCATTGGTCGAGAATGACGCAATTGACGACGTTGAGAAGCTACAGCGATTACTGGTCGAGCATGGGGTCAATTTGCGGCCAAGGTCCTACTACAGTAGTTATTGAAGAAGATGCCGCAAATCGTTACGGCCGACGTTATGCTCTATGATTGACACGCTGACAACGCTCGCGCACTTCCACTATTGGCTTGGATATATCAGCCATGACGAATACGTCGAACGAGTCCAAGTCGCGCTTTGGCTTTTCGACGAAGGCGGCTCTATTTCCGATCCACGAACCGATGGAACGGGTGAGGAAGCCGCTGAGACTAGTAGGCACCGAGCGGGGACACACCCAACTCAAAAGCCAAAACAATCCTAGGGCTGAGCGAGACCCCAACTCAAATTTTGGTTTCCGCAGAAACGCCCGGACTTGCGCTATCCCGCCACAACAAACTATCCACCGCCAGCCCATAATCAATGGTCTCCCCTGCCCAGCGCGAGCGAATGGTTGTCGAATCAATCTTTGTCGCTGATTTTCTATTGGCCGAGGTCAATGACACCACGTTTCCGCGGGAATTTCGATCACCATTGGCCAAAAGGACGCTGCCATCAGGCCGCGTGAATTGAATTTGGTCATCGTCGAGCCTACGAACAGCAAACCCGCCCTCGTGAACCAGCCGGTGATGGCGTCGACACAGCAACACCAGGTTGGATAGTTTGGTTTCGCCACCGTCTGCCCAGTGAATAATGTGGTGCGCGTCAACGAATCGCGTGCAGCTGCAACCTGGAAAGGCGCAGCCACCATCGCGGCGATCCAGGGCACGTCTGATTGACGGCGGAACCGTCCGAGCTTTTCGGCCAATACTCAGCGTATCACCGTCGGTATTCTCAGTCGTATGCACTACGCCACAGTCGCAACTCATGCGCCGCGAACTTTCCGCGGAAACGTTGCCGATACCACCCAACTCCGACTCTGATTGCTCTCCGCCTTCTTGCAAGGTTTCGACTGTTGTGTGGACGTTGATCAGGTATTTGTCGCCACCGGTTTGCCTGCCCTGCTTATTGCAAAGAAAGCTGTCCGCCAGCTTTTCCATAGCGTCGGCGCGCCGTGCCGAATAGGGCTCAGGTTTGATCTCGTCCTTGCCCGCCTCTTGCTTGCGAGATTCTTCGAAGCAATCATCCATGGCTTTGTCCAGGGCTTGAATGATCGATGCGCCCTGTTCTGGCGTGAACCGCCCCTTCAGGATGACCATGCCGTCGTCATCAACCTGCACAGACAATGATCGCCTTTTGTGTACCTCGTTGTCCCTTTGCAAAGCTTCCGTCCGCGTCACCTTGCGGTAATGTCGCACCAGTTGCTCAACATGTCTGGCTGTTCCGTGCCGTGCAATAGTCAGCAGGAATTCTTCGTTTTCCAGTGTAGCTACCCGAGTCATGGCACGCACCTTCGAATAGCTGACACTTCCCATCGAAAACGCCTCGCTGATCTGTGGGAGGTTCTTCAGCGCGTGAGCTACACGGACCTTTTCTCTCGCAGCACCGAGGTTGGTACCCACCTTCCAGGACAACCAATGTGCGCATGAGAGGACACCGCCCCCACTCCACCCATGAGCCTCATCAAACTCACGGATCAAAACCAGCAATCGGTAGTTGGCGGCAGCGAGGTGTCCTGCCAGCTCTGTGATATCCGATTCGAGTTTGTCGATGTTGGGACGGTTAGCGGTGGGATGCGTGTGGTTCATTTGATGCCCTTCCTGGCGTGACTTGGCACTGTTTTATTATACAGCAAATGATTCTTAAAGTCGTTAAATACCTTTATGTTCAACAGGTTATGAAGCCTTGTGACGCGGAGAAGCCCCTCAGCAGCTAGGCGAAACAACCCATAGCCAAGTGATGGATCCTGTTGTCAAACTGTCGACGGTTAGTCGATCGCGAATGATTGCAACGTCACCGGCAGTCCATCGGACGCCGCATCGATGGTGCAAACTCGCGTTCCCGAGCCACCCCCAGGAAGCGCGCCGGTGATGGTGAAGGTGCACGATGAGCTGGTAGTCCCCTGCCCCGGCAGAGAAAACCAAGTGAGGACATCCCCAATCAAAAAAGGCCAATCCTTCAAACCTATTCTTCTATGTCCTTCCAGCGATAACATTCTTTTCTTTGCATCTTCGCGTCTTCGCGAGATCCGTTTCCCCCAGCGATAGCGTCCTAGCGTGACGTTTAGTCACCCCGTACAGACGCGGCTTCACTCTGTCCGTTGAGCTCACAGCTTTGCCAAATCACGACCCATTTGTCTGTAGAAAATTTCCTCAGTTTTGGGTGTCTCTAACCTTTTACTGACCTTTTACAGCCGGCTTGGAACGGGTCCCAAGCAATAGGGCAAGGAGTTGATGACGCCCGGCCGTTGCACGTGCTAACGTGCATCCCTGCGCAACACTTTGGGGGAAGTTTTATGAATTGGATTTTGGCTGTGTGCCTGATTTGTGTGGCATGGGTCTCGCACGCCGGCACGCCCTGCATGACAAGTGCCGAATGCGACGATGGCAATGCCTGCACGGTTGACCAGTGCTTGTTCAATGCGGGAGTCCGTTCGTGCAGCAATACCAGTACTCGAATGAGCTGCGACGACGGAAACGCTGGCACCAGCGGAGACGCCTGCAGAAGCGACGGCTCATGTCTAGGCACCCCAATCCCCTGCGGTAACGGCAGCTCATGTACAACTGCGGACTCAGTCACCGGTCTGTGCCCGGCTGGATTCAGCAGCTGTGATGATGGAAACCTGTGTACCACCAACGCCTGCCAATCCGGAAGTTGCGTAAACGTGAGCATTGACCTCGATGGTGATACCCGTGTCGGGGCCTATCTCGGTTGCACGACAGACTGCGATGACGCCGATCCGAGCACCTTCCCAAGCGCACCCGAAATCTGCGACGGAACTCTGGACAACAGCTGTACCGGAGACTACACGGCACTGGCCGAATTGGAGCATGATTTTGACGACGACGGCCGCACCGAATGCAGCGGCGATCCCGACGACAACGACAACACAAACGTACCAGTAGAACTGCAGCAATTTTTGATTGCGCGTGGACCAGCAACGCGAATCGAAGACCTAAGGGCGACGCTAGGGAAGCCAGGCCACGAATGACACTCACGGCCGAGTGAGGCCTGACCTCCAGACCGTTTCGCGGCGCTGCAGCAGGTGAAGAAAAACGTTAAGGTGCACAAATGAACTGGGAAATTGTTTCGGCTACGGGAGAATGGGCTGGTGCCATAGCTGTCGTTGCTTCACTTCTTTATCTTGCACGTCAAATCAAGCTGTCCAATCAGCAATCCCAAGCATCAGCCAGATATTCCTTTCTTGAAGCCTATGGCCAGGCCAATACTGCTATTTCAGGAACCAAGGACTCAGCCTCGATATTTAGAAGAGGCCTTCTGGGCGAATTGAAAGATGACGATGAAAAAATGCAATTCACTGTGTTGGTTGGCCAATTTCTCAACACATGGAGCGTAATGTACGACTTGCACGAGGAAGGTCAGTTGCCCAGAAATCAATGGGAACTCGTAAGCTCCGATATTCATGCGGCATTCGGGACTGTCGGTGGTAAACAGTTTTGGGAAAGCGTTGGAAAAGCGAATGTACACAGCGCCTTTGCCTCCTATGTGGACGATCTCCTGAAAAGCAAAGAGCCGTCTTACTCAATTCTGCCTGGAGACACTAACGAACAAGGATAGGTCCAGAGAGAAGCGATCCACGGCCTTTACTCAGCCAGCGGCTCGATAGTTCGCAACCCATCCTTCGTCTCCCGTTCATTAGCTGCTCAAACTTCTCCCTGGACCCCTCAAGATCAATTTTCTGCTTTGTACTTCCCGTCCGTCAGTCTGCACGAAACCTCTGCTAGCCCTTATCAGGCTTTTCACAGTTCGCCATACGAAAGTCGCCGCTCTCATTCAGAAGAAGACTTCCGCCAGAAGCGGTGTTGATCAACAGTTCGCCGGTCTCCATAAACGCCGAAGATCGCGGGGCACCAGGCAGGCCGCGCCATTCATGAACGGTCCAGGTGCCATCCGTTGCCTCAATCAATTCCAATACGCGGCCGCTGTTCATGGTCATGTGCGCCAGGCCTGATAGTGCAATATACCGTTGGCCCAGCTGATAAATGTCCTCGACGTTGTCATTCAGAACAACGGTCGCGGTGCCGTCGTCCTGTATATGCACCAGCTCGCCCCCCCATTCGCCCCTGTCGCTACCCGCCAACCATCCAGACGCCAGGCGCAATGCGACGTCAGGGACTTGGGTTATGTTGGTACGATGCTCAATGATGTTTCCTGGGTTGACTCGAATAATGCCACCTGGATCCTCGGCCATCTGCTGTTCTTCATCACGGGCACCGTAACTCAGAACGACCGAGTCGTATGCCAATTGCTCCAAAGCTTCCGGATTGTTATAGGCGTACAGCTTCCGGTCCTGAGGCTCTTCGAGCGACTCCAGTGAAATGCTCTCACAGGGCTCCATATCCATATGCTGAAACTGAAAATAGTCAAAAGAAAAATTCTTGCGGTGAAATTTGCTCTCGTAACCGGCCGCTGACTCGATGTGGGCCAATGCCTTGTTGGCGGCGTCGCGAACCGGCGGGTACCAGTGTGATTCTGCTGCATTGCGCAATGCAGGTATCGCGACCTTGGCTTGCATGCGCCCTAACGATTCGGCTGCGACCCAATTGAGTTGAGCGCTTGTGGGGTCATTGAGCAAGTCAATCAATTTGCTTGCCGCCGACGTGAAACCGATGTAACCCAGCGTTCGTACTGCCATCACTCGCTCACTCAAATCATTGCTATCAAGCAGCGACGTTACGGTCATTCCCGCGCTGACCCCATTCGGTCCAAGCTCGGCGATGTCTCGCAGGACCAATCGATCCGCTCCGCTCTTCAAGAACTCCGCCAGTATGGCTCCTGCATGAGAAGACTTGATTCCTATCAGTGCGTGATCAACTGTACCCTTGAACTCTGGTTCCCTCTCAGCGAGTTCCAGTAAACCTTGCTCAATCGGCAAGCCCGGCTCGCCGACAAAACTGATCATCCTCAGTGCTCCGTGCCGAACATAGGCGCTTTGGGTGGCGTCCTCGGCGATCTTCAGCAAGCTTGCTGCAGCCTCCTGCTGGCCTTCGCGCATTTCGCCAAGCGCATACCCCAATAGGAAGTGCGTCTGCTCGTCGCAGTCATTGCCGCATTGCGCAGCGCGCATTATCGCTGGCAATGCATTTGCCCCGAACGCGACCACTGCGAACATCTCTTGGTTGTGTGGCGAACTTCTGGAATTCAAGTACTGCCTGACGGCAGCCTCAGCGGCCTCTGGTGTCCCGATTCTTGTCAATACTGTTGGTAGCCACGCGATATCCCTATCCAGGGCATTCAAAACTTGCGGCAGATACCGCTCATCAAGGTGATTGACTTTTGTCAGCGCAACCGCACCGATCCGTGCGACCAGGGGGTCGGCACTCTCCAGCAACTGGAAAAAGTACGGCACGGAAGTTTCGCCGAACTCCAACATTCTATCAATGACGGCCTGCACGGGTTGCGAGGGGTATAGACCAGGCGGCGCATTGCGATTCATGACCTCATCTATCTTCGCAACACACACTTCGGGTGTGGCACAAGAATCAACCGCTATCTCGTTGTCGGCACGGAGGATGAACTCAGGTAGCAAGCAGGTTGCCAACGCAATGAGGTTTTTCATATTAAGGTGAATTTCTCTCTGATTCCGCCAACCTGAATAGGTCTCCGCCGGCAATGATAATGCAACAAGACATGCTAGCTAGTCACCATCCAGACAACTCGACAGCCGGCTGCTCTGGTAGGAGGCAGGAACCACGCTTATTTCAAATTTCCAAAAAAATTGCACCAGCAACCTCCCTGATCTCCCTGAACTCCCTGTTTCATTTCTATAATGTATACTTTTACCAAAACGCTTCCGGGTCAGAGTATTTGTCCCGCAAATCAACGAGAGAGGGGAACCCCATGAGTACCAATACCAACGCAATCACCGGCACCTGCTATGTCGAAACCAATTCCAGCAACCTAGCCAATGTCGGGCAATACACCCTACAGGACGGCAGTAACCTGTTCGACATCGCGATCATCTTCGCCGCCAACATCAATGGCACATCAGAACAGCCCGAGCTGTTTTTCAACGATACCGTCACGGCCACCTTGAATTCCGGCGCCATTGCCGACCTGCAGGCCAAGGGGATCAAGGTGTTGTTGTCGATACTGGGCAATCATCAGGAAGCTGGCATTACTACCTTGACCGGTAATGCGCCAGCAGACTTCGCCACTCAGCTGAGCAACGCAGTGACCCAATACGGCTTGGATGGTATCGACTTTGACGATGAATATTCTACCGGGACCACCAATGAAAGCTCATTTCCCCTGCTAATCCAATCACTGCGCCAGCAAATGCCGGACAAGATTATTTCCTTTTATTTCTATGGCCCCGCCACCGGCACCCAGTCATATAACGGCATCGAAGTCGGTGATTTGATCAACTATAGCTGGAATGCCATTTACGGTACCTTTAGCGCTCCGTTTGTCCCAGGCCTCGGCGACGCCTACCTGGCACCGGCGGCAGTTAATATCGATCCGGGCGCGGGCTCATACACTTCTCCGAGTCGCGCTGCTTCGCTGGCCCAGTCCACGGTTGACCAAGGCTACGGCGCATACTTGTATTACAACCTGACCAACAACGATAGCAGTGCTTACCTGTCGCAGGTATCACAGGTGCTGTATGGCCAGAACACGGTCTATCTGAGCGGTTGAGGGCTCGCAGAAAGGCATTACATTTACTGTGGCTCTGGATGGGGAGTGTATGCTGTTAGAAACAGCACTGATTATCCGTATCATTGGATAGCACACACCGAGGATCACTGCGATGCCCTTTCCACGAGCACATTGGTATTTGATGGCGTTTCTAGTGGTGACCATCATCGCCTTTTGGCCTAGTGTAGGTCGCCGCAGATCCTGTACATTATAACGGCCCTCAGGTTTTCGCTGGCTAGGCGCGTTGCTGAAGGAATGCTCACTGCCTTGTGAAGCGACGGAACAACGGCAGCGGGAACCTGAGGGCCGCCTTCATTTAAAATCGAATCAATACGTTAGGGTTGCTGATTATCGCCCATGGCTGTGTTCCAGCCCTTGACCAGGCAATGAGCCTGCCCTGCGGGAACTGCGCCTTGCCCTGAGCGATAATCAACAACTTAAAATGCACAGTATCTGCGGCGACCTACACTAGCTACTTCGGCATTCTTGATCGCGCCCCGGTCGGCCACCACATGCATGGCATTACAGCGACCCTGTGGATGCTACTCCTGATAGGGCAAGGGTGGACGATTCATCACAAGCGGCGTGAACTGCACGCTATGGCTGGCAAAGCCAGTTTCATAATCATGCCGCTGTTTCTGGCTGCCGGTTTATGGGTCACACAAATGACCATCGTCAAGGAAGACATGTTCAAGGAAATGTTCGGTCTTCGCTTGTCGCCAGCGGACTGGGGCGCTGTGCTCTACGTCGCCTTGGTCTACGCGTTGGCGCTGCGCCACCGATACCAGGTTCAATTGCACGCTCGCTATATGCTGGTAACAGTGGTGCCATTGATAGCGCCATCGATCGTTCGGCTATTTGCCGGCTTTGTGCCCGGGTTTACGATCAGATCGGCTGAGGAATTATACCGATTCGGTGAAGCTCTTGACCTGGTGATAGCCGGGACAATCGTATTGATCGGAATCTGGCTGATCTGGGACAAAAAGCGTGGCAAGCCGCTGATGCCTGGAATCCTGGCACTTGGCTATTTGCTGTTCACGCTTGTTGCGTTCCACTGGTTTGGCAAGACCGAAACCTATCAAGACCTTGCCTATCGCTTCGCAGCGGTGCCGACGGTCTGGCTGTTACTTGCTGGAATCGCTCTGGGCATTGCTGCCGGATGGTGGGGCTGGACGCGTGGTCGCAAGAAAATAGCCCTTTGAGCCAAAAAACATTGTTGCTGTAGCGAACCGATTCGAGTGAACAACTGGTCATCTGGCCGTTTGAGCTCGGGAGTTAGCCATTTTGGGTGGTGGTGTTCGAGAGCGACATGTCGATAACCATTGACATATGCACATATGTCCATTAGTCTGGACACATGGACATTCAGAACGCCATTATCATGTTCGACGCGCTGTCTCAGGAAACCCGCCTGAGAGCGTTTCGCTTGCTTGTACAGGCCGGTACTGCGGGACTGGCGGCAGGCGCGCTCAGTGAGCAGCTTGGCACACCCCACAACACCATGTCGTTCCACCTCAGCCACCTGGCCAATGCCGGAATCGTCTCTTCTCGAAAAGAGGGGCGCTCAGTGATCTATTCCGCCAATTTTGATGTGATGCGTGATCTCATCGGATTCATGGTCAAGGACTGCTGCAGCGGTGAGTTCGCCAGTATTCGTGAGGACAAGCGTAAAGGGTGTTCGATTATCGAACTGGCTGATCACTGTTAAGAATCACATTTGAGGTACTGTCATGAAACGTATGCACATTCATGTTGGCGTCGAAAAGCTCGACCACAGCATCAAATTCTATAGCGCACTATTCGGTGCCGATCCTGTAAAAACCAAAGCCGACTACGCCAAGTGGATGCTGGATGATCCGCGTATCAACTTTGCGATATCGACCCGAGCAAAACTCGGCGTTGACCATCTCGGTGTTCAGGTCGATCAAGAGCAGGAGTTGCAAGAATTGCGGCAAAGGCTGGAACAAGCGGATATGTCGCTGTTCGATGAAGGCGAAGCGGTGTGTTGTTATGCGCGCTCCGAAAAGTCATGGGTGAGCGACCCGTCAGGCATCGCGTGGGAAGCTTATACGACGATGGAAGATGTGCAGCTGTTTGCTGGTGACTCTGATCATTCCGCTACCGAACAGGAGGCGTGCTGCACACCTGAAACGATGGGTCAACCCGATTGCTGTGTACCGTCCGAAAAAACTGCAGGGTGTTGCGGCTAATGAAACGTGTCCTTGTGCTTTGCACCGGCAACTCATGCCGCTCAATAATGGCTGAAGCGCTCATTAACGCCCTCGGCCACGGCCGCTATGTTGCACGCAGTGCCGGCAGCAAACCTGCCGGTTATGTGCACCCCAAATCACTGGAAACCCTGCAGCGACATGGCATTGATATCGAACAGCCACGCAGCAAATCTTGGGACGAGTTCGCCGGTGAGAACTTCGACTTGTTGATTACGGTGTGCGATCAGGCGGCCAATGAACAGTGCCCGGTCGTATTCGGGGAGCACCAGAAGCTGCATTGGAGCACGCCTGATCCAGCCAAAGCTGAAGGGTCAGACGCGCAGATCGACGCAGCTTTCGAGGAAGCGTTTCAGCTGCTCAAAGACCGCATAGAGAAAGAATTGCCATGACTCAGGAATCGTCGTCTGCCATGGGTGTTTTTGAGCGCTATCTCTCTGTTTGGGTCGGCCTTTGCATCGTAGCCGGAGTGATTCTCGGCGCGACGCTGCCGGGCATTTTTGAAGCCATAGCGGCGATCGAATACGCCAGCGTCAATCTGGTCGTGGCCGTTTTTATCTGGGTCATGATTTACCCAATGATGGTGAATGTGGACTTTGCCTCGCTCAAGGATGTCGGCAAAAAACCCAAAGGCTTGTGCATCACGCTGGTCGTCAACTGGCTGATCAAGCCGTTTACCATGGCGGCTCTGGGTATCTTTTTCTTTGAGTACGTCTTTGCCGGCCTGGTGGACCCGCAAACCGCCAAGGAATATATCGCCGGGATGATCCTGTTGGGCGTTGCGCCATGCACCGCCATGGTGTTCGTCTGGAGCCAGCTGGTTCGTGGCGATGCCAACTACACCCTGGTTCAGGTTTCGATAAACGACATCATTATGGTGTTTGCCTTTGCCCCCATTGCCGCACTTTTGCTCGGCGTCACCGATATTGTGGTGCCCTGGGAAACCTTGCTGCTGTCGGTGGTCCTTTATGTTGTGATACCACTGGCCGCTGGCTATGCGACTCGAAAGGTTCTGGACGGTGCCGGCAATCATCAACGTATTAGTGCCTTCACCGGCAAGGTAAAGCCCTTTTCGGTGATGGGCCTACTCGCTACCGTTGTTCTGCTATTCGGCTTTCAGGCGCAGACCATTCTGGACAAACCCATGGTCATTGCCCTAATCGCTATCCCGCTGCTCATCCAGAGCTATGGCATCTTCTTCGTGGCTTATGGCTGGGCCTACTTGTGGCGCGTTCCGTTTAGTACCGCAGCTCCAGCGGCTCTGATCGGAACGTCAAACTTCTTCGAATTGGCGGTTGCTGTTGCCATTAGTCTGTTTGGTCTGAGTTCCGGTGCCGCACTGGCCACTGTCGTGGGTGTTTTGGTCGAAGTGCCCGTGATGCTTTCATTGGTAGCGCTCGCTAACCGAACACGTCAGCAGTTTGCTTAGAACGAATTCGCACACTGCTCATTGGCGTGCTGGATCCGCCCTTGCATTTAAGGCCCGAGCCCGGACTGCTACGCCCCGCTCCCGATTGGCCTGCTTGAAACAAGTCCGTGCTAAGGTGGCTGCCTACAACAAAGGATCGTGTCAATGAATATTGTGTTTTTCGTTTACGGTGTCCTTTGCTATCTGGCGTTTTTCCTCACATTTTTGTACACGATAGGCTTTGTCGGCAATTTCGTTGTTCCCAAGTCCATGGACAGCGGTGCCGGCGGACCGCTGGGTGAGGCCTTGCTGATCAATGGTCTGTTGCTGGCCGTATTCGCCATTCAACACAGCGTGATGGCCCGGAAAAGCTTCAAGCAAAAGTGGGCGCGGATCGTCCCTCCGGCGATCGAACGAAACACCTATGTGTTGTTTACCAGCCTGGCATTGTGTTTGCTGTTTTGGCAGTGGCGCCCGATGGGTGGCGTTGTTTGGGATGTCTCCAATACGATGTTGGGCAACATCCTTATCGGCGTCTCTCTTGTCGGTTGGCTGCTGGTCCTGGTCAGTACCTTCTTGCTTGATCACTTCGAACTGTTGGGTTTGAAACAGGCCTATGCCAACCTGACCGGCCGAGAATTCCAAAGCAGCAGTTTCAAAACGCCAGGACTTTATCGGTTTGTACGTCATCCACTCTACTTTGGATTTACCGTGGCCTTCTGGGCAACACCGATCATGACCACAGGCCACCTGTTTTTCGCCGTAGCTACCCTGGGCTATACCATCGTCGGAACTATCCTGGAGGAGAAGGATTTGGTTGCTGCGTTCGGGGATGAATATCGAGACTACAAATCAAGAGTATCAATGCTCGTTCCTTTGCCGCGAAAGAGTGGTGACTAGCAAAAGCGCGTCCACGGTTTACGTTTAATCATTCGTCCGTATCCATTTCACATTTTATCCTGCCTGGTTTTTCTATAGTTTCGTTGGGGCCACGGGGGTGCCCTCGTCACCACATTTGTGATGACGATTCCGTTTAGGAAGGGAAATCATGAAATCCAAGACTGTATTATCCAGGCTGCTACTGTCGGCAGCATTAGGGGTGCCTTGCGTCGTGGGGGCGACGGGCGGCGTCGAAGCACCTAACCATCCAATCGATCCGATCGAACATGCGGACGTGGTCAACGCCCTGAACTCAGGCCATGGCCATCTGGACGATATTCGCCGCATCGGAATGGAAGTATTTACCACGCCATTTAACACGCTCGATGGAATGGGTGATGGTCCATTCGACAGCAGTGAGACGGACACTTTGGCCTTTGGCCAGCGACCCACGCTGCAAGGCAACGGGCTTAACTTGCGCATCAACGGGCTCGATGCGCAAAGTTGCAATGAATGCCATACCATCGTCAGCAGCACCTCTCGCCCACCCGCGCTGGGCATCGGCGGCGTCGGCGGGATGGTTCAAAATGCGATCATCATGCCGACCATGATCGATGTGGCCGACTCGTCAGATGACCGGACCCAGTACGAACCTGGGCACAGCCCTGATCTGGCCTTGCAATTCGATGGCGTGGCTGATTTCAACGGTCGCTTCGCCAACCCACCATTTCTGTTTGGCGGCGGCGGCGTCGAGCTGCTGGGCAAGGAAATGACCGAAGACCTTCAGGCGATCCTCGATCAGGCCCAGGCCGCAGCGGCCGGAACCGTTTTCCAGCTGGACACACATGGCGTCAACTTCGGCAGCATCGAAAGCCTGGGTGGCGGCAGTGTCGACATGTCTGGCGTCGAGGGTGTTGGCTTTGAAGACAATAGCGCGCATTCACCCGAAGACGTGCTGGTGGTTCGCCCATTCGGCCGCAAAGGCGAGAACTTCTCAATGCGTGATTTTGACCGCGGTGCCATGCAGTTCCATTTCGGCGTCCAACCGGTGGAAGTGATCGGTGCCGGAATAGATGGTGATGGCGACGGACTTGCGGACGAAGTCGAAGTGGGTGAGATGACGGCGCTCCACGTATTTGACGTGACCAACCCACGGCCGAAGCAAAAACGACTGAACCCTTTCGAGCGGGACGGACGAGACCGCTTCAGCTCGGTCGGGTGCGGCGACTGCCACATTCCCATGCTGCAAACACGCTCCAAGCATCTGCCTCTGGCATTTCCGGAGGACCCGACCGATCCACGTGCCAACGTTTACGCGCATATCGATCTGAAACAGGTCGGCTTCAAACGCGGCTCGGGCGGCGGTGTGAAGGTCCCGTTGTTCGCTGATCTCAAACGACACAAGATGGGGCCACGTCTGGCCGAAACGTTTGAAGGCGGCGAAATCGCCAACGACGAGTTCACCACGGCTCGGCTGTGGGGCATCGCCGATACCGCACCGTATCTGCATGATGGACGTGCAACAACGTTACGCGAAGCGATCGATTTCCATGGCGGTGAAGCACAGGCAGCGCGCGATGCGTTTTTTGCGCTGACTGACACGGAACAACGCCAGTTAATCGCATTCTTGATGAAGCTAAGAACCCCGTCCAATCCCAACCAAGAGTTGGTCAACAACGGACACTGAGCAACCCCAAAGCTTCGTCCTCGTTGCGGCGAGGACGAGGCTGTCGGCGTATTCAGGCGAGGTATTCCCCCACTTAAAACAAGGCTGTGAAATAGCGCATAATGGCCAGCCTTCGAGAATGAGGCAGACTCCATGTTGAAGCAAAGTACGCCTTTCGTCGCCGCCGCTATTTTGGCTGTCCTGATCGGCTCCGTTGCCACCGCGCAGGTCGATCCCGCCTGGCTCAGCAGTTGGAACGATGCTCAAAGCCAGCGTCCGGAGATTCTGCAGTCGCAATCGAGGATCGCTTCTGAAGATGAGCCAGGTCGGCCATTTGTCATTCGAGGGATGGTCGTTACACCCGAAGGTGAAGCGGCCCAAGGGGTGATTGTTCATGCCTATCATCGAGATCAGGATGGCGTAGAGTTTGAATCTCTCGACAATCCACCCTCAGCCTGGAAACTGCATGGCTGGGCGCAAACCGACTCAGCTGGCCGCTTTGAGTTTCATACCATTCGACCGGCCGCAGACAACATGGGCCGAGAGGCCGCGCATATTCACTTCACACTGCTGTCTGAGCAATACGGTCGACAATGGGCGCCCAAAGTATTCCTGGCCGAAGACCCGTTGGTCTCAGCAGACGACCGCAAGCGGTCGGAGCAAGCGGGCGACTTTGGTTCTGTGCGCGAGACGAAAATTGACACCAGTGGCATCGAGGCAATCAATGTGAAGTTCCGGCTAAAAGCTGAGGCTGATTTCTAGAAATACGAGTGCTTTTCTGAACAGACATCCTTTTCTCTCCCGGTTGACGGCCCTTGAGGAAACGCATAGATTTCAGTTGCGCATCAGGAGCCACGTATGACTAGCCCACCGACTCGCCAGATTTCATTCTTTGCAGTAATGGGTGTCATTTTCGCAGCGGCGGCGGTTATTGGGTTTGCTCCGAATTCAGTTGCGATCCTGACCGGAGCGAAGGCCAACCCACCGCTAATTATCCATGTCCACGCCGCGGCGATGTCCGCATGGATGATGCTTGTTGCGACTCAAGCCTGGCTAATGGGAACCGGCAAGTCGCAAGCGCACATGAAACTCGGCATGACAGCTTTGTTTCTGGCACCGTTGGTGTTTACTTTGATGCTGGTCATAGCCCTTCCGCAGATCAAGGCCGGCTTTGCCGAGCCTATGACATTCTTGATCCAAACCAAGCGTTTGCTGGTCTATGGAGTCTGCATAACGCTGGCTCTTATTTGGCGAAAATCCAGACCTGATTCACACAAACGCTTAATTTTTCTGGGCACTTTTGCCGTACTCGACGCAGCATTCTTCAGAATGGGCTGGTTGCTGCCGGGCCTTGATCTGGAAAACCGCATCGCCCTGGCTCATGCCTACCAATTGCTGCTATTGGTACCCTTCCTGGCCTATGACCTTCACAAACTCGGCCGCGTACACCCGGTTTTCCTGGTCGGCATCCCAGTCATTGTCGGCTTCGAAGCCGCAGCGGCTTTGTTGCGGTAGTTGGGTCACTGCATGTAGACGTCGAGTATTGGATTGGAAGAGAGGAAAACGAAGGCCCATGGCATTTTCGGAGATTGAGAAGAAGCGTGTTGAGAAGCAGATGGATGCGTACATCGAGAAAAAGCGTCCACCACCACACATACGACCAAACCTGGACTTCGGCTACCAACTTCAAGGACAGAGCGTGGAAGTTTTCGAGATCAGGCCAATGTTTGGCCATCCCGAGAAGAAACGGAACACGCCCGTTGCCAAAGCGACCTACGTCAAAGCTTCTCGCAAGTGGAAACTTTACTGGATGCGTGCTGACTTGAAATGGCATCGATACGAGCCGCACGGATCATTGCGCAGCCTGGCTGAGTTCTTTGAGGTTCTGGAAGCAGACGACTATGGTTGCTTTTGGGGATAGTCGTAAATTTCAACAACGCTGCACAGTAAGCCATGATTGAACTGACTCGCCAGCGCCAGTTGACGCACCTGCGCCGACTGGCGCTGTCGGCACAGGGGCTGGTGCAAGCTCGACCCTTCGGTCGTGGACTTGCTGGGGCAAAAAAGGCAATTGGCCACATCGGCTATGTCCAGATCGACACCATCTCGGTGGTCGAACGTGCGCACAATCACGTGTTGTATTCCAGGGTTCCGGGGTTCAAGCCAGAGATGATCAACCGCCTGCTGCTCAGCGGCGACATCTTTGAGTACTGGTCGCATGCCGAAGCGTTCCTGCCCATCGAAGATTTTCGCTATTCCTTACCCTACAAAGCCGCCATCAAAAATGGTCAGGTTCACTGGTATCGAACCCGCGATCGCAAGTTGATGGCGGAGCTTCTTGCACGCATCCGTGAAGACGGCCCATTGCGCTCGCGCGATGTCGAGTCTGGCAGTAAAAACCGCGCTGGCTGGTGGGATTGGAAGCCGGCCAAGAAGGCACTGGAACAGTTATACATGCAAGGCGACTTGATGGTCTGCAGCCGCGAGGGCTTTCAAAAAACCTACGACCTGACCGAGCGGGTCTTGCCCGACCAGGTCGACACCAGCATGCCCAATACCGATGAACTGGCGGCACACCTGCTGGACCAGCAACTGCGATGCCACGGCTTCGCTTCACAAAAAGGGCTGACCTATCTGCGCCGCGACAAGGCACTGCGCGAGGCGATGAAAGCCCTGGTCAGTGACGGCTTGGCGCAGCACCAATTGCAGCAGTTTCGTATCAAGGGTGGCGAGACCTTTATCGCCAGAGCAGGCACACTGGAGCAACCACTTTCGCGCATGCGCAAACGGGTATCAATCCTCTCTCCTTTCGACAATTGTGTGATCCAGCGCGATCGACTGAAGCGCGTATTCGACTTCAATTACCAGATCGAATGCTATGTTCCCGCCGCCAAGAGGCAGTACGGCTACTTTTGCCTGCCGCTGCTTTACGGCGACAAGTTTGTGGGTCGGATGGACTGTAAGGCACACCGGAAGGACGGTGTGCTTGAGATCAAATCGCTGCACCTGGAGGAAGAACAGCTTGATCAAGACCGGTTCGTCACGGCATTGGCCGAAGCCATTGTTGGGTTCTGCAAGTTTCAGGGTTGTGACTCGGTATCGGTGACCAATACCTATCCTGCGCACATAAAACAGCGGCTGATCCGTACGCCGGACTTGCGGCGATGAGAGTGCTTTACGCGAAGTGACAAACGATGTGAATTGGCCCGCAAGCGCTCTGCTATACTCCACAAAAAATCGCTATATCTAATCAGGGGACCACATGCCATTTTCAAGGGATCGCCTCAGTCGAGGCGCAATCGCTATTGCCTGCTGTATTTTCGCCACAGCCTCATACGCTCTTGTCGAACCGGCTTCAGATGGAGTGCGCAGCAAACAGATGCGATCAGCAGCACTGGACTATGAGCGCCCCCTGGCGGCGGTCAGTGACTTGCAAGCGCAAGCAGCGGCAACCGCGGAGTTCGACCTGAACTCACTGCAAGCCCCTGAGTCTACAGCGAAAATCGACCGCAGCAGCGGCGGCTTTGCGACCCTGACGCCGTCAACACCGCTGATTCCGGGTGCGGCCAACACCCTAAGCTGGGCGCAGCTCGGGCTCAGTTCACCCCAGGCGCCAGAACAACGCACCCAGCACATCGCGCAGGTATTCTCCGAGTACCTGAGCGCGAACGCCGCGAGCCTGCGAATCGACCAAAGTGAACTGGGGCCGATGCGCATCACTCTGGCATCCGACCACCTGGTGCAGATTTACGTACCGCAAGTCCACCAGGGCATTGCGGTCCGCAACAGCTATCTCACCGCCGTCATCAATCGCGGAAATTTGATCCTGCTGGGCACCCAACACTGGCGGACCGTCAGCCCATTGGCGGCAGATACCGTCAGCCTTTCGGCTGCGCAAAGTAGAGCAGCCACCTTCCTGGCCCCGCACACGATTGCTGGTTTTTGGGGCAAGCCAGAGCCCTTAGTAATACCCGTTGCCGGCAACCAACCCGGCGATGTGATTCAACATCGCAAGGCCTGGGTGCTAAAACCGCGGTTCGCCGATGATATGGGTCATTGGGAGATGCTGGTCGATGTGCACAGCGGCGACATTTTGTCGTTCCAGGACAGCAACCACTATGTGGTCTCACCGCGATCTGCCGCAGGCGGCGTGTATCCGGTTTCCAATGATGGAATCGCCCCGGACGGCATTGAACAAGCGGGCTGGCCGATGCCTTTCATGAGCGTTGTTACACCATCAGGCACCGTCACCACCGATTCAGGCGGCAACCTTCCCGTACCGGTAGATGGCACCATCACTGGTAGTTTCACAGGACCCTATGTGCACGTCAGCGACGACTGCGGCGCGGCATCGCTGGGCTCGACCACGGATATCGACTTTGGCACATCCGGCGGAGATGACTGCACCACACCGGGCTTCGGCGGCGCTGGCAACACCCACTCAGCACGCACCAACTTTTACGAGCTTAACCGCATTATCGAAATCGCTCGCGGACACTTGCCGAGCAACACCTGGTTGCAGCAACAACTTACGACAAACCTCAACATTAACAATAGCTGCAACGCCTTTTGGGGCGGAAGCAGTGTCAACTTCTATCGCTCTGGTGGTGGTTGTGCCAATACCGGGGAAATTGCCGCTGTGGTCAGTCACGAATGGGGCCATGGTATGGATGACAACGATGCTGTTCCGACCATCGCCAGCCCCTCAGGTGAAGGCATTGCTGACATTTATGCAGCGATTCGTCTGAACGAATCGTGTATCGGTCGAGGGTTCACGCCTAGCAACTGCACTGGATTTGGCGATGCCTGTACGGCGTGTACCGGCGTACGAGACATTGACTATGCCAAACGCGTTTCGGGTGCTCCTCACACCTACACATGGAGCAATGCCAATTGCGGTGGCAGTACTCATTGCATAGGCGCGGTTTACGCCGAGGCCGTCTGGTCGCTATGGAAACGTGAACTCACCGCAGCTCCGTACAGCTACGACGATGC
>BQJN01000011.1 GCA_021604725.1 Lysobacteraceae bacterium | reverse complement strand
GAGCAGGCCAAGAGCTACGCGCTCCATTTCTTCGACGACCAGCCCGGCGCCATAAAGCTCGACCATGCGCAAGGTACCTTGTACCTGGTGCAGGTAGGTCGCACAAAAGCGCATTTGGCTGGTATCAACGGGATCTTCAACGAAAACCTCAAGCGCCTGGCGCGCCTGTTTCAGGGTTTCGTCGAGCTCCTGTTTAACCCAATTGAGGGTGGTAAAATCGATGTCGTCTTGTAGTTTCATTTATATTTTTACCTACGCCTTGCGACGCCAGGCGAGAGTTCGGTGCCCACCCACTCGCTCCATTTGCTCATGTTCCCAGGTCATTACCTCACCGGGCCCCAGGATCAGCCACCCTCCGGGTCGCAGTCGATTGGCCATATCGTTCAATACGGTTTGACGACGATCCCGAGGAAAATAGATCAAAACGTTCTGACAAAAGACCAGATTCAGACGACCCAGTGGGGCGCGAGCGATATCCAGCATGTTCATTAATGCGAAGCCGACCCGTCGCCGCAGCTTGTCGCTGATGCGAAAGTACCGATCATCAATTTTCTCGCAATACAGCTGACGAAACAGCGTTGGAATCTCAGCAAGCCGATGCAAGCCATAGGTGGCCGCTCGTCCAAAGCTCAACGCGGGCTGGCTGACATCGGTCGCAGTGACGCTGAAGCGTCGCTCCTGTCCGCTGCCCGCTAAGTGCGCGTCGATAATCATAGCCAGACTGTATGCCTCTTCTCCGGTCGAACAGCCGACGCTCCAGGCGTCGAACGGCTCAACTGACTGAGCTGGTTGCGAAGCCAAAAACTGTCGCACCAGATCCAATGACGGTTGGTGCCGAAAGAACCGTGTCTCGTGCACAGTCAGTCGGTCTACCAGGGTCGCCCATTCAACCGCCCCTTTTGCGCCTGCCAACAGGTCGCTGTAATAACTGTCAAAGCTTGGGCACCCAATCTCTCGCATACGAATGCGCAGATTGGTCACCATAAAGCTCTTTCGCGCGGGCGGGACAACTACGCCCGTCCGCTTCTCCAGGAGTTCTGCCCATTGGCGGAACGCCTTGTCGTCCATTGCATCGGTCGTTGATGCGACCGTCTGCTCGGCCAATACTTTTTCGGCACTCACCTCATTGCCTTACCACGTCAGACCGGCAGCTTAAAGTCGGCTACCGACTTTCTAAGCTCACTAGCCAACTCGGCCAGGTGACCAATCGAGTCGGCGGTTTGTGAAGTACCTGCTGACGTTTGCGTTGTAATTTCCTGAATTACGTTCATCGTTCCGGAAATGTTGGTCGCAGCAGCCGACTGTTGGCGCGCCGCTTCCGAGATGTTCTGAATCAAATCAGCCAAGTCATTCGATACGTGCTCAATTTCGCCCAGAGCTTCACCGGCGTTCTCGGCCAGTCGTGCCCCGTTAACCACCTGCGAGGTGGTTTGTTCCATCGAGATCACCGCTTCGTTGGTATCGGCCTGAATGGTCTGTACCAGTGTTTCGATTCGCTTCGTAGCGTTTGATGCGCGTTCCGCCAAGCGCTGGACTTCATCGGCGACCACCGCGAATCCGCGCCCTGCTTCACCGGCTGATGCGGCCTGAATAGCGGCGTTCAAAGCAAGAATGTTTGTTTGTTCGGCGATGTCGTTAATCAATTCAACGATGTCACCAATTTCCTGCGAGCTCTCACCCAGGCGTTTGATTCGTTTCGATGTTTCCTGAATCTGGTCGCGAATGTTGTCCATGCCCTCAATCGTCTGCCGCACCACCTGTGCGCCTTTCGAGGCGATGGCTACCGAGCGTTGCGCAACGTCCGCTGATTCGGCTGAGTTTTTCGAGACCTCATCAATCGACACGGCGATTTCATTAATGGCCGCCGAGGCTGATGTAATCTGCTGCGCCTGATGCTCGGAAGCTTCCGCCAGGTGCATGGCCGTTGCCTGCGTTTCCTGGGCAGCGGAGGCGACCTGCACCGCTGTTTCGTTAATGGTGGTTACCAGGTTTCTCAACGCCTCAACCGCGAAGTTGATGGAGTCGGCGATGGCCCCTGTGATGTCCTCGGTAACGGTTGCCTTTACCGTCAAGTCCCCTTCAGCGAGCGATCCCATCTCATCGAGCAAGCGGAGAATAGCTTCCTGGTTTCGCTGGTTCAGGTCGGCGGTAACCGCGTAGCGCTGCACACTGTCGCGCCACAACAGGAAGACCATCAGTACAACTACCAGTACGGCAATGGCAACCCCAAGTAGCCCGGCATTGACCGAGGGCAACTGGCGCTGATCGCCTAACGCTGAGAACGCTGCCGCCAGCTCTTCGGCGTCATCCAGCAAATCCTCACTATCAATAAAGATTCGCTCGGCTGCTTCGCGCACCTCAAACAACTCGGTGGAGGCTTCGAGGATTTGCTCAACGTTTTGGCCGATCTCATCAAACACTGAGAATACGCCGCCGAGAATACCCAGCGCCTCTTCATCCTGAATGGCCTGAATATTCAATTCCGGATTGCCGTTGAGCAAGCCCGTAAGAACGCGACCAAACAACTGGGCATCGCGACTAAATCCGTCGGCCGCAGTAACCGCTGCGATGCCGCCCTGCAGAATGTCACCGACGCGGCGCAGCATGCGGTCGGCCAGAACCAACTGGCGGTTGGCGACGTAAATTTGCTGTGCCGGGGCGTTGCGGTCAGTAAGGATTCTGACCACCTCATCCATACGTGCTTGCAAGATTGGAATATCAGCAGAGAACTGGTCGGCGGTGTCGGCCACGTCAACAACCAGGTCGGTTCGGGCCAATATGCTGTCGACGCTGGCGCGAATCGGCTGCCAGGTATTAACCAGTTTGGTCAGCTCTTCCTGCGCCGCCCCTGGCGTTGGGTCGATCACATCGTCGCCGGCCACCAGCGAGTCGATGCTGGCTTGAATGCGATTGGTCGTTGCTCGCAATTCGTCGAAGGCGTCGAGGTTACCGGAAGCCGCTTCCCCAGCGAACTTGGCGATCTTCTGCGACAACACCTGAACATCAGTAGACAGGCGAATGTATTCCCTGTCCTGGTTCACTTCCTTGCCCAACGCGTAGAAGTTGTACGCAACACCCAAAATCAGGATTACAAGAACCGTGATGAGAAAGATGAAGAACGGATTGGATTCCTTGGTCTGGAGGGACCCGGGTGTTGTGCTCATTGTGGCTTCCCCGTAGCTGTTTGTTTGATTTTCATAGCAAGCATGTCTTTATTCCGACTGGTGTATCAGGCCGCCGCCGCCTGTAAAAATTCGGTGGTCTGTGTCAGCTGAATTGAATCAAACACACCCCACTCAATGTCATCCTTCCGATACCCTCGATGCACGAATGGCGCGACGATGGTCTCTTCGAATCCGCCCTGGTCACTGTTGTCATCGTCAAACAAGTGACGCTGCCCAAGCACCTCGTCGATCAACAAGCCAACGTTTCCGCCCTCTTGCCTGATCACCAAAACTCTCGACGAATCGGACAGCTTGGTGCGCTGACCGATCAGAAATCCCCGAAGGTCAACGACGGCGACCAGGTTGCCTCGCACATTGGCGATTCCCATCAACCAGGCCTTGGATCCGGGTACGGTGGTCATCGGTGGCAAGTGCAGGATTTCTGCAACCTCTTTCAAGCCGACCAGCAAGTAGAGCTCGCCGAGTCGAAAGCCGATGCCCGACCACGCGCCCTGAGCCTGAATTTGTTCGGGCAAACCGACAGCATGAACGAGTGAGCGTTTTTCGTAGTCGGCGAGAGCCAGAAACGGTGTTTTTGTGTTGCTCGATTCGCTCATAGTTAGTATTAGGCGTTGCGCGCCGCTTCAAGCTGTTCGTTAATCTTGGCTACCAGCACACGTTCAGAGACCGGCTTGGTAATGTAATCTTTGGCACCCTGGCGCAACCCCCACACACGATCTGTTTCCATGGTTTTGGTGGAAACGATAATGACTGGGATAGCGCAGGTATCAGCATCGCGACTCAAGCTGCGCGTGGCCTGAAAGCCATTCATGCCTGGCATGATCACATCCATCAATATCAGGTCGGGATGCTCTTCATGCGCCTTGGAAATGCCTTCCTCGGCACTGCCAGCGGATGTCGTCTCGAATCCGTGCTTTTCCAGCATAGTGCTGAAAACATGCACGTCGGTCGGTGAATCATCGACGATTAAAATGTGGGCCATCTCGCCTCTACCTCAGTCATTTTGTTGTTTGCGTCGGTCACTCGCCCAACTCTTCGACATGACGTCGAATCGCCCCCAGCAACTCTTCACGGGTAAAAGGCTTGGTCAGATACTGCTCTGAACCAACGATCCTTCCACGCGCCTTGTCAAATAAACCATCTTTGCTCGACAACATGATCACCGGGGTTTGCTTGTAAACCTGGTTGTTCTTGATCAGCGCACAGGTCTGATAGCCATCCAGACGCGGCATCATGATGTCAACGAAGATGATGTTCGGGTGGTGATCGGAGATCTTGGCCAGCGCTTCGAAGCCGTCGGTGGCGGTCACCACGTCGCAGCCTTCGCGCTTCAGAAGCGTTTCAGCAGTACGCCGAATCGTCTTCGAATCGTCTATCACCATGACTTTAAGGCCAGTCAGGCCGTTATGTTGTTGTGCTGCGTCCACCCCGGAACCTCATGCAAGTGGGCGAATTATCGGCAATTCTAAATACTTATTACCGAATCCTTACTAGCGCTGTCAAGTTCATGCGCTAAGTTACCTAAACTGCGAGGAAAAGTTCGTAAATTCTTGTAATCCACCAAGCCATTGGGGCCAAACCACCTCCCCAACTTCCGAAAACGTGACCCAGTTCACATTTTGGGCATCAAGTGTGACGGCCATCACGCAAGTGCAAATCGCTCCAATTCGAGCCTCGCCCTCTCGAATTGAACACCGCATCTGCACCGAATGCAGATTGATGCGGCAATTGGCCACACACATCGACGACACGCCTTATACTACCTGACTTTTGAACGGTCAGCGCACAAGCTGTCAAACACACCATGAGTCAGACCTTGAATATTGCAGTGATCATGGATCCGATCAGTGCGATCAAGATTGCCAAGGATTCCACATTTGCCATGTTGCTGGAGGCGCAGCGGCGTGGTCATCGATTGTGGTACGCCGAACGCGGCGATCTAAGCCTCAAGGAAGGCCGCGCCCATGCTCACCTTCGCGCCGTCGCCGTGCAGGACAATCCCGAGCATTGGTATGACTTCGGTGAGTCGGGTGATCAACCGCTGGCGAGCATGCAGGTGGTGTTGATGCGCAAAGACCCGCCGTTCGACATGCAGTACATCTATGACACCTACTTGCTCGAACAGGCCGAGCGTGAGGGCTGTCTGATAGTCAACAAGCCACAGGCCTTGCGTGATGCAAATGAAAAGTTGTTCACGGCCTTCTTTCCAGACCTCACGCCGCCGACTGCGGTCAGCCGTGATCAATCCGTGTTGCGATCATTTGTGGAGGATCGCGGCGAAGCGATCTTGAAACCGTTGGACGGCATGGGCGGAACATCCATATTCAAAACGTCGAGCCAGGATCCGAATCTAAACGTCATTCTGGAAACGCTGACCGAAAACGGACAAACCCCGGCCATGGCTCAAGCCTTTATTCCCGAGATCAGCGCCGGTGACAAACGCATTTTGCTGATCGAAGGCGAACCGGTGCCGTATGCCCTGGCTCGCATTCCAACCGGCAAGGACTTTCGTGGCAACCTGGCAAAAGGCGGGCGCGGCGAAGGTGTTGCACTGAGCGAACGCGATTACCAGATCTGCCAGGCGGTGGCCCCGGAGCTGATCAAGCGCGGCATGATGTTCGTTGGTCTGGATGTCATCGGCGATTACCTGACCGAAGTTAACGTCACTAGCCCCACGTGCATTCGCGAGTTGGACGCCCTATACGATCTGAATATCGCCGGCCAATTGTTTGATGCCATTGAAAAGCGCGTGGCAAACTGAGGGTGATGGCCATTTGAACGCAAACGCCGCCGTCGCCGCAGGGCCTGCTCCAGAGGATCGCCTCAGCCTGACTATTGTGTTGGCGCTAATCGTTCATGCCGCATTTATTCTTGGCGTGACCTTCAACTATGAGGACCTGGCAAATACCGACGCTCTGCCAACACTGGACGTGATCCTGGTGCAGCGCAGTACCCAGGAAGCACCGGAGGAGGCAGACTACCTGGCCCAGGTTTCGCAACAAGGCGGCGGCACAGAAGAAGAGAAAGTGCGCCCGCAAGCGCCGATCTCCGGTGAGATTCTAAAACCAGACCCCGGCCTTGCGCCGGCGCCGGTGACTCCTGCGGCGCCGCCACCACAGCCGCAAACGCCAGTCGAAGTGTTGACCGTCGACAGTTCGCCGCAGTCGGTGCCCGATGAGCCGCAAACCGAGGAAAGCCAACCAAGAGAGCTGCCGTCAGCGCGTCAACTGATGGAGCGCAGCATGGAAATTGCGCGGCTTGAAGCAGAGATTGGCCGTCGTGCTGAAGCCTATGCGCGCCGGCCCAAACGAAAGTGGATATCAGCCAACACGCGCGAGTATGAGTTTGCCTCGTATATGCAGGCTTGGGTGGCCAAGGTCGAGCGTGTCGGCAACCTCAACTATCCTGACGAGGCTCGCCGGCAGCGCCTGAATGGCAACCTTGTGCTCAGCGTCGCCATTGCGCGAGATGGTTCGGTCGAATCGATTGAAATCATTCGTCCGTCTGGTCACAAGATCCTGGATGACGCCGCGATTCGTATCGTGCAGTTGGCGGCACCCTATTCTGAGCTGCCCCCCAATATTGAAGGTGTGGATATTCTGCATATCACCCGCACCTGGCAATTTCTCCCGGGCAACATGTTTCGACATGAGTAGGACAGCGGCGTGAACATCATGTTGGCTAGCGGATTCATTGTTGCCGCCTATCTGTTGGGCTCGGTGTCCGGCAGTTTGTTGCTGGGCAAGCTGCGCGGTGTCGATATCCGCCAAGTCGGTAGCGGCAACGCCGGTGGCACCAATGCGCTGCGCACCCAGGGTTGGCAGTTCGCACTTGCCGTGGTTATCGTCGATATCGGCAAAGGCAGCCTCGCGGCCTGGTTGCCCACCATCAGTAACCATAGCGAAAACTGGTTGTCTTTTGCCTGTGCGTTTGCCGCCATTGTTGGTCACATGTATCCGGTCTTTTACGGATTCCGTGGCGGCAAGGGCGCGGCGACCTGGATCGGTGGACTGGTCATCCTGTCACCGTTTGCGCTACTGGCATTTCTGTTGAGCGCTCTGGTCGTGTTGATTGCGACCGGCTGGGTTGGTTTGAGTACGATCACAGCATCGGTAGTCTCCGCCGTCCTTATCGCCAACAGCGAGGGGATTGAGGGCGGACTGTGGGCGATGCTTGCGGCGTTGTTGATCGTCATCGCACACCGCGAAAACATTCAACGCATGCTGGCCGGCTCAGAGAACCGGTTCGACAAAGTAACCCTCGGTTACTGGTTACGCCGCAGAAAATGAACGCAACAGCAATGCCTGCCGTATTGCAATGCCTTGATGCCGAGCAGTGGGTGACCGGAGGCGCCATCGGCGCTCAATTGGGCATCGGGCGGGCCGCGGTTTGGAAGCAGATAGACAGCCTGCGCGATTGCGGGGTTGAGGTCGACGCTCAAGCCGGCATCGGCTATCGACTACGCAAGCCACCGTGCTGGTTAGACCGCGACCAGATCGTTAGCTGGCTGGATGCGACCCGATCCAACACCGCTGTTGAAGTGGTTTGGCAGACCGGTTCGACCAGTGCTGATTTGTGGCAGCGCGAAACGGTGGACAGCGGTTGGCTGGCGCTTATGGCCGAGAGCCAAACCGGCGGACGCGGACGGCGCGGACGGCCCTGGACCAGCCCTGCCGGCGCCGGACTTTGGCTGTCGATGCGAGGATTGATCAACGTCGGCCTGGCGCAGTTGTCTGGCCTGGCCATCGCTGTTGCAGTCGTGACCACCGCAGCGTTGCGCCAGACAATGGGGATCGAGTGCCAGTTGAAATGGCCAAACGATCTATATCTACAACACCGCAAACTTGGCGGCGTCCTGGTTGAAGCCCGAGGCGAAACCAATGGGCCGTGCGATGTAGTCATCGGTATCGGCATCAACTGCGATCTGCCAAAGGCAGCCAGGGCCGGCATCGACCAGGCCAATATCAGCCTGGCGGATGTGGCGAGTGGCACGATCGACCGGAATCGACTCGCAGCGGCCCTGCTAAACGCCTTGGGAGCTGGCTTGCAAAGCTTCACAGAGAAAGGCCTGGTCGCGTTTTCCGACGACTGGAACAAATTGGACATGCTACGGGGCCATCAGGTCATGGTCGAGCGAGAGAGCCACCCCACACTTCACGGCACCCCCCTGGGCATTGACCGCTGGGGACGGCTCCGCGTTCAGGACAGCAGCGGCGTAGAGCATCTGTTGAGCGATGGCGAGGTTAGGGTACGGATCCGGGCATGAGCGCACTTTATGTAGATATCGGCAATTCCCGCCTGAAGTGGCAATGCGGCGAGCAGGGCGGCCGCATCGAAACACTGGATGGCGACAACCCGCTGGCGGCGTGGGCAACACTGTCGCCGTCAGCAGTCGTGCTGGCTCAAGTCGGCAGCGACCGTTGGCGACAGCATTGCGGGCAATGGGCCGAACACCGCGCAGTGCCGCTGATTGAGGCGACAACGACGCGACAGGCGGCGGGCCTTCGTTGCGCCTATCAGACACCGGCCAATCTCGGCATTGACCGCTGGCTGGCAATGATTGCCGCCTTCCATCGGTGTGGTGCCTGCTATGTTGCCGATATCGGCACCGCCCTGACCCTCGACGCCGTTGATGATCAAGGCCAGCATCTCGGTGGCTTGATTAGCACAGGGCCGAAACTGGCCCGAGACAGCGTGGTCGCGCAGGCACCTCGCGTGTTTGGCGAAGATCCGGTACGCGCCGATGGCTGGTTGGCCACCGACACACCGCAGGCTATTCGGTCCGGTGCCGTCCTTGCCTGCGCTTCTCTGATCGACCGATTCGTTGAAACCAACAATGCTCAGCAAAACAATGATTGGCCATTGCTGGTGTGCGGTGGTGCGGCCGACATCATCAGCCCCTGGCTCCGATCCAAATTTGAACCCGTTCCGGATCTGGTACTTGAAGGCCTCGCCATTTGGCATCAACACAGGCGACAATAGAAGCATGAGAATGATCCTTCGCATCACCGTGATTCTGCTGGTTCTGGCCAACCTTGCTGTCGCCGGCCTGCAACAGATGGACCCGGAATCAAGCACCGCCGAACCTGCCTTTCAGGCGGTCGAGCCCGGGGTTCCGGCCTTGGTCTTGCTCAACGAGAGAGATCCGGCCATCGTTGCGCGACAGCGCCTGCGCTCCAGCCGCGAACAATTGGTCTGTTATTCGGTCGGGCCATTGCCTAGCCAGGCCGACGCTCGCCGCGTTGCCAATGGTCTGTCTGAGGCAACAGAGGCCACCAGGGAACGGTTGTCTCATGTCACGCGAGAACGCGGCTTCTGGATCTATTTGCCGGCCCTGCCAAGCCGCGAGGAAGCACTGGAGCAAGCGCGAAGATTGGCCACTGCAGGGGTGCGCGACTATTACGTGGTCACCGCTGGCGATCGCGAAAACACCATTTCACTCGGTCTCTACGGACAACGCGAGAATGCTCTGCGACGCCAGGCTAGCCTGATTGCCCTGGGCTTCAACGCCGAGTTCTCCATTCGCCACGAAGAGCGACCAGAATACTGGGTCGATTATGCAATCACCCCGGAGCAAGCGCCGTCGTGGCAGCCTCTGGTCGCGCGCTACCCCAACGTCGAACTGCAACCGGCCGACTGTTTCTAGCGCGAAATAAAGCCCCAAGTCAGGCAGACTTGGCGGCGGGCTTGGAGCGATGACGCTTCAAGTAAACCAGCAATAGCGAAATCGCGGCCGGCGTGATGCCCTGCATGCGACTGGCCTGACCAATATGTTCTGGCCGCGCCGCCTCCAGCTTTTCGATCACCTCCGCCGACAAGCCTTTGACTTGCCGGAAATCGAAATCCGACGGAATCGGTGTGTCTTCCTGACGGCGCTGTCGGTCAATTTCCATCGATTGACGGTCAACATAACCCGCATACTTGGCCTGGATCTCGACCTGTTGAGCGACTTGAGGGTCAGCCACAGGCGGTCCGAAATGCTCAATTGCGCAGAGTGTCTGGTAGTCAACTTCGGGTCGCTTCAGCAGCTCGATTGCGCGACATTCCCGACGCAGAGCAAGACCGGTGGCCGCCACAAAACTGGCGCCAGCTGCATTCGCTGGCGTCGCCCAAAGTGCCGACAGGCGCGTTTGCTCTGAAGCAATTGAATCGCGTTTGCTGGCGAAAGCAGCCCAGCGTTCATTATCCACCAGCCCCTGATCACGACCCAGTTCGGTCAAACGCAGATCAGCGTTGTCCTCGCGCAGCAGCAGTCGATATTCGGCGCGCGAAGTAAACATACGGTACGGTTCAAGTGTGCCTTGCGTCACCAGATCATCGATCAGCACGCCGATATAGGCCTGATCGCGGCGCAACACCCATGGTTCCCGACCGCGCACCTTGTTCCATGCATTGATCCCGGCCATCAAACCCTGTGCTGCCGCCTCTTCATAGCCGGTGGTGCCGTTGATCTGGCCAGCGAAGAACAGCCCTTCAACGTGTCGCGTTTCAAGGCTTGGCCGCAACCCGCGCGGATCGAAAAAGTCATACTCAATGGCATAGCCTGGCCGCGTGATATGAGCGTTCTCAAAGCCAGCGATGGCGCGGACCATTTGTTGCTGGACGTCAAACGGCAGGCTGGTCGAAATGCCATTGGGGTACAGCTCTATGCTGTTTAGTCCCTCGGGCTCTACGAAAATCTGATGCTCGCTGCGCTCGGCGAAGCGTACAACCTTGTCTTCGATAGACGGGCAATAGCGTGGCCCAACGCCAGAGATGGCACCGGAGTACATCGGTGAACGATCGAGCGCCGAACGAATCAGTTCATGGGCTGCTTCGTTGGTGTGGGTGATGTAGCAGCTGACCTGCGACGGATGGTCTTCGACACTGCCCATGTAAGAGAAGACCGGCGTCGGGCTATCGCCCGGCTGTTCCTGCAAGCGGTTCAAGTCCACGGTTCGTCGATCAAGACGTGGCGGTGTGCCGGTTTTCAGTCGATCCACTGTGAATGGCAAATCACGCAAGCGTTGCGCCAAGCGGTTGGACGGCGCGTCGCCGGCGCGGCCGCCAGCATAATTGGACTCGCCGATATGAATACGTCCGCCCAGAAAAGTACCTACTGTTAGCACCACCGCTGGAGCGAAAAACTTCAGCCCCATCTGGGTTTCGCAACCCACAATGCGCTCGTTTTCAATCAGCAGGTCATCAACGCCCTGTTGAAAAATAAACAGATTGGGCTGTGACTCGACAGCATTTCGGATGGCAGCTCGGTACAAAGCGCGATCGGCCTGAGCACGCGTCGCTCTGACCGCCGGGCCCTTGCTGGCATTGAGGGTTCGAACCTGGATCGCAGCGGCATCAGCCGCTTTGGCCATGATGCCACCGAGTGCATCAATCTCCTTGACCAGGTGGCCCTTTCCAATGCCACCAATCGCTGGATTGCAGCTCATTTGACCAATCGTTTCTATGCTTTGGGTCAGCAAAAGGGTACGTGCACCGGCCCGTGCTGCCGCCAACGCAGCCTCGGTGCCAGCGTGCCCGCCGCCGATAACAATGACATCAAAACGCTCGAACATGACCGCATCAACCAAAAGTGAACCGGCCATTGTACCCTAATTTGCTGAATACTGATCGATATTCAGTGACCATGGGCCGCCCCCAAAGGCAGCGCGTTTTTCACCTACTCGGCGTCGCGGCTTTGCATTACACTTTGCAGACAATTTGAAAAGAATCGGCCACAGAAGATTGACCTGATATCGAGACCGCAGGATCGATTCAAAACACACTGGCAAATGGGGATTCGATGGAGCAGTCAAAAACGCATCTGATCGTGTTTGGTAACGAGAAGGGAGGAACCGGCAAGTCTACGCTGGCCATGCATGTGGTGGTCTGCCTGTTGCGTCAGGGACGGACGGTCGGTCTGATCGACCTCGATTCGCGACAGCGGACGTTGACTCGGTTTTTGGAGAACCGAGTTCAGTTCATCCAGCGTGAACGCCTAAGCCTGCCGCTGCCACAATGCATTACCGTTCCCCGTTCGCAGGCCAGCTCTGTAAAAGAGCAGGTCGCCGAAGAGCAGGAACGCCTCGAGAAGGCCCTGGACAAATTCCGTGGGCATTGCGACTTCATCGCGGTCGATTGCCCAGGCAGTTACACCACATTGTCGCGACTGGCTCATGCCGTTGCCGACACACTGGTCACGCCGATGAATGACAGCTTTATTGACCTTGACCTACTCGGTCAGGTCAACGCCGACACCTGGCAAGTTGATCATCTGAGTCACTATGCCGAAATGGTGTTTGAGAGTCGCAAGTTTCGATCCGCCACTGGACGACCGCCTACCGATTGGATCGTCACCAGAAACCGCCTTTCGACGCTGGCCTCGCAAAACAACCGACGCATGGAAAAAGCCATCGCCGCGCTGCAGAAAAGAATCCTGTTTCGTGCCCTGCCGGGCTTGAGTGAACGGGTGATTTACCGAGAACTGTTTCCGAAGGGGCTGACGATGATGGATCTCGACCAGATCGAGTCATTTGGCAAGCTGCAAATGTCCCATGTCGCGGCACGCAATGAGGTCTATGGATTGGTCAACGGACTGAATTTGCCACAACGCAAAGCCGACGCCGCATAAGCAGCCAAGGACAGACAAAAATTGGCGTTGACAGGAGATGAGGTTGGCGCCCGGTGGTCGCAAGGAACAGGGGGGTATCCATTCAGACCGTGGGCCCGGGCGCCAAAACTTGACTTATTCGTGCGCGCCAACGCATCAGGTAGAAAACTATCATATGCCTTTTTGTTGGAATTGTGAACCCGTTCACGTTGATGAAAGGTTGTTGAGTCGATGTCGAACAAACCTCAAACTTGGCCCCCAAAAACGACGATTTCGGAGATGATCAGCGCTTTCCTGGCTCAACCGCGCGTTCTCCGCTACACTTCGCGTCCCTTCAAGGTGTTTGAGTTTACCAATGCGTGACTCAGATGAAACGGGAAGCTGGTGCGCGCTATTTAGCGCAAGTCCAGCACTGCCCCCGCAACGGTGGGCGAACGGTGTGTGAATAGTACGAAGTAGCCACTGCGCAGGATAGCGTGGGAAGGCATGGACTGTTCAACCTGCTTCTTTTCAACGGGAGGCGCCATTCGCAAGTCCGGAGACCGGCCTTTGAACGGATAGGCAATCGGTATGTGTTCGCGGCGGGCGAACAATCGAGTTGAACACCCTCCATACAGGTCTTGTTCGCGTGTGAGCGCTACCGGTTTTTTTGTTTCGCCAGCGCGGGTGTGCGCCGGCAACCGGAGAGTTTTCCAATGCAACTGACTACCGTTTTTCTGGCGCTGTCCTCCAGCTGGGCTGCCGCTGATACCTCTGAGGTGGCGACACAGCCACCGATAACCGTCACCGCCACACGCACTGAACAAGCTATCACCGATACGCTGGCGGCTGTGAGCATTATCGATCGTGACCGCATAGACCAAAGCGTCGCGCAAGACCTGGTCGACCTGCTTCGTCTAGAGCCTGGTGTTGATATCGTCCGCAGTGGCGGCTCGGGAGGCCAAACCTCGGTGTTTCTGCGCGGCACCAACTCCAACCACGTTTTAGTGTTAATTGACGGCGTCCGCGTCGCTTCGACCCTGACCGGCGCCTTCAACTGGGAAAACCTTCCCGTGGCGCAAATTGAACGAGTCGAGATCGTGCGTGGTCCGCGCGCCAGTTACTACGGCTCCGATGCCATCGGCGGCGTCATCGAGGTGACCACGCGTCAGGCTGAAAACTTCGGTGCGCGCGCTCAACTCGGTAGCTTCGACACGGTGCGCGGTTCGACCTGGTTCGGCGCTGGCGACGATAGCAACCACTTCAGCACCGCGTTGTCGTATGCCAATGTTGGTGGCTTTTCATCGCAAAACAGCGGCGGCTTCAGCTACGATGCGGACGATGATGGGTACCGCAACCGAGCACTGTCGACACGCTTTGCCAATCAGGTCAGCGACAGCCAAACCTTAAGTGGCTCGATCCTCTACAGCAACGGGCGAAACGAGTTCGATCAAGGCGTATCAGATCAGGTCAACAAGGTCGCTGGCGTTGCCTTGTCCGGCAATCTGGCAGCGCAATGGAACCACCGCCTGAGCCTGGGCTACGCAGCCGGTGACCTGGAAACTCCAGTGTTCGGCTCTGACGTTAGTTCGAGCAGAACCACGCTGGATTGGCTGCTGAGCACTGACCGTCAATGGGGCGCTTTGACCGTCGGCATTAACTGGATGGACGAGCGTGGTCGCGAAAACGACACATTTACTGCCGCCACAGTCTATTCGGTAGACCGTAACAATGTTGGGCTGTTTGGCGCTTATCAGCGGCACCTCGGGCAGCACCAGGTAGAGTTGAGTGCTCGTTATGATGACAACAGCGAATTTGGCGACCATCTAACAGGACAAGCGGCCTGGGGCTATCACTTTTCTAACCAGCTCAATGCCTTCGCCTCGGTAGGAACGGCGTTTCGCAGCCCGTCGTTGAGTGAGCAGTTTTCGCCCGGATTTTTTGGCCTGTTTGCCGGCAACCCCAACCTGGACCCGGAACGCTCAACGTCCGCGGAGCTGGGCCTGCGCTGGGCCAATGACAGCCAAAGCGTGTCCGGAAATATCTTTCACAGCGACATCAAAGACCTGATCGCCTTTTCCGGCGTCGACTTTCAGGCGATCAACATCAACAAAGCGCAGATTCAGGGGCTGGAACTTGATTGGCAGAGCCGCTTTGGTGCCTATGTCAGCCGCGTTGCTCTAACCGTGCAGGACACCGAGAACAAAGCAACCGGTGCTGAGCTGGTGCGCCGACCCAAGTCGAAGGCCGCGGCCACCTTGTCCCGCCAGTTTGCCCTAGGCGAGCTAGGCGCGGAGCTGCTTTATGTGGGCAAGCGTGACGAAATTTTTGGTGGTGAATTGGGCGACTACACCGTGCTCAACCTGACCGGCCAATGGTCATTCGCCCGGCACTGGCAACTTGAGGGGCGCGTTGAGAACCTGTTCGACGAATCCTACGAAGTTGCGGCGGGCTTCAACACACCGGAACGTTCCGCATGGCTTGGCGTGGTATTCAGTCAATAGTCAGTAATTGTTTGAGGGCGGCGGCGCGCTGTCGCCCTCAACCGCTCATCCGCCATGCCTGGTCCTTGGTGCCGACGATGACCTAAAGGTCGCCTGTGTCGGCGCGCTCAGGGGACCAGAGGAAGGGGCCGAATTATCTAGAGGTCGTCCACGATTAGCCGTCCATGGCTAACGCGGACACGAACTTTTAGAAGCGCGGTTATGAGAGTTCTTCATTTTCAAATAGCTTGAAAATGCCGGCCCATCCGTGGACCGGTCGAGCTGGTCCAGAAACGTAAACTGTGGACGCGCTCTATCTAAGAGCACACCCCAACAATCGCGGCCAAGTTGCTGTGACAGCTTGTAAATTACCAACAACGCCTGCACTACCTGGCACATTAGCTATGGTATCTTTCAGGGCCAACCGTCGACACAGGCGGATGTCGCCAACAGGCAAGCAACACTTGCCCAAGGCACTAGCGCATAAGAAAGCAGGTAACGACGTGAATTCGGACAACGCGACAGGGCATGAGGGTTTGAGCGTGCAACCGCATGCAAGAGTTAAGCAGATTCTTGCAGCAGCGGATGAAGCCGTTCGTACCGAAGTGCTTGAGCGCCTGCCCGGCGTTATTCGCGAGCTTGATGATGATCTTTTCAATCAGGCCGATCGCGCTGCAAATCACAACGAACAAAATCAGCTGTTCGACGCTCGTCGCGAATTTCGTCGCAACTCTCGAGCCTTTCTGCAAGCATTCGAATCTTGTCTGGACGGCCGCCTCAAGGGCTTTGTTCGCGGCGAAGAGCCGGAGATGATGACCATTGCCGGCAAAGGTGAGTTGTCACTGATCGATGAAGAAAAGCTGGAAGTGATGCTAACCATCAACTCCATTGTGGATCGCATCGAAGGGCGCGAACTGCGCCGCATTCACGCGCTCAATACGCGCTTGTCAACATTGCGGCCTGAGTTGACTGTCACCAACGAGAACAACCCATATTCGGTCCGGGCATTTTGCGAATGCATAACCCATTCAGCCGATAAATTCGAGGTTAGTGCCCCGCACAAAGTGCAGTTGTTCCAGCACTTCGAACGGCACGCGCTGAACCATTTCGGCGAGTTGATGGAAACATTGAACCAACAGCTTATTGATGCCGGCATCTTGCCCAACCTTGAGTTTTCGATTGCGCGAAATGAAGGCTCTGAGGAAGAAGAGGCTGAGCAACAGACAGCAGAAAGCGCCGATGATGCCGAGTCTGCAACAAGCGATGAGGATTGGAATGCGACCGTCCCCCCCGAGTATCAGGGCGGTGCCGCGCCACGTACACATTCGGAGGTGGCGAGCAACGAGGCCTTGCGTGAGTTGCGTGAACTACTGGCGGTCAACCGATCGCGTTCACCCAATGCTCAAGCATCGAGCCGTGCAGCCGGTCCGGCACCCGCCATGGCTAGTCAGGGCGACCTGCGCAGTGCGCTCAGCAGCATGCAGCAAGCAGCCCGGGTAGAAGATAAATCACCGCCACCATCAGCCTTGAAGGATCATTTGCTTGACGCTTTGGGCCAGGCGTCAGGTGAGAACACCGCACTGAGCGGCGAACAAACCGATACCGTTGAATTGGTCGGTATGCTGTTTCAATACATTCAGCGTGAATCGGAGCTACACAAACAGGTCCAGGATCTGGTGTCGCGGTTGCAGGTGCCGTTGTTGCGCGTTGCACTGGAAGATGGTGGTTTCTTCACCGAGCACACCCATCCGGCGCGCCAACTGCTGAACACCATCGCCCACGAAGGCAATGAGTGGTTATCGGATGACGACTCAGACTCGCCGGTATTCAGTCGCCTCAACAAGGTGACTGACCGCGTGTTGACTGAATTTCGCGACGACATTTCCGTCTTCAAGCAGCTGTTGACGGACCTGCGTGACCAGCTCAACACGCTGAAGAAACGCGCGGAGGTCAATGAAAGACGGCAAATCGAAGCCAGCAAGGGGCGAGAGAAGCTGGAGCTGGCTCGAGAGCGTGCCGACAAAGAGATTCGCTTGCGCCTGGCCAGGGCCAAGCCGCCCGAATACATTCGGGGCTTGTTGGAAGAGGCCTGGGCAGATGTGTTGGCATTGACCGTACTGCGCCATGGCAACCACTCTTCGGAACTGAAAGCAGCCCTAGACAGTGCAGATGATTTAATCGACTGCTCTGTCGTCGATCATTCACCTGAGCGCATGGCGGCACTGCGTCGGCGCGTGCCCGAGTTGCTGACCGAGGTACGCAGGGGGCTCGCGCAGGTCGGATTCCAGGGTAATGATTTCGACACCATCGAACGTAGCTTGAAGCAGCTGTTCAGCAACGCGCTGGATGAACCGACGACGGCGGATGGCGAAGCAGCACCGCGTGAGCCCGAGCCTGCCCGCGTGCGATTTGGTTTGTCTACACACAAAGAACGAACCAAACGAACTCGCGGCGAGTCAATTCGATTGAATGAGAAGGAGCAGGCTGCTTTGTCTCGTTTACGCAAGATGCAGTTTGGTACCTGGTTTGAGTTTCAGGTCGACAACCGTCGTCGGCCAATTCGATGGAAGCTCGCCTGGTACAGTCCAGTGACCTCTCGTTGCCTGTTCGTCAACAGACGCGGCGCACGGGTGGATGAGCGGTCACTGCAAAGTTTGGCCAGAGAAGTCGCTCGTGGAAAGGCGAGACTTTATCGACCAGATGAGGCACCCTTGTTTGATCGGGCCGTGAGCGCGATCTTGACGCGGGTGCGTCATATGATTCAGCCGAAACAAACGGCCTGAAGCTGGAGCTGATTTAGAAAATGGGTGCAAATTGAACGAGGGAGTTGCCGCAGTGCAAGATGACCAACGTCGTGCCGTTCGGAAGGAGCTTCCTGACGTTATCGACGCCACCAATGGGGTGACCGGCGAGGTGATTGGCCAAATTGCCAATTTATCAGCCGATGGATTCATGCTGATCGCCAACCAGCCCATGTCGGAAGGCGCGATCTATCAGATCAGCTTTGTCGTAGCACTGCCTGGCGACGCCATGTTCAACTTCTCGGTGGGGGCCGAAGCACTGTGGTGCAGTCAGGCAAAAGTGGCCGACAGCTACTGGATTGGCATGCACATTGTCGACATCTCCGAGTCAGATGCACAAGCCATGGGAGCACTGATTGGCGGGCTCTGAGCGTTATGTGCTTGCCAAGCAGAGCACAGCAAAGCCTCTATCCGTAGATTACACCCGGTAGCCAGGTGGCTAAGGCCGGCCAAACGCTAAGTAGCGCCAGCATCGCTAGCTGAATCACGATGAACGGAATGACACCACGATAGATATCGCCGGTGCTCAGCGATGCGTCGTCGACCACCCCACGCAAATAGAACAGGGCAAAGCCAAAGGGCGGCGTTAAGAACGACGTTTGCAGGTTGATCGCAATCATGACCCCCAACCACACCGGGTCAAGCCCCATGCTCAACAACACCGGTCCGACGATAGGAACGACAACGAAAGTGATCTCGATGAAGTCGAGCACGAAGCCCAGCAAAAACATCAGCACCATGACCACCAACATGGCGCCAATCACGCCGCCGGGCAGGTTGGTTAGCAGTGCATGGACCGCATCGTCGCCGCCAAAGCCTCGAAAGGCCAACGAGAAAACGGACGCACCAAACAAAATGGCAAACACCATAGAGGTTACGGTCGCAGTCCGGCGCACTACGGCGGTAAGCATCGCGCGGGTCAGTTGCCGTTCCATACCGGCCAAAATCATGGCGCCCATGGCACCGACCGCAGCCGCTTCAGTGGGTGCTGCAATGCCGCTGAGGATTGACCCCAACACCGCAACAATTAGCGCCAACGGTGCGAGCAAAATACGAACCAGGCGGAACACATCAACCGATTCAGCGCGCTCGCTGGTCGGTGGTGCTGGCATACGATGCGGTTGCCGCCAGGCGGTGATCAGGATATAGGTCAGGTACAGACCCACCAACAGCAAGCCCGGCAACAGCGCGCCGGCGAACAAATCACCAACCGAAACGGTGTCTGGCGAAAAATTGCCAAGCCGCAGCTGCGCTTGTTGATAGGCGCTGGATAGCACGTCACCCAACAATACCAACACGATAGACGGCGGAATGATCTGGCCCAATGTTCCAGACGCACAGATGGTTCCTGCCGCCACTTTCGGGTCGTACCCGCGAGACAACATGGTTGGCAGGGCCAGCAAGCCCATGGTGACGACCGTTGCGCCGACAATGCCGGTACTGGCGGCCATCAGCGCCCCCACGCCCAGCACCGCAACGCCCAAACCACCGCGCATTTGACCGAAGCCACTGGCCAACGTCTTCAGCAGCTTCTCGGCAATTTGTGACCGCTCCAGCGTCACCCCCATAAACACGAACAATGGGACCGCCAAAAGGGTCTCGTTGGTCATGATGCCAAACAGCCGATTCGGCAAGGCCGCCATGAAGGCCATGTCGAACAATCCTAGGGTAGCGCCCAGGCCAGCGAACGCCAGCGACACACCGGCTAGCGTAAAGGCCACCGGAAAGCCCGCCATCAAACAGGCGCAAACGCTCAAGAACAATAGCAACGCCATTGCCGTGTTCAAGGTCGCCGGCTCCGTTCCAGCAGCAAGGTTGAGGCACTCTTAAGGGCCAGAGACAGCCCTTGAATGGCCAGTAGGAGCGCCGACAACGGCAACAGAGTTTTCAGGATATACAGCCCCGGCAATCCGCCCGATTGACTGGAACTTTCTGACACCGCCCATGAGGCCGCAACATAGTCATACGAGCCAAAGCCGATCAGTGCTGCGGTAGGCCATAGCAACAACACCACGCCCAACAAATTTACCCAGGCCTGAGCGGGTGGAGACAGTTTTCGATAAAACACATCAACACGAACGTGTTGATCAAGACACAAGGTATAGCCCATGGCCAGCAGCAAAACGCATGCATGCATCCAGACTACGCTTTCTTGCAAGGCAATCCAGCCTGCATCGAAGACGTAACGCAGTGCGACGATGGAGAAGGTCAGCACCACCATGATCAGGGTCAGCCAGGCGACGGCTTGACCGAGCCGCGTCTGCCAGCGGTCGATGGCTCTGGAAATCGCTAGCAGACGATCATCTGCTGGCGAGCCATCAGCTACCACTCAAACAGCTTCCAATAGACCGGCTGCACTCCAGGCCCGGTTTCAATGTCCTGTGTTTCCAGTTGGCCATCGCCATCTGCATCGAGCAGGTAATAGGTGGTGCCAGAGTCGTGCGTGACCTTGACCATATAGATCTGGCCCTGTGCCCGGTACTCTTCGATGGTCCGAGATTCTTCGCGACGAATCGTTACCCCTTCACTAATGGATTCATTGGCGGGTGGGGCCACTTTCGGCGGCAACTCATCCGGTTCCGGGGGCGGAGGCGGTGCTTCAACCGCTTGCGCGTTAAACAGTGCCCCTAACAGGGGCGCGATTGTCACCATGGCTGTTTCCTCCTGCTGCTGGGCTCAGCATATCATCCGGAACGTTGCGATAGTTGACGACTTTGTCGCCATTCGCGCAGGATTTCGTTGGCCGCCTTATTCGCCTTCTGCTCAGCATTGAGGCCAGTGTAATCCACGCGTGAGCGATAGCGTGGTGGTAAAACACGCTCATCAACCAGATCAATGACACGAAGTTCGATATCAGCGGTATACAGCGTGGTGTATTCGCCGTAGTACTCAAGCGGCCTGGCGTCGACAGGAATAATGCGAGCCACCATCAAGCGCGCGGCACCAGCTTCCCTTGCGACCATGGCAACCGTTCGCAAGGGCACGCCCGGATCGTACCGTAATGGCGCAATGCCCTCGGCCATTTCCGCGTCAACCAACTCGCCATCGTTGTCGGCAACCGCTTGCAACAAGCGTTGTTCCAGCGGCGCGGCCAGAGCGGGGTCACCGATGGCCAGAATCATCATGCCACTGAGCGCAGCCGTGGGTGCGGGTGTCGGCGTAGATTTCACTGCCGGCGGCTCGACCACCGCCAATTGTGGGGCTTGTTCGACTGCTGCGGCCGCTGCTGCTTGATCGATTTGCGCCGTCTCGTCGTTTGCAAGCTGTTCGTTGCCTACACTTGCAGCCAGCGTGAGCGCCGCGTCAGATGCATCGGTCCCTTGAGAAGCAACGGCCTCAATGGCGGTCGCATCAGATGCCACTTCGCCCCCCGTTACAACATCGCCTGCATCGGTTTCTGCCAGTTGGTCGACATCACCTGCGCCAGCCATCAGTTCATTGGTGACAGCCGGGGTGTCAGTGGTTGCGCCTGCGTCGCTCGCCAGGCCACCTTCATCAGCACCTTCATCAGCAGTCTCGGGCGCCTCACCCAACGCTTCAGCGGCGCCACTGCCCTGCTCATCGGCACCTTGCTCGCTGGCCGCGTTCAGCGTCGATGTCGCCGCCATCGTACGCGGTTGTTCGGGTTTGGCCCCGAACTGCTGCCACAAGCGAAAACCACCAAAGCCAACGATCAGAATCATCACCGCGGCGACCACCAGCATCGGCGTGTTGGAGGTTGGTTTCTCTGCCACCTTGCCGGCGACCAGAGGTTGCTTGCGTGCTGCAGTGGTGGGTGAGGTGAGCACCGTTGCCGCCGTTCTGTGACCGGCGGTTGGCACTGCACCCAATGCGGTGTCGGGCTCACCCAGATCTTTTAGCAGTTCGGCGCAGCTGGCGTATCGTTCCTTGGGGTCCTTGGCGACCATTTTGCATAGCGCACGCCAGGTGTCTTCATCCACTTCACGGTTGATCTCGCGAACATCGGGTACTTGCGCCTGCACCACCTCCAGCATCAGGCCGAGCGGGCTTTCATCGGTGAACGGGACGCGACCGGTCAACAACTCGAACATGACGATGCCAAGCGAAAAAATATCGCTTCCCGGCTGCACTTCATGGCCCTGACATACTTCAGGAGACAAGTAGCCTGGCGTACCAACGAACTCGCCGGTACCGGTAATCGTGCGCCCCAGTTGCCTGGCCCGCGCAATGCCGAAGTCACCAACCTTTAAAACCCCATCATTGCGCAGCATCAAGTTGCCTGGTTTGATGTCGCGATGGATAACACCTTGCGCGTGAGCCGCAGCCAGTCCACGCGCGGCTTGTGCGATCAGACTGCGAACATAGGCCACTTCCAATGGCGCTTCGGTGCGTATCAGTTGACCTAGTGTTTTGCCTTCGACGTATTCCATCACCAGCCAGGGGCGTCCATTGCTCTCGCCAATATGATAAATCTGCACGATATTGGGATGGTTGAGCGCGGCCATGGCGCGCGCCTCGCGCATGAAGCGCTCGACCACTTCCGCCTCGTTGGCCAGGGCTTCGGACATAACCTTGACGGCGACGGCTCGCGATAAACGTTCATCGTAGCCTTTGTAGACCACACCCATACCGCCACGCCCCAACTCCGCCTCAATGCGGTATTCACCCAACCTTTTGACTTCGGTCATGGTATCGCTCCTCATGTCCCACCCTACTTGATAGCACAGTTTAACGCCTGTGGAAGGCCGCCGTCTTCGGTACAATCGCCAACTTGATCCCAAATGCAGAACAAAAGGACGCCATGAAACGTAGATCGTTCCTAAGTCACGCCTCTCTGGCACTCGGTGCCGGCGTTACAGCAACCGCCTGTTCGCAGGGCCCATCCGCTACTGGTACTGCCAAGTCCGATGAACCGGTTCGGCACTGGAAGATGGTTACCAGTTGGCCGCTGAATTTTCCTGGCCTCGGCGTTGGCGCCAACACGCTGGCCGAAATGATCACCAAACTCAGCGGTGGTCGCATCGTCGTAAAGGTCTATGGCGGTGGTGAGTTGGTGCCCGCGTTTGAGGTATTCGATGCGGTCTCTCGCGGCACAGCCGAACTGGGCCACTCCGCCTCGTATTACTGGAAAGGCAAAGCCCCTGCGGCGCAGTTTTTTGCGGCTGTCCCGTTTGGCATGAACGCCCAGGAGGCCAACGGTTGGCTGTACTACGGTGGTGGACTGGAGTTGTGGCGCGAGCTGTACGCCCCATTCAATCTGGTGCCGTTTCCAGCCGGCAATACCGAAGTGCAAATGGGTGGGTGGTTTAACAAGGAAATCAACTCGGTGGCCGATCTGGCCGGCCTGAAGATGCGTATTCCAGGTCTGGGCGGTGAGGTGCTGCGGCGCGCCGGCGGAACCCCGGTAAGCCTGCCCGGAGCAGAACTGTTCACTGCTCTGCAGTCCGGGACCATTGATGCCACAGAGTGGGTAGGGCCCTATAACGACCTGGCCTTTGGCCTGCACAAAGCGGCGCGTTACTACTATTACCCCGGCTGGCATGAGCCTGGCCCGACCTTGGAATTGATGGTCAACAAAGAGCTATACGAAGGTCTGCCAGAAGACTTGCAGCAAATTGTCGCCGTCGCCGCCCAGGCCGCCAACCTCGACATGGCTTCGGCCTATGTCGCCAACAACTATTCGAAGTTGCAAAGCCTGATCAATGAGCACGATGTGCAACTGCGGCGATTCCCGAACGATGTGATGGCAAAGTTGCAGGAAATCTCCAGCGAAGTGGTGGCAGAGATCGCCGAAACCGACGAACTGTCAGGCCGCATCTACCGCTCGTATACAGAGTTCCTGGCCGGCGTATCTGAGTGGCATGAGCTGTCGGAACGCGCCTACTACCAGGTTCGTAGCGGCGACGGCCAGTCCTGCTAGAGCCTCACCAGAGAAAAAACGACACCCCCAAAGAAAAAGACCCGCTCAAAGATGAGCGGGTCAAGAGTCAAGCGCCCCAAAGGCAAGGGGGGACCTTTCGGGACGCTATGTCGAAGGAAACGGTCAGGGGAACTCGTCCGTCTCCTCGCGGCCCACACAGGGAGGACTGTGGACCTGGGCCAGGAATGTCCTGACTTGCCTGTTTTGACCGGGGCTATTTTCGAAAGTTCATCAAAATTTGTGCGAAAACGTGCATTTTTTGTGACCGCGTTTGCACTACCGGAGCTGATCTGGGGCACCGAACATCCGCCAATGGCTAGATCGACCCAATGATCACGATCGACTTTCGGCCGTTTCGCACAAACAATTCTGGCTAGCCATCCGCTCGCTACGCCTGATCCGACTCAGCTGCGTCAGCTAGCTCCTGCAGCCGTGCTTCCAGCGACTTCAGCTTTTGCTGGGCCCGCACCAGCAGCGCCTTTTGCACATCAAACTCTTCGCGGGTGACCAGGTCCAGTTCCGACAACCAGCCACCGACAGCTGCACGCAGGTTGGACTTCATCTCGCCACGAACCTGCTCCAGGCCAGGCGGCACCAGTGCGCCCAAGCGTTGCACCAGGCCTTCAATTGTCTTCTCGTCGATCATCAGCACATCCTATGGTCGTTGGCTTCATCTACCGTATCGTTCATTTTGCCCCACGGCGGTGCGCATTCCAAAGGCTATCGCCCAAACAATGCGCACGAGCTCCAGAAAAACTCCCTGAATCCCGTCCACCACAGGCATCACAGCACTGGCACGAAACTTGATTAACGTTTCAATCAAGTTACGCGATTGAATAGCCGTCATGAAGTTGATCACTGCCATTATCAAACCGTTCAAACTGGACGATGTCCGCGAAGCCCTGTCTGAAGTCGGCGTCCAGGGTTTGACCGTCACCGAAGTACAAGGTTTCGGCCGACAGAAGGGCCACACCGAGCTCTATCGGGGGGCAGAGTATGTGGTTGATTTCCTGCCGAAGATCAAACTGGAGATGGGTGTGCCGTCGGACCGCGTCGAAGGCGTTATTGAAACCATCGTACGCGTCGCCAATACCAACAAAATCGGTGACGGCAAGATCTTCGTCACCTCTTTGGAGCATGTCGTTCGTATTCGTACGGGAGAGGAAGGCGAAGCCGCGCTATAATGGCCGGCTGAACCGGCGCTCCGTCCAATACGGAGCCCCATGGGCTCACCGCCCTTGACCTGCGCAGGCTTGCTGGAACCTAAAAACGTCATGCCATCGACCCTAGATGAAATGCGCCGTCGGCGCACATTCGCCATCATCTCTCACCCGGATGCCGGCAAGACCACTTTGACCGAGAAATTTCTGCTGTTTGGCGGTGCCATCCAGTTGGCCGGCTCAGTGAAATCGAGAAAATCAGCACGTCATGCCACCTCTGACTGGATGAAGATGGAGCAGGAACGTGGTATCTCGGTCACCTCATCGGTGATGCAGTTCCCGTACCTCGATCGCGTTGTAAATCTGCTCGACACACCAGGTCACGCCGACTTTTCCGAAGATACCTACCGTACGCTAACCGCGGTCGACTCAGCGCTGATGGTCATTGACTGTGCCAAGGGCGTAGAGGAACGAACCATCAAGCTGATGGAAGTGTGTCGCCTGCGCAACACGCCCATTTTCACTTTCATCAACAAGCTCGACCGAGAAGGGCGTGAACCGATTGAGCTGCTCGACGAAGTTGAAGACATTCTAGGTATTGAATGCGCCCCCATCACCTGGCCTGTCGGCATGGGCAAGCGGCTTCGCGGTGTCTACCACATGCTCGAAGACAAGGTCTTGTTGTGGGAGGCCGGCAAGAATTTTGTGCAGCAGGACGAAACCGAAATTGTCGGCCTGGACAATCCGCAGCTGGATGAAATCCTTGGCGACATGGCGGCCGAATTGCGTGACGAGATCGAGTTGGTGCAAGGCGCCAGCCACAGCTTCGACAAAGACAAATACCTGGCCGGCAAGCAAACCCCTGTGTTTTTTGGTTCCGCCTTGAACAACTTCGGCATTCGCCCCTTGCTGCGTTCGTTTGTTGAACATGCCCCGATGCCACAGCCGCGAGCCACAGAAACACGCACTGTTGAACCAACCGAAAAGACCTTCAGTGGTTTCGTCTTCAAGGTGCAGGCCAATATGGACCCGCAACACCGCGACCGCCTGGCCTTTCTGCGCGTTTGCTCAGGCACGTTCCAACCTGGGGTCAAGCTCAAGCACTCACGCACCGGCAAGGACATCAAGATCCCGCGTGGCCTGAGCTTCCTGGCAGCCGACCGAGAAGGCGTGGAAGAGGCCTATCCCGGCGATATCGTCGGCATTCACAACCACGGCACCATTCGCATCGGCGATACCTTTACCGACGGTGAGGAGCTGAAGTTCACCGGCATTCCCAACTTCGCACCGGAACTGTTTCGACGCGCTCGACTGAAAGACCCACTGAAACTCAAGGCGCTTACCAAAGGCCTGACTCAGTTGTCTGAGGAAGGAGCCACTCAGTTCTTCAAACCGCTGATCGGCAACGAACTGGTTCTCGGCGCCATCGGCTTGCTGCAGTTCGACGTGGTCGCGCACCGACTCAAACACGAATACAAAGTCGACTGCGGATTCGAGAGTGTCGCCGTTGTCACCGCACGCTGGGTTAGCAGCGATGACGAAAAGCAGATGAAGAAGTTTCTCGATCACCTTGGCGGCAACATCGCTACCGATTCGGCCGGATCACATGTTTACCTGGCGCCGACCATGGTTAACCTGCGCCTGACCGAAGAGCGTTGGCCAGATATCGTGTTCAGGGCAACGCGCGAGCAGTAGTCGCCTCTGCGCAGCGGCGTCTCAATCCCTGTCGTTTGGCCGGTTTTTCGCATGTAGGCTGAACGCCATCATCGGCTAATCAGACGGTGCCTCCAGCGCCACTCCAGCAGGGCCAACGTAGTCACGATTGCCGCCTCGCCCAGATAGTGCGCCACTGCAAATCCACTGAGCATCGGCCACCAATAAATCACCAGACCGATGCAAACAGGTGCCCACATCGCGTTCGCCATCGCCAGCAGCTTTATCAGTGCCGCAGGTCGGTGAGCACGCAAGGCCAGGCTGAATGAATAACTGCCATAAGCCAGGTTGACCAGGGCCGTTATCGTCAGCAGGTCGACGGGTATTGCGTACAAAGCTGCCAGCCAGTCGCGTAGCAATAGCGTCAATGCGCCAGCGACACCGGCGGCGGTGCAATCTACCCACAGAATGTTGGTAGGTGAAAGGCGCACCATTCAAACAGCCCTGGTTTTGACCCGACCCTTTGCAATCACCAGCCCGATCAATAACAAAAAGGCTGCGGTCACGGCTGCCATCGGCATATTGCCCGACATCAACAACATGACCAGGGACGCAGCGAAAGTGATCGCCAGCAGCAGTGCACCGGCGACCCGTGTTTTTGGTAACACCAACATAACACCGGCCAGCAACTGACTGATCCCGAACACGATCAACAACACGTCGCTGAAACCGTAGGCTCCAAAAAACGCCACCTCCTGCTCCATCAACATTACCTTCGGAATACCTGAGGCAACGGCCAACAATGCCAACACGGCAACCAGAATGTTAATAAACAGCTTCATATTTCTACCTCGGATTGTGGCGGACTCACGCGGTCGTCAATTGCATTGCTGAAAAAGGCGATACCGACGATCAATCCCTGACAAAGAACGACCAGCTCATCGAGGACCGATACCACACCGTGTTCCACCACTGGGCCCAAAAAGGCGGTAAGAGGGTAAAGCAGCAGCAGACAAAAAACGTACGTCCATCGGGCCCAATTTTTCAACAAAAATAAGCCGATCGCCGCCGCGACATAGACGGGCAACAGTACGAGCATCACGACTGCGATAGCTCCTTCAGTGGACGAAAGCCCCGACGACGCTTCCGCATCGAGATAACTTGTCAGCTCGACCGGCAATGCGTTCGCCAGCAATGAGGAGGCCACCAGAACACTGGCGAACAGGGCCCATTCGGAAACAACTGCGATGCGCAGGACCAACTTGCTATTCATTTTGATTTCCTTGTCTGTGACTTCAGGATGGCGCTAGAGCTGCCACAGGCCGTGATGGATGCCGCCCTGGATATAGATGGCGAAGGTGCCAAGGTTCGGCAGTTCCATTGCAGGATGCGCAACCTCGGCGCCAGCCGCCACCGCGCCCGCCAATGCCGCTTCAATGTCATCGACCAAAAAGTAAGGCCTGGTGACGGGGGTCTCAGATTCATGCATGGGCGCACGAACACCTACCATGCCACCGCCGACCAGTTCGGCCACGCGTGCGTTACCCAAGGCGGGCACTGGCTCACCGAAAGAACTCGCGGTAGCTGTGGTGTAAGTGTTGCAGACCCCTTCAACATCGGGGGTGACAATCTCCAGATAGTGAATTTGCATAGATAGACCTTACGTTGCGCCGGTTTACAGACTTCAGACCCCAACCTCAGATGAGCGACCCGGCCTCTCTTCGCTCTCTGAACCTTACAACACTCGCCGATTGATCACACCCATGCTTCAATCTCGCCGATATACCTGTTGGCAAGCCCCAGTCTCTTGGCAATTGCCGCCAACTCGGTCGCATACTCGCTATTGCTCCCCGACAGCAGGCTCAAAGGCAAAACATACGAAATGGCCTCGATGCTGTCACCATTCATCAGCTCTGCCTTAACAGCCACCGGAACATAGTCCTCAACACCACGCCCTGCATAGAGTTTGTCCAGCTCATCCTCTTCGAGCTCCATCACCGTTCCGTAGGCACAAGCGCCTTCTTGACTGACCAGCGTTGCCCGTTCCCCAATTCTGAGCTGATAGCCTGGCAAGGAGGCAAGCCGCACATTCGCTGGCTTCAAGCCCTGGTCTTCTAGGGAAGCTTTGTCCATAAACAAGCCATAGAAAAACGCCACCTTCATAGCATTACCTTACAACCTCTAAAACCATTGGCCCGCACAGAGAATCACGATCAAAACGTGCGACTTCACTTTTCCGCATCGTCAACAGTACTGACCGAACGACTGCCCAACAAGTAAACAGCACCCAAGGCCGCCGACCCGAAGATCAAAGTATTGGATAAAAGCCCCTCGAACGTATATTCAGGGTGCGAACTGAAAGCGAAGTGCAATGCTGCATGCACTACGAGAAACGCGGAAATCCAGAACTGCGCGCTGGCCACACGTTCGGGAAGGCGACTGGTAAGCCAGCCGAGAACGAATGCGAAAATAGGCACATGAATCGTTACGAAAACAGCTCGTCCGACATCCGGTGGCAACCAACTTGTTAGCGGCAAGACGTCCCACTCGGCGTGGGTCATGGCATCAAGTTCATGCGTGAACAGCAGGCTCACCGCAAACAGAAAAGTAACTCGAAGCCAGGATGGCTGAGGTAATACGCTCATTATAGTCAACCTCCGTTCGGTTCAGAATACACTGCGCTGGCTCCGAAAAGCCGCAATCAATCCAATGAAGATAGCTGCCAGTTACTTCACCGCAGCTTGCAGGTACCTGTGCAAGATCTCAAACGCCTGCTTCTGTTTTTCGATTTCGCCATAGTTGCTTCCGGTGAACACGACAACGGCATCAAGGCTGGGTATAACAAAGATGAACTGTCCGCCGTTTCCCCAGGTATGACTCACGGCCACCGTCTCGCCATGCACGTGAAATACTGTTCGGAACCATTGATAGGCATACTTCGAATCTGACGCCTGGTGCTCTTCGATCAAATCGGTCCAGGACCATGGCGTACCGACCATGCCATCGACAATGGCCTGCATATGCCTATTCGAGATAATCTGCTCGCCCCGCCACGTACCATGGTTTAGAACCAGTAGCCCAAACTTGGCCAGGTCCCGAGGCCTGAAGCGCGCATTGCCCTGAGCGTACAGAAAGCCATCCGGACTTTGATAGATCTGGTACTCCTCGATACCAAGCGGTGCAAACAGATAAGCGTTGGCAAATTCACTGATGTTCGGCCTCTCCGCCCGATCCAGTGCTGCCGAGATTGTGGCCCCGAGCAAAAACGTATTGGCGTTGCAGTACGCCCACTGTTTCCCAGGCTCGGCGGTCATCGCTATCGACAAACTGTGCTTCAAGGGCTCCGGCCCATCATCGACTATTTCATCATGATACGGGCCGGTGCCCGGCATCTCGGAACAATCGAGTCCAGAGGTCATGTGGAGCAAGTCTTCGACCCTGATCTGAGCCCGCTGAGGGTCAGCCGATTCTTGGCTTACATACCTCGATAACAGCGGCAACACCAGCTCATCGGGGCTCAATAGGTTCTGGTCGAATGCAATGGCGGCCAGAAGCCCGGTAATGCTCTTGAACGTCGATCTGGTTTGATGAACCTGATCAGCATCGAACTGATTGAAATAGTGCTCTCGCACCCGCTCGCCATCCACGTATATCAAAATGCCATCGATCTCCGTGTAAACACCATCCTGGATATCAGCGATGGACTGATCGACCACGCTGTCCTCGAACGCTGGTGAAGCCGTCGACAGCACTAATGCCGCGGAGAACACAATTGGTAACTTCAACGAATTTTCCTTCTTTTAGGTGGATGCGTGATCAGACAACAGCTTGCTTGTGTGCCATTGGCCGCTTTGCGTTACCGCAAACGTCCTTCAAGCTTGCGAACGGCATTGCTTAGATTCTCCTTGGCCTGGCGCTCAACATCCGCTGAGAAGAATCCGGATTGATAGATTTTCTGCCTCTCCAGGAAGCCACGAAGAACCTCGGCCCGCTTTCGCCGGTAGAGCATCCAGGGGATAAGCCGATACTCTTTTCGAACAGCAGATTCAAAGGCCTCATAGGTCTCGGCATTAGTCCCGAGTATTGACAGATCAATGTCGACCAAAGCTGATTCGTCATTCGTCTGTGTGGGCGCATCATGTTCTGTTGCCATGATCAGCCGGTGGACCCGGCTCACTTCGCTTTCCGACGCACCATTGAGGGTCAGAAATGCTGCTGCCCAATCGGCGCTCTTGCGTTCATTGCAGCTGGAAAGTGGCTTGTATACAGCGTCATGAAACCACAACGCCAATTCAACTTCCCTTGGGTGTTCGAGAGTTTTCGCGCACCGATCCATGTGCCGCAAACAAGCTGTAATATGCTGGGCCGTATGGTAGTGCCGTCCCTTTTCTGAATACGCTGTCCGCAGGGACTCAAATGTATCGAGATTCGGCCCAAACCCCCATTCGCTCATCAACGTTAACCAGCGTTCATTGTTCATTGCTAGTACCAGAGTCGTGCCGCCAGGCCATTACCTTAGCTCTAGCTTTGCCTCCGGCGATAGGTGTTTTCGAACAAGCGTCCTTATTCCAATCTGCGAGGCATGTTCCAACAGGCACGTCGAAACGGCATTCTCCGAATTACCACCCTCAGAAACGTGCTGATTGATCAGCTTACAGAACTTGATCTGATCTCTCTTCGTCGCCGACTCCAGATACCCTCTGCAAAACGGTGCGAATGACATCCAGACGGCATGCAATGTGTGACTCCACGGTTCTCCCTCGGTACTCTCGTACCATTCCGCCTCGAATTGGGGAAAGAGCTTAGCCAGGTCGTCTACTAATTGATTTGCATCCATATCCGTCTTTTCTAATGCCTTCCTTTGTGTACCACATATAATCAACCGGCGTGCCGTTCAAACACCCAAACCCAACTGTACAGCTATGAATCCCGCGATTCCAATACACAGTGAAACTCGTTACAGTTTCTTGATCAAGCAATACGTCGTATGGCCTTTGGGGTAATCTGGCAGCTCTCCGAAGACTCTGTAGCCTAGCTTTAGGTAAAAAGGCTTTGCCTGAAAACTAACGGTTTCAGTGCGTATATATTCAAAACCCTTTCCTTTGGCGAATTTTTCGGCTGATGCCATTAGCTGGCTACCAATGCCAGCCCCTCGATATTCCTCGGCGATCCACAACAGCTCTATAAGGCAATAATTCCAGTAGGCGTTGGCCCTGATTCCACCAACAACGTTCCCTGTCTCATTCCTGGCCAATACCAAGAACCTGGTGTCTGGCTCGAACACAACCTCATCTGGTAGGTGGTCCTGATTGTATGACTTGATGCCATCACTCAGGGTCTTAAGGTCTTCTTGGCTGGGAAAAGAAGTCACTTCAATGTTCATAATGTGCCCCGCTTGATGGCTGAGTCATCTTGATGGCTGAGTTATAACATTGCGGTAACGCCCAGGTCATTGTTCGGTGATGTACAAATGCGAGAACAATGCCAAGAACACAGCCTCGCCACCGATTGCAATCCAAATTCCATGACCAACCGTCCCTTTATAGAGCTCGTAGATCCCGGCGCAGATCAGCGCGATGAAAAGTACCTGCATCACTCTTGCAATGCACTGCCTAAATTCCTTTGTTGGTGCATTTCGGCCACTCCATGCTAGAAAAGAGAGGCCCAGAAAAAGCATTCCTGCTCGCATTGACAATACATCGGAAGCCGCATTTCCCTGCAGTTCGAAAAGCCAGTAGATCAGCTGCGGTCGAAACGCGAGCGTCAACGCTAACGAAATAAACAAAACGCTTGCACTGATACACGCTGCTCTGTACTTCGCTATATATACCATATGCTTCTCGCTATCGCATTCCAAAACCGATTACGCTCTCTGCTTGTTGTCACTTAATCGGGCCAGTGACTTGCCATTCACGAACGGATCGAAACCATCAATCTCGTGCTCCGCCACGATGAAGTACGCTACGCTCATCTCATGCCACGATCGTCAGAGTGCACAGCATCACGCCTGGTTGCTTAGTGCTCAGTTCCTGCATAGACCCACATTGGCTCTGTTCTACCTGCGCGCTCAAAACCCAGTGCTTTATAAAACTCTATTGCTTCCCCATCGGCGGTAAGCATTTGCTGGTGAAAACCCGCATAGACTGAATGCATGGCCTCCATCATTTTTCTGCCTATTCCCCTACCATGATATGAGGGATGGACCAGCATGTGTGGGTAATACACGACCAAGTGGCCATCGGATATGGCGTTCCCCACACCAACGAGCTTTCCGTTTACTCGAGCCGTAACCAGTGTGTGTGAGTTACGCAGTGCGGGCAATAGCTGTTCAGGCTTCTCAGCCGAAGACCATTTGTTGGCCCGGTACAAGTCTACGATCTCGGCTTCTTCAATCTCGCCGTTGAGTTCGACGTCAATATCCATATCACTTCGATTCTGATTTTTGGACGTGCCTTGCATCAGCGGTCACCAAAGTCTCGCCGCAGCATTGTGATCAGTCTGCAAGGGCTTGTCATGTCTTGTCGATGACTTCACGAAGCATTCCGATGAGGGCCTCAGCCTCATGCCGGGATAACTTGATTGGTGTCATGCTTGCCCCCAATTTCGCATTCTGAGATAGCTCCAAGCCCACATGTCTTCTTCCGTTTCTAGCCTCAACGACATGCGCACGCAAAGCCATTTTCGCAATGCCCCTTTTTATGGTTATCTCATCTTTTGCGGTGTCGATAATAACCCCGCCAAGCATACGTCCTTTCCCAGCTTTGGAGAACATGGACCACATAATGAAAGCGAAGAAGGCCACGAACATGATGGGGAAAATTGCCCCGGTCAAAGTTTCGATTGTCATACGCTTGATCCTTTAAAAGAACGGACAGGCCGTAGTCGAGCCTAGTTAAAAGTCACCAAAGGCCGGTTGGACAATAGCTCCCTAGCCGTCGTCGGTTCCTTTTTGCCGACCGATCACTATCATCGCAACTCCCGTCGCCGAAACCCAGGCCAGGGGAGTCCGAAGGCCGAACAACGTAAAGCCCAAAACAGCAAGGGTCACACCCAACAACAATGTGGGTAGCCAAAACCGCTTTGGTTTTGATGGGAGCAAGACTGACGAAATGACTGCCAACGTACCCACCAATGCTGTGGCCATCAAAACTTCCGTTTCAATACCAAATTTCGCAACCAGATTCGGTAAATACCCGACCAGTAGCCCGAGGCTGCCGAACGCCGCGAAGAATGCCGCTACGCCTATGCACAGTGCAGCTCTAGAGTACCAGTTTGGTTTCGTTTCCATACGCTATGTCTTTGGCCAACGAACGAGATCGCCGAGAAGTAAACCGCGGTCAGTGTAGTTTCTTTTGCAAATCTATTCCAACCTTGCCTTTTTCTAGGATGTCGGTTGCGTAGTCGCCGCAATCCCTCAAACAATACCGACCGCCCACGCCTTCACCAAATCGCTATGTGTTTTCATCGTCCCTTACCGGAATCAAGTCGAACGCGAGCTTGACGCCTATTGCTCTTAGATTTTTTTCCAAGCGCGACAGTTCGATTCTTGAACGTTTGTTTTTTTCAATGACCTTCACCCGCCATCTAAGCCAGTTGGCAACGATTCCATCCGATGCATCTTTGCAGGCCAGATTGGAATCATCGTACCCGAACTCAAACCCACATGAGCACATGTCAAACGAAGCCTGGCCATTCACATCATACGGAGGTCGGTCGAGTTCTGGGCTTCCGCAAACAGGGCATCGATATACACCATCACAGTCTTCAAAGATGACAAAGGCCTCACCTTCCTCCGAGACGCAATGCTGCTTTCTCATAGCTTATCCGCATGGCATTTGAATCCGCATGACACAGCGGTGCAGACGTGCGTAGCCATGGTGGTCAAGCACCTCCTGACTCGATCATTGCACAGTCTTTTTGCCTCACGATGGTCCTAACGATCTCGTCATTTTCGCTTGATAGATATACGAACTCCAACCTCGAACCCCTCTGAAGAAAGAAGGCAAGGTTGGGTGTGCTGCAAACCTCTACCGCCTCTTCGGCATTGGTCATTCCTTGGTAATAGCCGGCTAGCTCTGGGTCGTTTTCGTCCTTGAGCGTGTAAACGAAACGTACCGTGCTCCCATCCTTTTCAGCCGCAACCAAAGTCAGCTCCTCGCCCGCATCTATCGGCAAAACGCTGAGAGCATCTTTAGCCCCTTCTCTATCTCGATACTTTGCTTACCCGGGCCTAATACAACGAACAGCACTAGGCCTATGACCAACAATGGTGTGCCGATCGCCAATAGCGTAAAGCTGAAATCAAACGTTTTCGTTTTCTCGGTCGTTGACATAACTTGGCCAGTCAAACGCTGGTGTTGAGCGCTAACGCTCCGAAAAAGGCGCCAGAGCACAATCCATGCCGACGCTCCAGTTTCTCTAGTGACCTATTCAATCGCTTCGCTCAACTGGAGAAACGGCATGTACATACCGTATACAAATATCGGCATGATCAACATCGACAACACCGCAGCTACTACGAACGCCCATGTAGGAATTTGAAAGTTTCTGCACCGAGCCACCAAGCCGACCACGGATAAAACAGGCAGCACAAAGTAAAGCACAGAGTAAGGTAGGAATACCTTCGTAACCAATGGGAGTGGAGCCTGCAGTTCGCGAAAAAGCTCGGCATAACCAGCGGCAAACCACATAACCGATATATGTGCTATCACCGTAAAGCCCGTCAGAACTGCTGGCATGAATAGGGTGCGGCCTTTTAACGCAACAGTTCCGTTTCCGTGGCTCGTATCATTCACGCGACATCGGCTCCGCTACTTGAAGGATTGCGTCTTTGCGAGCTCACCCGTCTCGTCGTAAATTTTCCAAGTACCGGTCTTCTTGCCGTGTTCGAAGCAACCTTCGTCCCAGAGTTGGCCATTTGGATGGTACCGAGTCCACTCACCGTGCTTTTGCCCTTCATCGTCGAACCCGCCAGTCCCCCTCGGTTCGCCATTCTTAAAGAACCACTTCCACCGACCAACGATCTTTCCGTCCTTGAAGCTGCCTGAAGACTGCAACTGGCCATTGTTGAGAAAGTATTTCCACTTTCCTGATTTTTTTCCGTTATCGAATTCGCCCTGGCAAGAGACACGGCCGTTCTTGAAGAACAGCTTGAAGGGGCCATTCTTGGGATTACCGTCTTCATCGATTCCAGATATGTCTTTCATTGTACTTCCTTAACTCTTTCCATCCGGATGAGGGCTCTTTTCATTTGCATCCGCGTCACGCAAAGCTAACTGTAGGTGCGCGCGACATGCCGACACCAGTTCAGCGATATACTAAGTGCCCTTATCCGAACCTGCCAGCGGGATCGATGTAGAACATGCGCTTCCAGCCTTGCGAGTCCGCGGTCGCGAGCCAGGGTAGCGGTACCAGGGACAAAATCGAATAATGTAGATGAGGCTGTTTTCCAACCGCGTTTCCGCTCGTCCCAAGAGTTCCTAGTTGCTCGGAACGTGTGAGCCAGGTTCCGAATACGACGTCCCTTGACTCAAGGTGAGCGTAGTAGTGGAAACGCCATTTCGGACCCAGGACGACAACCACGTTGCCACCCTTGGAAAATTGTCCTGAGTACAGAACCAAACCAACAGTTGAAGAAACCACAGGCGTACCAGTAGCCCCGAAAATATCGATGCCCTTGTGAACGCCGGATGAACCCCAGGGCTCGTACCAGAACGAGTGTTGGTTCCAATCAGCGGCAGTGGCCCCAGTCACCGGAACCACCGGGTTTTCCGGCACGACCAAGCCTAGCGTCAGGAAACACAAGACTGCTCCGGTAATGTATTTGAGTTTGGTTCTTAGTCTCATGAGTACACTAGAGCTTGCACTTAAATCTGCCCGCGAGACAACTTCTTCGAGCTCGACTGCGCCCAAGAAACAACACGGTGGATGGTCACACGCGACGAAAGGTCATTAGTCTTAAGTTGTGCCATTCGTGTGTGCATCCATTTTTGCAGTCGGTGGCCCTTCTCCTTCCGTCGGAAATGGAGAATATTGCCATCCATAGGCGGAACGCCTTCACCAGCTCGTCATTCGGCAGAGATAAGACCTTGCCACAGGCATCGCTGAATTCCTTTGCTTCCATTACGACGCATGGTGTGTATGTTGCCTTGAGACCAGACCTTAGTACTGCTTCCTGCACTTCTTGCGGTTGGGGATGAGATTGCGCGAGCATGTGGCTGAGTGATCTTAGCACCCGCCTGCGATCTCCCTCCGGAAGGGCCTCGAACCACGCAACACCCTTCTCTGTATCGATGTATCCCTGGGCGATCCGGTTCAGTCTATGCTCAGTGCGGGTCATACTCGATAAGGTCTCATATCACCGGCTGGCAATGATGCTTTGTTCATGGTGCAGCGCCCCGAAGCGGCGTTGTTGTCGCAATCAGTGGGTTAAGTTTCATCGCCAAACTTCCGTATTTGCGGTTCGACAAAGGCTCCAAGCTCCGCATTGGCAATTTCCGAGTAGTCACCAACTTCTGGCTCAAAGCAGCAAAGATCGTACAACACAGCGTTGGCACATTTTCTTGCTGCATCACTAGGTCCGTTGGCCTCTACTTCTAACAATATTTCCAACGCTGAAAGTAGCGCCGGATAGTAGGTCCCACGGTGGTTGTTTCCGATTGCGGACAAGACTCTAAAGCTGACCCGATCATCGCAAGCTTTTCCGGGAAGCCCGACCAACGCTTCTAAAGCAGGCTCTACGCTTTCGGCTCGATAGCAGTCCGGACCAACATATTGCACCCAATCCACGCCGCGAATTTTTTCGAGAAAGTAACCTTCTTCCATGACGCCGATGCCAAAACCTAACGTAGACCTTGGGGGCCAAGGGCTACATAGCAGGCAGACACCACCTCTAACGACATTGTTACAACCACCTCCGGGGACTTAGAAGCTTACCCAGAAAACCTGTCCTCTCTTTCTTCGGCAAGAAATCCGACAGGCTGAACCCCCAAACCAGGTTGCACATGGCGCCATTGCTAACGTGGACGGAGAGCTTCTCGAAACTGCTACCCATGCGGGCGTTCGGCCACTCGTGAATCTGCTCTGCTACCTCTCCTGTCATTGACGTCACTCGCTCCACTGGAACTTCAATTTCTGTCATGGATTCAGCCGGCGCAAAAGTGCCCACAATCTGTTCGACAGCAGATATTGGCTGGCCTCCGAGCGAGATTAGATCCTTTCCGGTGAGATCGAGCGATTGTTGATACTGATGATAGTGGACTTTGGTAGTACCCATTCCTTTCCCTTTGCTTCTAACGCTTAGCTAGAGCGCGTCCACGGATAGGTCTTTTGACGCGCTCGCCCTGGCACACGGAAGTGCCAGCATTTTCCAACTTGTTGAAAATGAGGGGTTTCAATGACCGCGCTCCTTGAAACCCGTGTCCGCGTTAGCCACGGATGGCTAATCGTGGACGACCCCTAGCTAGAGCGGGTCCACAGTTTACGTTTCTGGACCAGCTCGACCGGCCCAAGGATGGACCGGCATTTTCAAGCCATTGAAAATGAAGAACTCTCATAACCGCGCTTCTGAAAGTTCGTGTCCGCGTTAGCCATGGATGGCTAATCGTGGACGACCTCTAGCTAACAGGCATAAATGCAGCTATCCACATCGAAAAGATAGGCTGACGGAAGCCGTGCTGTGTGATCAGCATTGATTGTTGCCTTTACCAACTAAAGACAACAAGTCGGTGGCCGAATCTCTTGAGAGTGGTGACCTGTTCAGTACGCATAATGGGACACTAAAGTGATACGGTGCTTTGTGCAAGCTCCTCCAAGGCAACCCGCACGCTTCCCTTATGCTGAGTTGGTCAGGCCGATGAGGAACAGCGCCGAGGCGCCCATCGCTGCGCCAGCGCGCAGTGAGTTCAACTTGGTCCAGTGGTCAAGATAATGAGCCCAAACTGCCAGCGATTCCGGGGTTTCTCGCCCCATTCCAGCCAGTTTGTTGTTCAATGGGACATTCCCCAGGGCCGTTACCAACCATGTTCCTCCGATGTACAGAGCCGCTCCGCCGAGCAAGTAGGGCGAACGTGCCACTTCCCATTCGGCGATGGAGGTGACCGCGAGGATCAAACAAATCAATGCGGTACCCATGAATAGTCCGAGGAACCCCGGATTTAGCACGGTGACATTTATGGTCTGCATCGCCAACAATCCTTCAGTTGATGGAACGCGTTGCAGCGCCTTCATGATGAAATTGGAGAATGCGAAAAATATGCCGCTTATCATCGCGCTGCCGACAATTGCGGCGAATATCGCAATAGTCATTAGGGTGCTCACGCAACTGCCTCCGTAGGATCGGGCCGCGACGGAACGCGACCCGATGGGTAAACGCCAAAAATCGAGGTTAGTCCAGTCGAACTTTCGAGCGTGTCAGTAGTTTACTAATAGATTTGCAACAGCCGGCTAGGCGGCTGCGCTATCGCGAACCTGGCCGACTAGAATGGACCAGTCCATGCCAAGTGCCGTGTATACCTCCTGCGACTTGGGCGAGGCGTTGTCGCTGAGAATCTCTATCATCAGGCTGGATGCATCCGCTGTAACGACACCACTTTGTAGCAGCCTGACAATTCCGGTTTCCCGTTTCGTCATATCGAACGTTCCGCATGCATCGACTGCCACGTAGGCATCAAAGCCCTCCCTTGCCGCGCGCATTGCCGGAAACGCCGCGCAGACTTCCAGTGAAAGCCCGGCGAATATCAGCTTGCTGCGCCCGGTCGCTCGGATCGCGGCTTCCACACGCGGATCGTCCCAGGCATTTACAGTTGTCCGGTCTATGAACGTTTGCCCGGGAAGTGCTGCCTGTAATTCCGGAATAGCCGGACCCCAAAGCGTTTCCGAGGACGTGGTCGTAGTCACGATAGGAAGGTCGAGTGCGCGCGCCGCTTTGGCCAGGCCCACTATGTTGTGCTTGAGCTCGGCAATTGAGTAGTCGCGGATGCCGGTCATAAGGCCGACTTGGTTATCTACAAAGACCACAGCTGCATTGCTCGCGGTCAGTGGCTCGGGATTGTGTGAGTTGGTAGACATTGCTTTCTCCTATGGATTGTTTTTTGCAAGGACCATTAATCCTTTCAATCGAGCGACCCGAATCGACCCTCGCCAAAAGCCTGGTTGATCGATTTGATCTCTTCCATCGACCCCATTACGAAGGGGCCCTGCTGAACGAATGGTTCCTTTATTGCCTGGCCGTCGAGCAAGGCGAACTGAGCTTCAGAGGAATTGCCAGCGGAAACGCGCACGGTGATTGGCTCGCCGCCCTCGGCGTTGTCTATTGCGATCGCCTGGCCCTTTTGGAGTCTTGTCTCGTTCGCCAATACAACAACGTCGATAGCTCCATCGATCGCGTGTACCCAGGCATTTCGGCCGCTGGCCAGTTCGTGCTCGAAGTTGCCGTTGCGAACCAACTGACCATCGAGAATGGTCATCGGCAATCCGGGAGATTTGGCCCCTGCAATACCGTTGGTCTCCCCCAGAGCCACGTAAACGCGGTGCTGGCTGGTACTAATCACGGGCATGTCCTGCCGCCGCACCAGCAGAGAACAGGGTTGTTCGAAACGGAACTGTTGTGGGACGTTGACAAACACCTGGAGGCCGTGAGTTCGTGAGCCTGCTGTTGGCGCCTCGTTGTGCAATGCACCACGACCAGCCTGCAACCAATAAAGATCACCTGGCAGGAGATCGAAGTCATTGCCGAGCGAGTCACGGTTATGGAAGCGCCCTTCGCTATCAGGCAAAATCAGCGACACCGCCGATAGGCCGGCATGAGGATGGGTGCCAAAGGTGTCCTCGGTCATAACGTAGTGGTCGACCAACACCAAAGGATCCATCGCCGGACCCAAGTCCCGCGCTCGAAAGCTTTGTGCCGAAAAACCGCTACCGATAGATACGGACTCCCCGTCAACGGGTCCGATTGCTGTCGCAACCTTGCCTGCCTTTTTGTTCAAAACCGGAGTTGCCCTGTTCATATCGTGCCTCGTGGTCGTTGTCGTAAAGCCTGCACACAGTGTAATAACGGAACAATGCTCAGCAGAAGGGCTAAAATTTGAACTTTATGTTGCAAAAATGGAACAATAGCTGAGCCAAGACGTTCAATCGGACACGCCAGATGCCAAAACCTGATCTGAATGACTACTTTTACTTCGTGCACGTGATCGAGAAGAAGGGATTCTCCGCGGCATCGGAAGCGCTGGGGCTGCCCAAATCCCGGTTGAGCCGGCACATCCGACAACTCGAAGAGAGAATGGATGCACGCCTGATTCATCGGACCACAAGGCAATTCAACGTCACAGAGCTCGGCGAGGCTTTCTATGCTCACGCTCGTGCGGTCGTCGATGAAATGGAGAAAGCAGAGAATGCCGTGAGGCGAAAGAAAAACCTCCTGTCGGGGAACGCCACCATCAGCTGCTCGGTAGGCGTGGCCCAGTTTGCATTGAAGGAGCTCATCGCGCGATTCCTCGTGGAGAATCCATTGGTCACCGTCTCTCAGCAGGTAACCAACCAGACCGTCGATATGGTCGCCTCGGGTGTTGATCTGGCAATTCGGGGTCATTCAAAGGCGCTACCAGATTCATCGCTTATTCAACGACCTCTCGCGCAAGTTGAGTGGCAGCTATTCTCCGCGAGCGACTACCAGGATCAGCACGCAACCTTGGTGGACCCGTCCGACATCGACAACCATCAAACGCTCGCGCTCGGCTGGCAGTCACCCCGGGGGAAATGGGTACTGGAAGGGCCGTCCGGCGAGAAGCGTGTGGTTGAGATCACGCCCAGACTGAAAAGCGACGACATGTCTACACTCAAGCATGCTGCGGCAAGCAGGGCCGGAATTGTCGCATTGCCCGCCTATACCTGCCGTGAAGAACTAAAGCGCGGGCAACTAAGGCGAGTCTTGTCGAAGTGGCATGCCGGCACGGCTCAACTCAGCCTGGTGTCACCGACCCGAAAAGGTCAGCCCCAAGCTGTCGTCGCGTTACAAACCTTTTTGCTCGCCGAGTTTGCAGATATCGTCGCCACACCGGTCGATTTGAATGGCCATCAGGCCGGATAACGACGAACGAGTGGGCGAGGAAACGACTTCAACTGCATGTTATGCCTCTACACGTGGATCAGCGGAATGAGAGTGCAGTGTCCGACCCGGAGTTAGGTAAAACTCGGTCGTCTCCTCAGTGAGGCGCTGACGGTGCCAGCAACCTCTGGGGACGACCAGATAAGACCCCGCCTTAATGGTCGCGAAAACTCCTTCACTACCGTCTGAAGGCAAAACCTCAACCTCGATCTCACCTTCGACCACATGAAGCAGCTCATCACAATCAGGGTGCATCTCCCATGGGGATTGTCCACCGGCTGAGGACCAGAACACGCCACCACCGCCATCATTGAACTGACACAACGCTTTGAACTCCATCTCGCCGGTTTCCCGAGCAACCGCGCGCGGATCAAAAACCTGCAGCTTCATAAGCATCTCCTTTTAAACGCATAGTGCCTCAAATCACGGGACGATCAAAACGTCGGTCCAGCGTGCTTTTGTTGGTCAACTTTCGCCATAGTGGGTCCACATACGAAGCACCTTTACTGTTCGCTCTTCCTTGAACACCTGGTAGACCAGCCTATGGGTTAGGTTGATTCGCCTGGAGTATGCACCGCTGAAGTCACCCGTGAGTTTCTCGAACGGGGGTGGGGCCTGAAACGGGTCTTTCTCAATGATCGAAAGGAGCTCCGCGACATTTGGCTTTAGGTTGCTTTTGGCCAGTTTGCGCGCGTCTTTTTGAGTATGTTTCGTGAATACAACACGCCAACTCACCAATCCAGTTCCTCGGAGCAATCCGTTAGCGGTGTTTCCATTCCTTCAACAATAGACTCACGCATGCCAGGCACCGACATCAAATACAATGTTTCCTGCACAGATTCCCAGTCTTCCTCGGAAACCAAAACAGCGTTATTTCGTTTGCCGGAGATTCGGATTGGCACATGCGATTGCGCTGCCTCGTCGATTAATCGATAAAAGTTGGCACGTGCTTCACTGGCGGTTAAATTGCTCATGCCAATAGCGTACGTAAAAACGTACGCCTAGTCAAGAAAATTAGCGCCCAGCATCAGCGGCCGGCGGTTAGCCTGTCTGACTGTATGCGCTCGTGTTGCTTCTGTTGAACGGCGGATATTCTTAATGCCTATTCAACCCTAATGATCTTCTTTGCAAACGGCATTATGCAAATTGCCAGCAATACCCATGTCAAAAGCAAGTAGCGCAAGATCTCCTGCGGTGCATCTACGCCGAAGGACACCGCTATGAACACTATCACCATCAATATCCCAAAGCTGATTATTAGCGAGCCAGCAAAATACTTTAGTAGTTTCATAATCTGTTTAGTCGCTCCAATATATTTTCAATAACCGCCTCAGATCGCTGAACGGCCAAAGGCCGGGCCTGTGCATTTGTTGGTTAATTGCCAAACGAGGCCCATGATGCCGAGGCTGGCACCGAAGACAATAAAAACTGCTGCATACCAAACGCCCGGATCAGCGGGCGAAAGCCTTCCCGCCATAAGTTTACCGTGCTCAAGCCAACCTTCGCCCCGAACATTGCGCAGCCTATCCCGGCAGCGGCACCGACGTATTTGATGTATTTCTTGGGCGTCATTTCATATTCCTTTGCTGCTGGTGCTACCGATCTAGCGCCTCAATAACCGGTGCAGCCCTGCTGCGTTCGACGCCATAGGCGCTTAGTCTATCGAATTGTTACGGATTAGGTTACTTTACGGCATACCTGCCATTTGAATTTATGTAGAGAACCACTTCAGACTCAACATCAATATTATGTTTGCCTTTCCCTATGGAGCTGAAAAAGCTGCTTGGCGATAACGCGGTTCTATTTTTTTCGTTATTCCATTGGTGAGTAGCTTTACCACGAACAAGTACTGCCTTTAACCCAATATCGTTCTCAATTGAACCTTTAAAGCCCGCTGGTAGCTTAACAAAACTACCATTTTCTAGATAAGGCTTGCCCCACAGGTACGCTATTTGTACATTACCTTTTTCTAGCCACTTTACGTCTTGGGTATCAAGCCAAACCAGGTTACGCTGATCTAAATTGATTGGACGTTCTCCATTGTCAAACTCCTTTTCCTCAGGAAGAACAAGATACGGTCCACTGTCGATCTCTAGATAGATCAGGTTGTTTAGTCCATCTGCTGCTGTGACATGGCTCTCGCCCGCAGGTTGAGTCCAAAATGACCCAGGTGGCAACCACATTTTTTCTGCCGCTGGATCGTCGTTATGCATCAACCCTTCGATTACCACACCACGGTATGTGATATTGTGAATGTGTGGTGGAGAAGAGAATCCACTATTAAATTTAACTAACATACCTGTTGCAACATCTTTGGTACGATCTCCCCATAGGTCGGCTGCTCTCGGGCTTGCATCACCTCTGAGGGGATTAAGTAACCCCCACTCTATATTCTCTGTCGCAACTACTGAGTACTCATCGGCCTTTGCTGGTAATGTAGTCGTAACCATTGCCAATAGTAATAAATTAAATCTTAACGTACCCATTTGACCTCGCTAAATTTGGATCAGAGCCATAACGTCGCTAAGGCCCTCTCTGATGAAATTGAAACTCCATTTCATATCTTTTCCCAGTGCATTTGTTGGCTATAAAGTTTCGGCTCACCGCTTTACGCACAAGAACGTCACTGTCGCTACGCCGTTTGCAGGAAATGCTTTGGAAGTCTCAATGTTCAAGACCTCTATAGACCTGCCAAGAGAGTCGCTTTTTTTGTTGGCATTCTTAAGCGCCATATTCTGTGCACCTTTCATCCCGTAGCAGCCCACGGCTTTCCCTCCTCGTTCGGATGACTTTGCTTTTGCAGCGCCCAGACGGCAACGCCGAACCAGCCCATAGTTGGTACTGCCCAGATTCGCTGGACGAGACCATTGTACTCGCTCGGGATGAAACCAGCGTAAATGGCCCAGAACATTGAAACGTGGAGGAATCCGAGCCCAAGACAGAACGTCTCGAATCCGGGCGACTTGAGCCTCTCCCGGAACTCAAGGGCAAAGACTACGGGCGAAAGAATCATGAAGATTGATAGGTTGTACAGGAGGTGGAGAGGAGATTCTAAAGTCCAGATTCCCGCACTGACCATGCTCAGACCCAGGAGGCCGATCGTGAGCATAGAGAATGAGATCTTCTTACCCGATATACCATTGATCCCGAGGGCGAATAGGCACATAGAGGCCCCTATGACGACATCGGCAACCCGGTGAGTGTATGCAAATGCCGGCGCCTCGAGAGCAACATGACTAATGCTCTTGCCTAGGACATCGAAGCCCGGGATGAAGAAACCCAGGCCGATGTTAACGATTGAGACGATCCAAACCGCGTGACCTTGGTAAACTGAAAATTGGATGGGTGTTCGCATTCCGTTCCCTTTTGTATGCGGCTAACGTTGACACCTAACGCCGCGAACCACTGGACGGCCAAAGGCCGGTTCAGTGCATTTGTTGGTTAGCCAATAAGCCGGCGACGTAGAGCATGGACACGAACCCGTTGTCGTAGAACGTGTACTCGAGCGAACCATAGGCGACGACGCGCCCTTCACACTCGGCAACGAGGCAGGTAGCCGTGCAGAGGACCCGATCGATGAAAGAGATGCGCCCTGGCTCTAAACGAACGCCATGATCGAATTCGATAATCGCGTCGCGATCTGAGGTCCTAGCGTCGCGGATCTTGATGCTCACCATCTAGCTGCCTAACGCCCAAGCTCAGGTGCCAGCTTGCTGGTCACCTGCAGCGATGTGTTATACGGCTGTCGCACCCCTGCTTACTGCTCTTGAACCCACGGGTTATAACTTCCGAAATTCCAAAGTTGGCCTTGTGGATCACGGCAAGAGAATACCTTGCCACCATAGTCTTCCTCTTTCAGCTCGATCTCGATGATGGCACCTGCAGCTTGAGCTTTCTCATAGAGCGCATCGATGTCTTTTACTACTATGTAGGGGCTTTGCGTACAAGGGCTATCAACGTTGGCGAGTGGCTTGACCAGCTCGCCGTACTCATCTTCCTCCGACGACCCCAGCATTATCATTCCATTGCCAAGAGTAAGTTGTGCGTGCGCAATTTTTCCATTTTCTCCCGGTACGACGAGGTGCCTCACGAAACCAAACGCCTCACAGAGCCACTCAATGGCCGAGGCGGCATCGTGATACCTCATTGTGGGAATGATCATCGCGCGAGATTCATTCGATGACATGCTTACCACCTGATAATTGCAGAGATCTCATTTCAGCCGCTCCAACTTACCCTTCCGCTTCACGATGTTCTTGTAATCCCACTGGACTTCACGCGATTCGGCTAGCCATCTGCGCAATAGTCCGACATCAACGCCTTCCACATTGGTATACCGTGCTTCAGCAGCTTTGAAGCTGCCCTCATTTTCAAGCCCGATTGTTTCAAATGTCTGGCCACTCCAAAACATGAGGCGAACGCAATTCTTTAGCTTGCTGTAGCCGACTATTGGATTACCTTCCAAGAACCACACTGGATGCGCGTGCCATATCTTGTTTTCTGCATCCGGCAATCCCTTGTCAATCTCATGGGCGAGTAGATCACATATTTCACGATCTGACGGTACCTGTTCTCGGTTGTAATTCTCCGAATCTGGATGCATGCGCCCTCCGCATGGGTTAAGCCGTATAACGTTCTTATTCACGTGACGCAGTGCCGCGAAGCGGTGCTGTGGTCACGTGCAACAATGGGTTAGTTTTCAGAAGTCCACGCACAAATGCCACCGTATGCCGCACCGTTTGCACTCAGTGAGGACCTCCAGCATCGCTTCCAGGTCCTCGATGACTCTATTCGGCAGCAACACCTTGCTTTCATTTCTGAGAACATATTCTCGCAAACCCGAAATAGTGTGGATACCTTCCTCCGGCTCGAACCAGATTGGACCTTCAGGAACGTGACCAACTTCCTCAAACTCTTCCGCAAATTCATCTGAGCCGTCGGCCCCAAAAAACTCTTCTATTGGTCTGACTTGTAGGCTTTCGTAAACCTGCTCGCGCTCGAAGTGTTCAGCCGCGCTCGCAAGGGCCTTGCCATCAAGATCGCACACCGGGTCCCGCCCTTCTAGCTCATGCTCCGTGTTGATGTAATACGCTACGCTCATTGGTCTATAAACTAACGTTTGAATTCACCTGCCGCAGAGCCGCGTAGCAGTGCGGAGGTCAGGTGCGATGATGGGTTAAGTTCCTTCATTCGGCCAGCCGTACTTCTGGAAGGCCCACGTATTCTAGATTGCCCCTCGATGCCAGTTTTCCGCTTTGAATTAAAAGCAAGATTCGTGAAGAGTAAAACGTATCAGGTATGCCGCTGACATGGTTTGGGTTTTCAGTCATGGCCAATGCCGTGACCATTGCCACCTTTCGCCATGCTCCGCGACACGCTCGGAGAATATGGTCGTCGATCTCTGCTACTTGAAGCTCGGTTAATTCGGAAACAAGTTTCGCCTGTTCTTCGGTTAGTGGCCCGGTTGGTTGAGGGAGAATAATCATCGATTGCTAGAAACTTATCGCTTCAAATCACCGGCCAGCCGAAGGCTGGTCCGTGTGCATTTGTCGGTTATGCTGCGTCAAGGGAGACTCTCTGAACCTTATCGAGGCTGACCTGCTTCCTTGCTAGCGAGAGGTCATAGGCATCCTGCATTGCCAGCCAACTCTCTGGGCTGCGACCCAATGCCTTTGAAAGTCTCAGTGCCATTTCTGGGCTGACGCCACTCTGTCCTTTCAAAACGCGATTCAAGGTAGACGCTGCCACGTTGAGCTTTAAAGCCAAAAACCGACAGCTCAGCTCGAATGGCTCCAGATATGTAGAAGAAATGAATTCTCCAGGATGAGGGGGGTTATGCATCGCCATTAGTGATAGTCCTCATAGTTTAGTAAATAGGCATTTCCTTCTTCAAACCTAAAAGTGAGACGCCAGTTCGCGTTTACCGTAATGGTCCAGATGCCTTGTCTGTCGCCGGTAAGCCGGTGCAATCTATAGCCGGGAATATCCATATCATCAATGGAATATGCGGAATCCAAGGGGCCTCGACTAAGGCTGGGTTCCGCGATGCCATTGTAAAAGACTGCCTGCTGGATTTCCTTGACAACACACACTCCCTCATCGTCTCCGCTTGCGCATGAGAAGCTCCAGTGTTCTCCGCCGACCTCGGGATCGCCCTCCGCAAAATGGATGCCCAGTACGGAGAAATCAGGTGTAAAACACTCCCTGCTCACAGCTACCCGATCAGCATGAAACTGTGCTTTCATCGCCATTTAACGCCGCAAATCACTCGCGGCCAAAGGCCGGTCCAGTGCATTCGTTTGATTTGTTTGTTATGTATTTCCGCGGCATGTGTTTGGGACATACTTGAGAGGTTTCCCACTGCATTTCCAGATTACTTGTTCGTCCTCGATGGCTGCTTGAAACAAGAGCTCTATCGAGTACTTGCTGCTTGATACTAGTAGTTCGTTTGAGTCTACAGAATAGGTGATGCCTTCCGTGCAGTGCGCTCCCGAAACTGTGGGCATTGGCTTCTGTGTAAGCATTGCAGCTTCGATATCACCTCTAACGGGCGCCGAACATAGAATCATCTCGCCCACGGCCATTCGTTCGGCTGACTCGATATGATCCAGTGGCACAAACACGACAACCGAAAACGCAACAAGTGCTACAACGACAAAAGCCAGAATTGCCTTTCTCATTGCCACTCTACATGACGGCCTTGTTCACCTGCCGCAGCGGTGCGGAGGTCAGGTGCGACAGTGGGTTAATTGAATTCACTAGCAACTCGCCGTTTCTTCTAACGCTGCCTTGTTTGACATTCCGTCAGGTCCGAGCTCTATTTCGAGTCTGTAGGATAAGTTTCCACAGGGACTCCGGTCAGAGCTTACAGTTTCCAAAACCACTAACTGCTCGGGCGATATCTCGATCGGATAGCGGCGGAATCGTTGCTTCAGTTCATCTACAGAGAACGTCCTGTCATTTATGATCTCTGCATGGCGTTCCCAAACGTCCCGCTTTGATTTTCGTTTCCCAGAATCGTCGCCACAACTAGCTGCGAAAACTAAAGCCAGAGTGAGGGTGACTGCTCGCATACCAATCAACGCCTCAAATCACCGGCCAGCCGAAGGCTGGTCCGCGTGCATTTGTTGGTTGGATTCAGGAGCGAAGGACACTGAGTACGGTTTCAGGTTCTTTGGCCAATACATTCAACAGAACTCTGGCAGGGCCTTGCGGTTGACGATCTCCTCGCTCCCAATGACGAAGGGTTCCAAGACTGATTCCAAATGAAATGGCAAACTCACTCTGAGACATTCCGACCTTGGCTCGGATCGCCTTCACATCCATTGGGCCGATTTCATGCACCCTGGCTTTGATTGGTTTGCCTTCGGCATGTGCAATGGCTTCCTCTAGCCCGGCCTTGATGCTTTCAAATGCTTCATTCATTTCTTAGGCTCCTGCAATTGAGCTAACAGTTTGACTAGTCTTGCAAGTTCGTTTCTCTCTGCTTTGGAAAGGTTGGCCTTCTCTCCTTTGCCAAACATGGTTAGCAGATAAAGTGGCCTTTATCATCATGATAGTAATAGATGATGCGTGTGCCACCACGCTTCCCCTTGCCTTCGCTCGACCAACGCAACTTTCGAACTCCACCAGTACCTTGCATCAGTGCGCCAGCCTTGGGAGAGACTGCCAAATACTCAATGAGTGCTTGACGTTCCAGAGCATTCAGAAGCTTCTCGGAACGCCTCATGAACTCTGGCAACTCGGCTATGGTCTGCATAGATAGACTATACGCCAATGGATTAGTTCAAGTCGAGGGCGATTGGGGAAATCTAACGCCTACGTTGAGGTGCCGGCGTTTTCGCCGGTCACCTCGAACGTTTGGTTAAGTGAGATTCGCTGTTTCATATGCTTTGAGCCATTGTTGCTCCATCCACGCCCCATCACCGAAACGAGAGATTTGACTAACGAGCTTGACGACCAGACCCGGTTCACGACTCCACGCGACCAGGGAATTCGTCCTACGCAGCACTTTTCGCAAGTATTTTGCAACGGCGACCTCTCCCAGCGAACTGTAGCAGAACTTTTCCCAATCATAGCGTGCGTTTTGCGGGCGGTATTTGAATGAACTGACTGCCCATGAACCCCGCCCCGAAGGCCGCGCCTTTATTGGATATGAAAAGACCTCAGGCTCGAACCCTTCCAAAACATCACCGGAGTTCAATGTGGGTAAATACGTGTGCCTGAAACACAGGATATGGCTGATACAACCGGCCGCCGCCATCCTGCCTCCAAGCCTAATCAATGCAACGGAGCGATCGTTTTCCTGGATCGCCAAGCTGAGCCCGAATCTGGAGAACCCCACACTGACCAATGGTGCGGCGACATGCATCTCGAACAGACTGTCAAAGTGTGTCTTGTCCACTTAACGCCTAGGTTGAGGTGCCGGCGCTTGCGCCGGTCACCTCGAACCTTTGGTTAAGGCTTACCACCATAGGTTCACTCGCGTGGAACCTTTCGGCCCGACCGACGGCTCCACTTGTGGTTTGACTAGCTTTAGCATGTCTGTAAATTCCGTTATCCACTTTTCTCCAAGAACGATTTTGACCGACTCGGTTGTTTCGATTACCTGCCATTGTGACTCAGCGCCCTTTTCGATGCCTAGCCTCTCCCTTGATACCGCGCGGCCACGAGTATTGTTGGGTACTGCCAAGATGTCCCTCGTAGGCTGCTCCAAACGAATGGTCCGATTGGCCCCAAGCTTCGCTTCAAGCAACGCTCCGAGCAAGACTCGGAAAGACGCGAGACCAGACTTGTTCGTAGCGAAATGGTATCCCGGGTAGTTCTTCTCGTTACCCTCGTATCGCCATAGATATATCTTACCTTTTTGGCGCCAGGCGAAGACTGGGTTCTGGGGTGTCACGAGAGTCCTTAACGCCGCAAATCACCGGCCAGCCGGAGGCTGGTCCGTGTGCATTTGTTGGTTAGATTTCAATTCTCGTCTCGCTGCCAAAACCACAAAAGTAAGTTGCGTTTGTACGCACTGAATGCGGCCTCAATTGGCTCAATACCTTGCTCCTTTGAGGCATCCGACGGAACTAACCCTACCCAATACCTGTTGCAGTCACCCCATGGCTCGTTGACGACCCCAGCGTGCTCGAAATAACGGAAAGTAATGCGATCATCTGACATCCACCTTCGCCGAGCGTTACGAACACCGGGAACGCTTCGAAGAATGTTTAGAAGCGGCTGCAAAGTGAGCCACATGCTCGTCACTTCAAACGAATGCAGTGAGCCGTCTTCTCGATAATGGGGATATGTCTTCACGAATTCTAACGCCGCAAATCACTGGACGGCCGAAGGCCGGTCCAGTGCATTTGTTGGTTATGACCTTTCACCGCGGGTACCGCACGAACACTCTTGAGCTATTCTCGGCCAGACGAACGCCATTTACTACAAGCCAGCCTTCTTCAGTACCTAATGGTTGTAGTTCCATGTCGCCCGTTCCGTAGTAACTCTCATGAAGCATTTGCTTCGCGAACTCCCTCAAAGACTCTCTGGATGTGAAGCTCAGATATACATCTTTGTTACGAGTATCGACGCTTACGGCAAGTGAATGCGATTGATCCTTCAATACGACCTCACTTGGTATCTCATCGCCTGCTTCGGTGATTTCTATCGTGTGACTCATAATCCTTGTACTCATAACGTTGGAGCTCAGGTGCCAGCTTGCTGGTCACCTGCAGCGATGGGTTAAAGCTACAGCCTTTCAACGCGGGCACTGGAAGCTGTGACGTTGCGATTGTGCGCCAAGATCCTTCCATGTGTGTTTCTTCCTTCATGTTGGCGAGTACTCCCTTTTTCCTATGCGCTTGCTAGTAGATAACCTACCGCTGCTGAAGCCGTGGCGCAAGCTGCTGACTCCTTGATGGCTGCGAAAGCACCAGCGTTTTTGACCGCTGCATTTTTATCTCGAACTCCGAGCCATACAGACCTTTAACGCTTATGTTGAAGTGCCGGCGTTCTCGCCGGTCACTTCCAACGTTGGGTTATTGCTAGGGCGGTCGGGCTTTAGCGCGAGTACTGCAACGTAAACCAAACCCAGCGGAAAAAACAACGACAAGGCGGAGCCGATAATTCCTACAAGCACCGGTGTCTCGGACTTTCTTCGGCCGAGATAGAAGCTAAGCAGGCCTCCAACGACGGCTGAAACAGCTGCTATTTGACCTAGTAACGTGATACTAATGTTCATGGTCTGTTCGATCTCCTTTTCGAGCTATAACGTTATTGTTCACGTGACGCAGTGCCGCGAAGCGGTGCTGCGGTCACTTGCAACAATGGGTTATGTGCCTTTGCGATGTAGTTCATCGGCCCAACGATCCAAACGCTTTTGAGCATAAGCTGCAATTTTGCCATTTCTAGACCCAGCTAGCGCCTCCAATGCTGATTTCGCTTCCGAGGAGCCGATGTCGGCCAGTGCCCATGTACACTTTCTCGCGAGCCCGAAAAAGTCGTCGTAGCTGAGGTACTCATGCTCCACGAGGGCTGCTTTCGACAATGCTTCCACTGCCTTGGGGTCCCTAAGTTCCTGCAACGCGCTCGCCACGTCCTCATGCCTTTGGTGCCAATCCAGCTCCATGAGAGTGATCAAGTACGGTGTAAACTCCGGCCCCAAGCCGTACGAAAACGCATCGCTCAAAGCGTCCTCAACATCGTCTGCTACCTTCGACTTGATTGCGGCCTGCAACCGTTGTTCGATCTCTTCGCTAGTGAAGCTATAGTACATAACGCCTAGGTTGAGGTGCCGGCGCTTGCGCCGGTCACCTCGAACCTTTGGTTAAGTGAGACTAACATCTTCCCTTACCGAAGGCCGCTGAGGTGGTTAGATACCGCGAATCCAAACTCGGTCAATTCGAGATTCGGTTCGCGTCGGAAAGGACCGTGACGTAGCTTGCTTTCAAAACATGCGACAACAACTTTGGTATCGCCCTGGTTTTCTCCAGGTTCGGCTTGAATCAAGACCTTATCCTTGGCCCACCGGAATCGCGTTAATTCGATTTGCTCATCACTAACTCTTGACACGACATAGCCGAGTGCCCCTGGAAAAGAGGTTAAATGCGCCCAGACTACATCGAACGAGAATGGGACTGTATGGAATTGGTAGTAAGGTGTAGGCACGATTACTTAACGCCGCAAATCACCGGCCGGCCGAAGGCCGGTCCGTGTGCATTTGTTTGTTATGTTTCAACTTCTTGCCGCAGCAACTTCTGAAGGGATTTAGATGGCTTCGAGAGCTTAACTTTCGCGTTTTTGGATGTGGCAGTTTTTACACTCACGACCCAAGGGGATAATTCCTCGAGTACGGAGATATCCAGAATTTCAACCCATGCCCCACTCTTTCTAACCTTTCCGTCCTCGATGAGCTTCTGCAGGTCCGGGAACTGCTTGAGTTTTGCCAACTCTTTAATTAAGTCTGCCTTTGATACTGACATTTTGAAATGATCTCCTATGAACCATAACGCCTCAAATCACCGGCCAGCCGAAGGCTGGTCCGTGTGCATTTGTTTGTTATAGATCGGTGCCAACTTTACTTCTCCTAAGCCGTTTGATCGCCTCTTTTCGCAGAGGGCTGCGGTTGGGTTTGGCCGCAAAGCGGCTACTGCCCGCCCACTTCGATTCTTCAGCTTCTATGCTGAGTTGGTCTGGGTACTTGCGCCACCCGTGACGTTGGATGTTCTCGACCTGCTCGAATTCGTTTTCCTGTTGCGATGAGTTTGAGAGAATATTGTTTACAGCTTTGCGGTACGCTCGATTGACCCAACGCTTTCGCTTGTGGATTGCCTTGCGTGAATTCTTTGTGTTCTCACCCACGCAGTTTTCTCGCCGCTTGACGTAGTCCAGCACTTTCTTCGATTGCGGGGTGTTCCGTCTCATTTCAGTAACTATAACACCCAAGCTCAGGTGCCAGCTTGCTGGTCACCTGCAGCGCTTCGTTATGCATTTTTTCCCTTCACTTTTTTTGACAAGCCACTGGCCCCTGATAGCACCTCGGCTAGCAAGATGCACGTTAGATAGGCCAGAAGAAGAAATACGGGCAGCATGAAGACGCTCATTTGTTCGCTACCCGAAACTTCCTCCGCGTTCAGACCGTTGAGGAAATACAACACTAGGCCAAGTAAACCCAGCATGACAACTGAAGGCTTCCACAATTTACGAAGCCAGCTTAGCTCGAAATTTCGATCGCCCCATGAAAACAGCACCAATAGAGGGGCCGCACCGACTACTGCACTCAACGCAACCTCTGGCCACGCGGGCCCAGCAAAGGCGAACGTGGCATAGGCGTTTAGAAGTGCCCCAGTGACGACCATGAAGGTGAGCCCGCGCCATTTGAGGATTTGTGCCAAGCTACTCTGCATAACGCCTCAAATCACTGGACGGCCAAAGGCCGGTCCAGTGCATTTGTTTGTTATTGGGCCCGAATTCATAAACTAACCGCGACACCCGGTCCAAAAATAGAGGTGACCTGTGATACTAGGATCTTTTCGCTCCCGCCAAGAAGTGAATCGAGCCAATGAAATACCAACAGATCACCAGAGATGAACGATACAGGATCGCCGCGTATCGTGTACAGGGGCTTGCCATCGTTCGAATTGCGAAGCTCTTAGGTCGTCATAGGAGCACTATTCATCGAGAGTTTCAGCGCAACTGTTGCCATTCCACAGACGGCCATTACCGGCCAAGTAAAGCGGACAGTCGTACGCGTTCCCGGCGTAGCCGATCACGCCGAAACCGGCAGTACTCCGATCGCCATTTCAAGATAGTACGCAAGCTACTACGCATGAAATTCAGCCCCGAGCAGGTCGTTGGTTATATTCGTCGCAAGAAGCTCATGAAACGCCGACTGAGTCACGAGACCATTTACAAGTACATTTGGAGAGACAAAGCGAATGGCGGAAAGCTTTGGACCCACCTGAGGCAATCATCCAAGCGACGACGAAAACGCTACAGATCCTATGACAGCCGCGGCCGCCTTGCAGGCAAGCGCCACATCTCTGAACGCCCAAAAAGCGTAGAGGGCAGGCGGTACAAGGGTCACTGGGAGATAGATACGGTTCATGGCAGAGGCAGTACTCACTGCATCGTGACGCTGCTAGAGCGCAAGTCGGGCTATGTGTTGATCGGCAAGCTCCGAGATAAGACGACCTACTCGTTAAACAAGAAGACCGTCCGCTTGATCAATCGCGACCCGAGGAACGTAAAGACCATCACATCTGACAATGGCACGGAGTTTCACCAATACAAACTCATTGAAGATTGCTGTGCGGTCAAATTCTATTTCTCTACGCCATATCATTCATGGGAGCGCGGTAGCAATGAAAACGTCAACGGCCTGATTCGCCAATACTTGCCCAAGACCGAAAGCATGGAGCATATAACCCAGCAGCAATGTGACGCCATTGCACGGAAACTAAATCGACGACCAAGGAAAAGATTCGGATACAAGACACCAGAGGAAATATATTATGGGCGTTAGGAATTACCGTCGCACTTCAAACTTGATACTAAGGGTCTTTTTGCCACTCGAACCCATCGATAATGAACTCCATTCTCTCGTTTTCATTTACACCGTAAATTTCTGTTAGCACGTTGGTACAGAGGTTTAGGGCTGAATGACCCTCGACGCGCAGGTATTTGACGCCGTTCATTTCCTTGAGTTCCGGAGTGCTTCCTTGGGATTTGGCAAAGGCCGTAAACTTCTCTTCGTCAGCCACGTTGACGCTGGATATTAGGCACCAATCTAGTCCTATGACCTCGTTCTCGACCGAGAACTGAATGTTGAGGGGGTCGCCACTCCCGCGGCTCGCCGGTATAAATACGGCAAAGGAGCCTTCTGTTCCGGCAGTAGCCATGACTCTGAATATCGACGGTATGTCACCCAAAACTACACTCTTTGGCGACGAAGTAGAAGACCGACGCGTAAGCAAGAACGCAACGATAATTATTGCGGCAATGGACATTACTACGGTGGTATTCATGGTCAATAACGTTGGAGTTAACCTGCCGCAGCGCCGCGAAGCGGTGCGGAGGTCAGGTTGAACGATGGGTTAAGTTTCTTCATCTTCGCACAACCACTGCCCATCCATTTCATCATTTTCTAGCAACTTTGCGACCACGCATTCGATAGTTTCTCTATCCAACCTTTCTACGAACAGGTCCGGCGGCAGAACGTATTTTGCTGGAACCTGATCGGGTGTCTCCTCGTAGGGCCAGTCGTACCTGGCCAGGGGTAAGAAATCAAATGTCCAGACATTCATCGCGTAACGTCGCCCATCGGGCAGTGTGACGCTGATATTGCAAAAATTCTGCGTTGGTCGATTTGCTGGCTGATCAAGCGGTTCGCCAACCTCGAATTCCAACCAGAGCCTGAATGCCTTGCCATTGCCCTTCATTGAAAACTTAACGTTTTTGTTCACGTGACGTAGTGCCGCGTAGCGGTGCTGCGGTCACGTGCAACAGCGGGTTAGGGATCATCTCGACTAACCATTCTCTCGACCTTAGACCAATCTATTGCCTGACGTTGGACTGGCCAATACAACCTGAGTCTTAGGTATTGCATGACAACGAAATAGAAGCTAGCGAACACGACCAACCGAAGCGGCCATGAGCTTAGGCCGTAATACTCAAGAACGCCCCATGCTGCGTAAGTGACAAGCCAAAGCCAGAGAACCGGTCGAGGCTGGGCTCCAAGAAAACTACCCAGAGTCACGCGATCCGTATCTCGCAGCTTCCACCAGGCGTTCATTTGAATCCGTTGAAACCTGTTCATCGAAGTTTTATTCCCTAACGCCGCGAATCACTGGACGGCCGCAGGCCGGTCCAGTGCATTTGTTGGTTAGCCGGGCGTGAGTTAGAAAGCGTTCTCTGCATTTGGTTCTTTTCTGAGATTCCTGAGCCATTCCTCTAGCCCGCCAAGGTCATAGATGAGCGACTCTACTGAAGATTCGTCTAGCCGCATGCGCGGTTGCTCGCGCTCGATTTTTGATTCGGACGCGAGGTGGCCTGGTGCTTCTGTCGCCATCTCTTTCGCATAATGCAGCTCTGGGCGTTCGAAGTAATGGTACTCGGCGTCAGTCTCTCCGTTGAGATTGGTTCCCGCGTATACCCATGTTTCAATTTCAGGTACGGGTAGATCTCGAAGCCGGTAAGTACAGTGGAAATAGACCCTTCCCTTGCGCAGTATTGGTCCAGAGTGACTCATAGGCTAACGTTTTTGTTCACGTGACGTAGTGCCGCGAAGCGGTGCTACGGTCACGTGCAACAGTGGGTTAGGTGACATGTAACACTCAAAACTTGGGCGGAGGACCATGCTTGTTCTCGTTTGGGTCGCCTGGTGCTATGAACAGACGGAACATTTCGGTTAGATCTTTCATAGCGGTGTATCCCGGTATTTCCATTACCGCAACCTTTACAGGTACTTTCTGGCCTAGGTCATGGTACCGACGAAAAACGAACGAAAGCAAACTTAGGGCTACGAGGACAATGGCAGTGCCGATGAAGTAACTCCTGTATCCAAGTGGAACCGAGGGTTGCAGCAAAAATGTCGCGACTGCAACGGATAGGTTTACGACCCAACCCATTGCGTAGCCCGTTGGGCCGACTCTGCCGTTCCATGAGAAGAGAAACCTCAGCCACGACACCTCAAACCACCTAACGCCGCAATAAAAGGCGAGCGTTAGCGAGTCCAGCCCACGTTTTTTGTGGGCGATTTTTAATTGCTTTGTTATGAGTGACTAGCGCCAAAATTGCCACCATTTCTTTGTGGGGGAAATTTCTGACTCTTCCCAACTGCCATCGGCACGACGAACGGCTCTATGGTTGCCTATAATTATCTCTGTGCCTTCAGCATGATCAATTAATTCAAGCAAATTAGGCGAAAACCATAGCTCAGATCCAGCGCCCTCTATAGATACATTAATTGCATAATCTTTTTTGGCTTCGCCAATAACTTCGACAGAGGTAACCGAGGGAGTCGTTTCTCCATAGACTTGGCCAGTTTTCCCAGAAAGGCCTTTTTCATCAGTTTCTGGTGACGATAAAACCCTTACATTGTCCCCGAATGAGATACTCATATTTTTACTCATAACGTTTCTGTTCACGTGACGCAGTGCCGCGAAGCGGTGCTGCGGTCACGTGCAACAGTGGGTTAGGGTCCGTATTCACAGTTCTCGTTCCTTGATTAGAATTTTGGCTTTCTCGACGCTAACGCCTTCAAACAACCTTGCCAGTCGCTCTGCTTCTCGCCAAGAGTAGCACTCGGCAGAAGTATGCTGCCAATCCGCTTGGAGACTCTGAACTACAAGCCAGACTTTGCGTTCAAAACGCGTTTGCTGAGTAACGTGGTCTACGATGCGGCCAGCGGGCCTAAACGAGACCTGCACTTGATCAACGGGAGGATGTTTGGTGACCATCACTGCCTCATGACCTTGAGCGCACTGCATGGGTACTTCTTGTTCCTCATCAAAGAACCCGCCCCACGAATGGCCGAAGTCACAACGCAAACCCCAGTAGACTTTCATTGGCCCCTAACCACTGATTATAGGCAACAATTGACGCCGTATTGCGCTATGGCGCAATATGTGTGCATCTGCTTTTACAGGATGTATATTCGGCATGGACCTGCCTCGCTCTCCAATCCTTCGTGAACTTTGTCTATCTCTCAGAGCCCGTCACTACGCGCTTTCCACTGAACGCAGCTACGTGAGCTGGGTTGCCAAGTTCATACGTTACCACAAGCTAACGTCGCGGCAAGACTTGCTGCCAGGCGAAGCCCTAATCGAGTCGTTTCTTACCCATCTGGCCGTCGATCAAAAGGTCGCCGCTTCGACACAAAACCAGGCCATGAACGCGTTGGTCTATTTTTACAAGAACGTTCTTAACGATAAACTCGATGGCGTAATCAACGGCGTGCGTTCGAATCGCGATCCTCGAGTTCCGGTGGTGCTTAGTCGGCGCGAGATACAGCAGGTCTTGAGCTTGCTGCGCGGCAACGCTGCCTTGCCAGCGCGGCTTATGTATGGCGCTGGGCTGCGACTTGGTGAGGTCATTCGCTTGCGGATTCAGGAGGTCGATTTTGACTATCGAACCATCATAGTTCGCAACTCAAAGGGCAACAAAGACCGATCCGTTCCATTGCCAAGCACGTTGGAAGCCGCCCTGATGACTCAAATTGAACAACGTCGCACGCAACATCGAAAAGACCTCGAACGTGGGGAGGGGCAGGTTTACATGCCTGGCGCGTTGGCGAGAAAGTATCCTAAGGCTTCAAAGCAGTTCCCTTGGCAGTATCTGTTTGTCACGCTAGGTGTATCGGCTGACCCCAGAACAGGTCAGCGTCGCCGTCATCACATCAACAAAGCAACCGTGGGTCGTTGTATCCGGCAGGCGGTGAAGGAGAGCGGTATCGAAAAGCGTGTCACACCACATACGTTGCGGCACTCCTTCGCCACCCATCTGCTACAGTCCGGGACAGATATTCGGACGATTCAAACCTTGCTAGGCCACAGAGATGTGAAGACTACGATGATCTACACACACGTTTTGAGGGCCGGCCCGATGGGCGTGACCAGTCCGCTGGATGTATTGAGTAATTCATCAACTATTCAAGAATGATGACCACAGAGACCAGGGGGCGGGGAGGCGCTGCGCGCTTCTGGATTCCGGGTTCCGGGTCCAGGCCCGGAATGACACGGCTCGGAATGACGGTTGGGTGGGCTGGTGCGCCACTTTCGCGTTTACTAGCCAAGTCCCAAAGCACGCGTTAGCGTGCACCCTTTGCGTTCTTCGCGACTTCGCGAGAGACCTCTTCCAGCGTCAGCGTTCTTTCTTCAGCCGCAAATAGCGACC
>BQJN01000010.1 GCA_021604725.1 Lysobacteraceae bacterium | reverse complement strand
GTCGTTCGCCGGCACCGAGTGACGTTAAGTCACTCGGTATTGACGCCGGCTCACCCCACAACCAGCTTCTCCCGCTCTTCCAGCAGCCGGTTGAACGATGCCTCGGGCAACGGACGGCAAAACAGGTAGCCTTGCAACTGCTCGCAATTGTGGCGGCGTAGAAATGTCATTTGGTCTTCGTCTTCAACGCCCTCGGCAATCACTTCACGATTGAGATTGTGAGCCATGGAAATCGTGGCCTCGACGATTGCCTCATCATCAGGATCGATACCGATATTTCGCACGAAACTCTGATCGATCTTGATGCGGTCGGCAGGAAATCGCTTGATGTAGTCGAGTGATGACTGACCGGTTCCGAAGTCATCAATGGATATTTTGCATCCAAGATCACGAATGCCCTGCAGCACAGTCAGCAAATTCTCAATACCTTTGACGTTGATGCTCTCAGTAACTTCAAGCTCCAGGTGCTTTGGATGCAAGCCGGTGCTATGCAGAACATCAGCAACAGTTTGGACCAGGTTTCGTTGTTTCAGTTGCAGCGCTGACAGATTGACACCCAGGCTCAAGTCCAGTTTGAAACGCTCCTGCCATTGGCGCGCTGCGGTGCACGCGGAGCGAAGCACCCACTCCCCAATCGGCACGATCAAGCCGGTTTCCTCGGCTAGCGGGATGAAAAAGCCAGGGCTGATCAAGCCCAGTTCCGGGTGCTCCCACCGGATCAAGGCCTCCATGCCAACGATGTCCTCTGACTCAGTGCCAACCTGGGGTTGATAATAGACGCGCAACTCGCCGTTTTCTTCGGCGCGCCGCAACTTGGATTCCAGCATCAGTTTCTGTTGATGGGATTCCTCGGGAACAGCGACATAGGTCTGAACATTGTTGCGGCCCATGCCTTTGGCGCTGTACATGGCGACATCTGCATGCTGCAGCAGTTGGTCTCCGTTCGCTCCGTCGTCGGGATAGTAGGCAACCCCCAAGCTGGCAGTGATGTGCAGTTCGCTATCGTCTTCCAGTCGAATCGGTTTGCGCAGTGCATCAATGATTTTCTCGGCAATACGAATGACATCGTCTTTTTTGATGATGTGACGCAGGATTACCGTGAACTCATCGCCGGCATAGCGCGAAATGGTGTCAGACGCACGAACCGATGCGCGCAGGCGGTTGGCCACGCCAACCAGGACCTGATCGCCAACGCCATGGCCGAGACTGTCGTTGATGGTCTTGAATCGATCCAGATCGACAAAAAGTACAGCGAACATCTCGCCAGAGCGTTGCGCCTCGGCCAGCGCGGTCTCCAGTCGGTCGTTAAACAGCAGGCGGTTTGGCAGGCGAGTTAGAGTGTCATGCAGACCCTGCTCGCGACTTTGTTCCTGGTAGTGGCGAAGTTCCAGCATCGCCGAAAAGCGCGTCGACAGGATTTTCAGCGTTTGAATCGCAACCTGCCAGCAAACCATCGGCTCCTTGCTGGCCGCAATCATGACGCCCAGTGACTTGCGTTCAGAGTTCAGCAAGGGTACCGCAATATAGCTTTCGAAGCGGTTCTCAACTACAAACTCGTCCGCTGCCAGTGATTGATAAGCGTGGGATTTGGCACAAACCAGGTCACCGCGACTCAAGCGGCGATACGGCAAGTTGCGCGCCACGGTCGTCAGCGAGGCTGATAACTTGCCTCTGGCATAGGCCGCGATACTTTCCAGTGAGCGTTCGTTGGTCTCGGCATCCATGCCGAACCGTGCGGCCAGGAAGTAGTCCAGGTCCAGCCAGGAGCCAATCTCTTCGATCAGGACCGCAGATGCTTCGTCGTCTACGGTTGCGTCAAAGCCGCGAGACAGCAGTTTTAGTGCGCTCTCAAGGCTGCGAACCTCGCTGAGGTCTCGAATTACAGCCAGGTAGGCAGGTTGGTTTTGGTAAATGCCTAGCCGGACCGAAATCTCAACCGGGTAGCGGTCGCCGTTCTGAGCCCGTTTGTCGCAGGAAAACTGCAGCTGCCCGTCGCGTGCAAGCTTCTCTTTTAGCTGCACTTTTTCTTGACGGTCACTGCTGATGTCGACGTCGAACAAGGTCATTTTTGCGGCCGATTCGGTATTCAGTCCGCTGCGCCGTTCAAATTGGGCATTGACTGCCAGTATTGAGCCATCACCTGGATCGGCGATGACGATCTCGTCGAAGCTGGCATTGAGCACCAGGTCGGCATCGCTTTCGCCGCTTGGGGCGTCGGCCGGCGCATCCAATTGGGCACCCAACACCCGTTGCAGTCGAAAGCTGACCTCTTCATTGCTGATCGGTGATCGGGCGAGGTCTTCAAGGTTGTCTGGTCGGCTACTCCAACTATCGCTGCTGTCGGCGGGCACGATACCGATGATCAGTGCCTTGTTTAGTTGTGGGTGAGCTTGCAGGTCCGTTAGAAACTTGACGATTTCCTCGCGCTTGATCAGTTCGAGGAAGATGAGATCAACGTCTTCTTCGTCACGCAACAGCAGCCTTGCCTGTTTGACATCGCGCGCAGAAAAGATGGCCTCACAATCGTAAGCATCCAATGCATCAAACAACGTCTTGCGGTCATGCCGGTCTGACGAGACGATTAATATCGTCTTGCCATCTAACATGCCAACACGCTCGGCTTTTGGCGGCGAATCAAAACACCCATCGGCCGTCCCTGAGTTTTGGTTTTTCGCGGTTTATTCGCTGGTGAACCACGTGTTTGGCGACATCATTCAAGCCCGATGGCAAGCTCACTTTGGTGCCCAGCAACACCACCTTGCGATCGTAGCCGGTGCGAATACGCGCAATTTGCCTCAACAGGTTGATGCTGGGTTGACGCAGCTGCCGCTCGTAGCCGGTCAAGACGTAAACACCGTAGTGCATGCTTTGCAGAACGTAGCGCAGCGCTTCAGTCAGGCGTCGGCTGCCTGGTACGCTGATTTCGGTTTCCTTGAGGCTTTTCAGGCCTTCGGCCTCATCCCAGTGGTATATGGAACGGCCGGTAATTCTGCAGAGTCTGGAAAAATGGGCCAGCGTTTCATCAACGTTCTCGGCATGCACAGCAATTACGTGTGCCTCCATCTCGGACACCTGCTCAAACAGGTCCTCAACGCTGCCGGACTTAATCGTGTCTGCCGTTCCCAAAGTGACCCTCTGTTTGCAACTTTCTATAGTCGTCTATAGCGCCATCATACCAAGTCAGCAGCGCCGGTCTAGGAACTTTCGAAGGCAAAACGAATTCTTAACGCAATCGCGAGAATTCCGGCGTAAAACTTGGGTAGAGATTTGCACCAACCATCGCTGACCAGCACGCTATGAGGCCGATTTCATTGCCCCCAACACACTCAATAGCTGGTCCAATTGCGCGGGCCTGTTGTGAATATGGGGGGCGATGCGCAGCAAGCGGTCGCGTGCAGCCAACACCACGTTCTGCGCTGCCATCTGCTTGACCACGCGATTCGGATGTGGAAGCTTTATCGCGATGATGCCGGCCCTGCGCGCTCGCTCTTGGGGAGTGGCGACGATGTGGCCCATGGACTCGAATCCGGCTATGAGCTGGTCACCAAGTGACCACAGATGTTCTGCGATGTGCTCGATGCCAATGGTCAGTAACAGGTTGATGCTGGCGGTTGTTCCGGTCAGCCCCAATGTGTTGTGCGATCCGCTCTCATAACGTCGAGCATCTTTGGCGATTTGCCAGCGATCCGGTGCCAGATCCAGCGGCCGGGCCAGCGCCCGCCAGCCCCATTGGCTCATGCTGATCTCGGCTCTACGCTCGGCGCGAGTGTAGAGCATGGCGGTGCCTTCTGGGGCCAACAACCATTTGTGAACGCCGCATGCGACCACATCAGCATGGCAAAGCTGCACGTCCAAAGGCACCGCCCCCAACTGCTGGATGGCGTCGATGCAAAACAGGCAGTCATGGCCGGCCAGCTCGCGACCCAGTCTCTGCACATCCAGGCGCAAGCCGTTGCCATAATGCACTGCACTGACTGTGACTACCCTGGTACGCTGGTCGACACAGTCCAGCAGTCGACTCTCGGGGTCAGCCTCGCCATGTGTCTTAACGTGACGAATGACGACACCTTTGCCGGCCAGCTGGTCCCACATCATCCGGTTGGAAGGAAACTCCTCTGTCGGCAAGACGATATTGTCACCACGACGCCAGGCGATACCGTTGGCTATAGTCGATAGCGCTTCAGAAGTGTTTTTCAGTAGCGAAATATCGGCTGCTGAGGGCGCATTGATCAAGGCAGCGAAGGCCTGTCGCGCCTCGCGTTCAGTTCGTTTCCATATCTCGACATCTGAACAGCCCCGTTTTGACACCTGCCGAGTGAATTCATGCATGGCCCTGACGGTGACCTCTGGCCACGGTCCTAGCGCAGCATGATTTAAGTAGATCAGCTCTTCATCCAAACCAAATTGTTGAGCGATCAGTTGATTCCTGGCGCTTTGGTCGGGTGCCTGTTTGGTCATGCCTGCGTCGATTGGTCAGTGACTCGTTGCCTGACTGGCATTATGCTTGAACTTTATGCATCGAATGCAGTCTTGTTTGCCACAGGGCACAGTTCGACGACCAGCGTTGAAATGTGAATTCGGCATCACAATTATTTGAGCTAACGATTGTCCATTTATGATCAAGCGACAATCAACACCGCAAACGATGCTTTTTTAGAACTAAACCGCTTGCTGATTGTCTAGCAAAGTAGACTTGAGCGGGTGGCTGTTGATGGAACACCCGGATGGGAGAGACAACTACCGACCAGACTCTGGTTCGGCGCGCTCAGTCAGGAGACAAGGCGGCGTTTGACGCTCTGGTTAGGCGCTACCAGCAACGAATTGTGAACCTTGTCGGGCGTTATGTGTCCGACTCGTCAGAGGCTCTGGATGTCGCGCAGGAAGCGTTTATCAAGGCTTACCGGGCGATTGGAAAGTTTCGCGGTGATAGTGCGTTTTACACCTGGCTTTACAGGATCGCGATCAACACGGCGAAGAACTACCTGGTGGCTCAAGGTCGACGTCCGCCTGGAAGTGATATTGATGCTGTTGATGCAGAGCAATTCAACACAGACACGAGACTGAAAGACAATGATTCACCGGAACATCAGTTGTTGCGACAGGAAATCGAGCGGGCGGTGCTCGAAACAGTGCAACAATTGCCGGAGGATTTGAAAACCGCGATTACATTACGTGAGGCCGAGGGTTTGAGTTACGACGAGATAGCAACGGTAATGGACTGTCCCATAGGAACCGTCCGGTCTCGCATTTTCAGGGCCCGTGAGGCCATTGATGAACGTCTCAAGCCTTTGATAGACGAACGATAGTGTGCCTTTAGTGAATATTGAATCGATCACCTGCCGGCAATCGCTGCCACGAGATAGAAGCCATGTCTGAGAAGAACATTGAACAACATTTGTCTGCAATGATGGATGATGAATGCGGTGCGTCCGAGGCGCGCTTCATTCTGAAACGCTACTCGCAATGTGCAGAAACTCGAGCACGCTGGAGCCGCTTTCACGTTGCTCGTGAGGTGTTGCATGGGTCACATCTGCGAATCGAGGCGATGACGCTGACCGAGCGGGTGTCTGATGCGCTCAAGAATGAAGCAGCTCCAGAGCGCCAGTCGATGGCGCCACGGTGGCTGCGACCTGTTGCTGGAGTTGCAGTCGCCGCGTCGGTTGCCGCTGTTGCTGTCATGTTGACCCAGCCAGCGACTCCGGATCAAGCCGAATTGGCAGTGCCGAACTCATTGGTTAGCTTGCCGACCGTGGAGCAACCGGTGACGACGCTGCCGGCGACCAACGGCCGCCGACCGCAGGCACAGTTGGCCTCGGCGACCAATCGATCGGCGATGGAAGATCCACGCCTGCGTGAATATGTGTTGCGTCACAACCGCGTCGCACCAAACGCTCGTAGTGGCTTTACCCAATACGTCTACTTTGTTACCCGGCCGGCTGAGCAGGCAGAACAAGCGACTGCGGAGCCGAAGCAAGAGGGTACTCCGTAGAATGATCTCCCCCAGGGCGGTTCTTAAGCTTGGATTCGTCGCCTTAAGTTTGGTCGCGTCGGGCGCGGTGTTCGCCGATGCGGGCTCGGTCAAGATCTGGCTCGACAAAATGGCCAGAGCAGTTGAGTCGCTCGATTATCGTGGCGATTTTGTCTATATGCATGACGACCGCATCGAAGTGATGCGCATCGTCCACCGCTATGGTGAAGCTGGCGAGCAAGAACGGCTCTCTTCACTGAATGGGGCGCCGCGCGAAGTCATCCGCGACAATGACCGAGTGACCTGCATCCTGCCCGAAGATGAATCCGTGATGATGGAAACCTACCTCGGTGATGCACTGTTTCCGACGATTCCCGTTGAGCAAATGGTCGATTCCTCATCGCGTTATGAATTCAAACTGGGCGGAACCGAGCGAATCGCTGGATTGACTGCGCAGATGATTGAAATAACACCGCTGGACGGTTTGAGATTTGGCTACCGCCTGTGGCTCGAAGAAGAGTCTGCAATGCTGTTGAAGTCGATGGTGATTGACGCCGATGGTGAGGCCGTTGAGCAACTATTGTTCACACGCATTGATATTGGTGGTCCTATTCGTGATGTCGAACTGAAACCGAGAACGCGCGGCCGCAAGATTGAAATAGCAACAACGGCGATGGCTGAGGTAGAACAGGATACTGACGTTGCTACCGAGACTGAGGGCCAACAAATCTCAGCACAAGTTGCGCGGTGGAGCATCAGCGATTTGCCTGCAGGCTTCAAGTTACGTTCGCGCGAGCACCCGGCCGATCCGGGATCTGCCTATGAGCATCTGGTTTTTACCGATGGAATGGCAACGGTTTCGATCTACCTCGAGCCTAGCGAACAGGATGTTACCGAACAACGGTCTGCGATGGGTGCAATGAACGTGTTTACTACCGGTCAATCTGGCTGGGCAGTCACCGCCGTTGGCGAGGCTCCTCTACCGACGCTCGAAGCTATAGCAAGGTCAATGAGGCTTTCCAACGATAGCGCTGGTGCCGAGGAACGGCGACTGGAGTGATTGTCAGGGACGCAATTGTTCGGCAGTTACATGGTGACCATGCCATGCTGGAGATTCGTCGCCGCAACAATGCCTGTGGCCCGTGTGAGAAAGGCCAGGGGTGCGGTGCCAGTCTCTTGCACAGCCGCCTGCAACAAAGCGGACTGCTACGAGTAAAGTCGGACGGTCTGACCCAAGGACAATCGGTGAAGGTCTTGGCCGATGAAGCGTCTATCAACCGTGCGGCGTTGTCGCTTTACGGTTGGCCACTGGTGGGAATGGTCTTTGGCGCTGGCCTGTTTTCTGTCGTCAGCGGCGCGTCACTACCAACCGACTTGGCCGCTCTGCTTGGTGCGATCGCCGGCTTGGCAGGCGGGCTTTACAAGGCGTCGGGGACCGCGCACGCCGATGTCACAGTGATATCGGACGAAACATAGTGTCAGCTGAATCAAGCTGCTGACAGATCACGATTTCATTAATTTGTTTTGGTCTTGGAGGCAAGGCATGACTATGATTAATAAAGGGTTTATCGCCAGTGCGCTGGTTGTATTCTCGATTGGCGCAGCAAACGCCGCGCTACCTGATTTCACGGAGCTCGTCGAGGAGTCGGTTCCCGCTGTTGTAAATATCGAAGCACGCTCAAACGGCGAATCTGCCATTGGTGCTGATCAACAGGAGGTTCCGGAATTTTTCCGCCGCTTCTTCGAAGGGCCCGGGCAGATGCCACAACAGCCCAGAGAAAGAGTGTCGACTGGCTCCGGGTTCATCGTGTCCGAAGACGGGTACGTGATGACCAATCATCATGTCGTTGATGGTGCCGATGAGATCATTGTGAGACTAAATGATCGCAGCGAGTTTGAAGCGACAGTGGTTGGTAGCGATGAGTCCAGTGATGTCGCGCTGCTGAAAGTGGACGGTGATGATCTGCCGACACTGCCGTTCGGTGATTCTGACTTGCTCAAACCGGGTGAGTGGGTTGTTGCCATCGGTTCACCATTCAACTTCGATTACTCGGTAACTGCTGGAATCGTCAGCGCCAAGGGCCGAAGCTTTTCACAGCAGCAATACGTGCCCTTCATTCAAACCGATGTGCCCATCAATCGCGGAAATTCAGGTGGCCCGTTGATAAACATGCGCGGTGAGGTTGTTGGTATTAACTCACAGATATTCTCGTCTACCGGCGGCTACATGGGATTGTCATTTGCCATTCCCATCGAGATCGCCGACTCGGTGGCCAAGCAGCTGCGTGAAAACGGGCGCGTTGCCAGAGGGCTACTGGGCGTTGGTATTCAGGATGTGACCAAGGAATTGGCCGATACGCTGGGCCTTGAAGAAGTCGAGGGTGCTCTGGTCAATCATGTCGAGCCGGGTGGCTCGGCTGACCGTGCCGGAATTGAAGTTCGTGACGTCATCCTCGAGTTTGATGGCACGCCAATCCCAAGGTTTTCTGCTCTGCCACCGGTGGTCGGCAATACCCCTCCTGGCACCAAAGCCCCCGTTGTCGTATTCCGCGATGGCAAGCGCAAGACCATCGAAGTTGAGATCGATGAGTTGCCGAGCGACGTGGTCGCTGGTTCAACCGGTGCCAATTCTGTTCCCGAAGACACCAGCCATTTTGGCGTGGTCGTTGGCGACATGACTGCCGAAGAGCAGCGGGCAACGGGTCAGGAGTCGGGTGTCATTGTTCGCCGCGTAGTTGGCCAAAGTGCGCTACGAGCGGGGCTGCGCGTCGGTGATGTGATTGTTATGGTTGATCGAGTCAACGTCGCTGATCTGGATGATTACGAGGACGCCGTCGAATCACTGGATGAAGATGCCAGCGTGGCGCTTTTGGTGAAACGCGGCAATGCCACCAGTTTCGTTGTTATAGAGCCCGAGTAACAACATCGTCGGTCGTAGTTTTCGTTGCGATCGGAAGCGAATCCGACACGCGCGCATGAGGTGATCCTCATGCGCGCGTTTTTGTCGCCTATAATGGTGAATTGGGTAGCAAATCTTTCCCAATCGCAACAGTAATGGCAGAATGACCGCCCTTTGCTCGGCAGGACCACCTTGGACAAAATCCGTAACTTTTCCATCATCGCCCATGTAGACCACGGCAAGTCGACGCTGGCCGATCGGTTTATCCAGGTTTGTGGTGGGCTGCAACAACGTGAGATGGCTGCGCAAGTACTCGATTCCATGGACATCGAGCGTGAGCGTGGCATCACCATCAAAGCGCAAAGCGTGTCTTTGGATTACGTTGCTGAAGACGGTGAGACCTATCACCTCAACTTCATCGATACGCCCGGGCACGTCGATTTTTCGTACGAAGTGTCACGGTCCCTGGCCGCCTGCGAGGGGGCGTTGCTGGTTGTTGATGCGGCACAAGGTGTGGAGGCACAAAGTGTCGCCAACTGTTACACCGCCGTGGAACAGGGCCTTGAAGTGATTCCGGTGCTCAACAAGATTGATTTGCCATCAGCCGATCCAGACAAGGTTAGGCAGGAAATCGAAGACATTATTGGTATTGAGGCGACCGATGCTCTAGAGGTCAGTGCCAAAACGGGTCTTGGCGTAAAGGCAGTTCTCGAATCTATTGTGGCGCATATTCCGGCGCCAAAGGGCAACCCCGATGGTGCGGTTAAAGCGCTGATTATCGACTCCTGGTTCGACAACTACCTTGGTGTGGTCTCGTTGATTCGAGTTGTCGATGGCACGTTGCGCAAGGGCGACAAGATCATGATCATGTCCACCGGGGCGGTGCACCAGGTTGACCAGGTCGGTGTGTTTACTCCGAAGCGCCTCAACCGAAACGCCCTGCATGCCGGCGATGTCGGTTTTCTCTGTGCTTCCGTCAAGGACGTACATGGCGCCCCAGTAGGCGATACCATCACCTTGGCGAAGGCACCGGCAGACAGCCCGCTTCCGGGCTTCAAACCAAGCCAGCCTCGGGTATTTGCTGGCTTGTTTCCGACATCTTCGGACGACTATGGCGATTTCAGAGAAGCGCTTGAGAAGCTGCAACTAAACGACACCGCATTGCACTTCGAGCCGGAAACCAGTGAGGCCTTGGGTTTTGGGTTTCGCTGCGGGTTTCTCGGTCTTTTGCACATGGAAATCGTCCAGGAGCGCCTGGAGCGAGAGTACAATATCGAGTTGATATCGACTGCGCCAACGGTAATTTACGAGGTTCAGCGCAGCGACGGTGAAGTATTCAAGCTAGACAATCCGGCGCGACTGCCACCAATCAATGAGATTGGCGAGATCAGAGAGCCCATTATTCATGGCAACATCCTCGTTCCCCATGATTATGTCGGTGCGGTAATTTCCCTGTGTGTTGAAAAGCGGGGCGTGCAAAAGGAGATCCAATACCTTGGCTCTCAAGTATCCATCCAGTACGCACTGCCGTTAGCTGAGGTCGTGCTCGACTTCTTTGACCGACTAAAATCGGTAAGCCGTGGTTACGCTTCCTTTGACTATGAGTTTAGCCATTTTGAAGTCGGCGATTTTGTCCGCGTCGATCTCATGATCAACGGCGAGAGGGTGGACGCGCTGTCGGTAATCGTGCATCGTGAGCAGGCTCAACGGCGGGGTCGAGACCTGGCGGAGAAGATGCGGGAGTTGATTCCTCGACAAATGTTCGAGATCGCCATTCAGGCCGCGATTGGCTCTCACATTGTGGCGAGAACAACGGTCAAGGCGTTGCGTAAAAACGTCACCGCCAAGTGTTACGGTGGCGATGTGACGCGCAAGCGCAAGCTGTTGGAAAAACAAAAAGCCGGAAAACGGCGCATGAAACAGGTCGGCAGAGTAGAGATCCCTCAAGAGGCATTTCTGGCTGTCCTGAAGTCAGACAACAACAAGTAAATGTCTCGTGCCACCGATCAGTTCGGTAGTCCGCGATTGGAGATTTGATCAGTGCATTTTGATTTTGCAGCCTTTCTCGTAGTTCTAACGGTGCTGACTGGGGTGATATGGGCCCTGGACGCGTTTTTCTGGGCAAAACGTCGTCATGCGCGAGCAGTGGCCTCGGGCAAACCGGCGCGAGAGCCAGTGGTGGTTGAATACGCACGGTCTTTTTTTCCCGTAATACTTGCGGTACTGATCATTCGCTCCTTTTTGGTCGAGCCGTTTCGCATCCCCTCGAGCTCGATGATGCCAACCTTGTTGGCCGGGGACTTCATCTTGGTCAACAAATTCGCCTACGGTATCAGGCTTCCCGTCATCAACAGCAAAGTGATTGAGGTCGGCGATCCGGAACACGGTGATGTCATGGTGTTTCGGTTTCCCGAGGACACCTCACAGGACTACATCAAACGCGTTGTAGGCCTGCCTGGAGACGAAATCGACTATAAGGACAAACAGCTTTACGTAAATGGCGAAGCCATCGGCCAGTTGCCTTTGGGGCTCTACACTGGGCCGGGCGATGGTGGGGGAAGAAACCTTCGAGTCGCTGAAGAGGCGTTGTTGGGCGCCGACCACAAAATACTGCTCAATCCGGGCAGGAGAGATTTGAACCGCGGCCCATGGACAGTGCCAGAAGGGCACTATTTCGTGCTTGGCGACAATCGCGACAACTCTCGAGACAGTCGGTTTTGGGGGTTCGTGCCGGACAACCACCTGGTCGGGCGTGCTTTCCTGGTTTGGATGCATTTTGACTCAAGTAACCTGATTGGTGGGCTGAGTCGCATCGGTACCAGCATCGAATAGCCATTGTTGCGGCAGAATCGCCGCTGCACTAATGTAGTAGCTTGAGCTGCCGGGTCAATTTTGGAGGTCAAACGTGCTTAAGAATCAACGTGGTTTAACGCTGATTGGGTTTCTCGTCGTATTGGCAATTGTCGGATTCTTTATTTTCATCGGCATGCGTCTATTTCCCGTATATCAGGAATACTATGCGGTATCTTCCGCAATGAATGCCATGCAACAGGAGCCTGGTGTGGCTGCAATGCAACCTCAGCGTGTTGAAGAGCTGCTATTTCGAAAGTTTTATATTAGCTATGTCGACTCGGTCCGCCGTGAGGACGTAAACTTCTCCCGCAAGGGCGGGTACAAGATGCGCGTCAAATACGAGGTGCGAGAAAATCTGATCGCCAACCTGGATTTTGTAGCCAAATTCGAAAAAACCGTGTCGCTAGACGGCCGCTGAGTTCTCACGCATTGAAAGCCCTGGGCTATACCTTTCAAAATACAGCACTCAGAGACCAGGCGCTGACACATCGCAGTGCTGGCCGCCGTCACAATGAACGGTTGGAGTTTCTCGGCGACGGGATCTTGAATTTCGTGATTGCGGAGGCGCTGTTCAGAAAATTTCCTGATGCACCGGAAGGCGACCTCAGCCGCTTGCGCGCGCGTTTGGTACGTGGCGAAACGCTGGCCAAGGTGGCAACCGAGCTGGATTTGGGCAAGGCGTTGATAATGGGAAGCGGCGAGATGAAAAGCGGCGGCCAGCGTCGTTCCTCCATCCTTGCCGACGTTGTCGAAGCTTTGCTCGGCGCCATTTACATCGATGGTGGCTTTGCGCCTTGTCGTGAGACGATTCTTCGGCTGTTCGCAGAACGGCTTATCAACCTCCCTCCAGCAGACGAACTCAAAGACCCAAAAACACGTTTGCAGGAATGGCTACAAGGACGAGGTCACCCTGTGCCAGAGTACAGCTTGATCGATAGTTGGGGTGAGGAGCATCAGCGTACTTTTCGCTGTCAATGCAAGGTCAAGCCCGACCCAGGACCGTTTTATGGCGAGGGTCGTTCGCGCCGCAAGGCAGAACAACTGGCAGCGATGGCGGCATTGGAGCGCTTGAAAAAATGACTGCCTATAAAGCCGGCCTGGTCGCGCTGGTTGGACGACCCAACGTCGGCAAGTCCACTTTGCTCAATCGTATTTTGGGCGAGCACCTCAGTATTGTCGCCCCACGTCCACAAACGACGCGACACCGCATTGCCGGAATACACAGTACCGAACAGGGACAAATCGTTTTCCTGGATACCCCTGGTATTCATAGCGGCCAAAAAAAGGCGCTAAATCGTTACATGAACCGCGTTGCAGCGGGCTCTTTGGCTGAGGCGGATGTGGTCGTTGTTATCGTTCAGGCCATGAAACTGACTGACGAAGATCGCAAAGTGATCCAACTGGCCGAACGGGCAGCTGGCAAGGCCATATTGGTGATCAACAAGGTTGACCTGGTGCCCAACAAGGATCGCTTGTTGCCGTTCGTGCAAGAGGTTTCAATGCTGGCCGCTTTTGATGCGGTCTTGATGGTGTGTGCTCGACGCGGCAACGGCTTTGACCGCCTTGAACAAGCGCTGTATGACGCTTTGCCTGAGTCGGAACCGCTGTACGAAGATGATCAGTTGACCGATCGCAGTGAACGATTCCTGGCGGCCGAGATGGTGCGAGAGCCACTTATGGTCATGCTGGACGAGGAGCTGCCCTATGGCGTGACCGTTGAGATCGAGCAGTTTGAGCGCGAGGGCCAGCTGCTGAGAATCTCCGCTTGTATCTGGGTTGAACGAGACTCACACAAGGGCATGGTTGTCGGCAAGGGTGGGCAGCAGCTAAAACGTTCAGGACAGCGTGCCCGTGAAACCATGGAGCGCTTCTTCCAGTGCAAGGTGTTCCTGAAGCTTTGGGTCAAGGTTCGGGCCAATTGGGCAGATGATGAGCGTCAGTTGGCCTCGTTTGGCTACGATGACGCGTGACTCAGCGGGTTAGCGAGCAGCCGGCGTGGCTTCTGCATCAACGGCCCTGGCAGGAAACCGGGGCGTTGATTGACTTTCTAACCCCGGATTACGGTCGAATCTCGTTGATTGCGCGAGGCGTTCGCTCAGGGCGATCAAAACGTCGTGGTGAGCTGGTACCGTTTCAGGCGTTGAGTATCAGTTGGTCAGGTCGCGGTGATCTGCCTACATTGAGTTCGGTCGAAGCCATCGGCGACGCGACTTTTCTGATGGGAACAGCATTGTCGTGCGGTTTCTACGTCAATGAGTTGACGCTACGCCTGATGGCACAGGGTGACGTATCACGCGGGTGTTTTGCAGCCTATTCAGAAGTTATCCAGTCGTTGGCGCATGATGGGGCACCTGGCCCGGCACTGAGGGCGTTCGAGCTTCGGTTGTTGGCCGAGCAGGGGTACGCGCTCGACTTGACTCACGCCGAGGACGGGGCGGCAGTGTTGGCAGAGCGTCGCTATGTGTATGATCCGGAGCGCGGACTGGTGGAAACGACAGATGCTAGTCGCACCGCTGATTGGCGGCCGGTCGTCAGTGGCGATACCCTATTGGCTTTGGCCGACAAGCAATTGCGAGGTGGCGAGCAAGCCAGACAGGCTCGCAGGTTACTGGAGGCGGCGTTGCGGCCTCATCTGGGTGACCGTCCATTGCGGTCGCGTGAATTGTTGAGATAGTTGGAGATTGTTTGAAATGAAGCCATTGTTGTTGGGCGTGAATATCGACCATGTAGCGACTTTACGCCAGGCTCGAGGCACAAGGTACCCCGACCCGGTGCATGCGGCGTTGGCCGCTGAGCAGGCCGGGGCTGATTCAATCACCATTCACTTGCGCGAAGATCGTCGACATATTCAAGACCGTGATCTTGAGCACCTCTCACACATCATCACCACCCACATCAACCTGGAGTTGGCGATTACCGATGAGATGTTGGCAATCGCGGTCGATGCTCAACCACGCGATGTCTGCCTGGTGCCAGAGCGTCGCGAGGAACTGACCACCGAAGGGGGGCTGGATGTCGTGGCCGACCCTGGGCGAGTTCAAGAGGCAGTGAAAACCTTGAGTGCGGCAGGTATTCGAGTCTCGCTGTTCGTTGACCCTGATCAGCAACAGATCGAAGCGTCCAAAGCAGTTGGAGCGCCGGTTATTGAGTTGCACACGGGCCAGTTTGCCGACGCTACAGATCATCAATCCAGGACCATAGAGTTGGCGCGAATAGAGCAAGCGTCACGTTATGCGAGCAACGCAGGCCTTGTAGTGAACGCAGGGCATGGCTTGAATTACCACAACGTGCAACCCGTGGCCGCGATTGAACAAATCGAGGAGCTCAATATCGGTCATGCAATTGTTGCGCGCGCACTGTTCACAGGATTCGAAGAAGCCGTTCGAGAAATGAAACGGCTGATGTTGTCTGCTCGAACCTGACTTCGGTCAAAGGTCAGCTTAAGCGCTGCGCAATCCACCACTGTTTCCCGCAGCGTCGCCATCGGCGCCGCATAGCAATCGCTGTCCGCAACCGCCCGCGTAGATTCCCATTCAGGACGCATGCTTACTTGACCTGATCAAATTAATATGTGACTCTAAGGTCACATATGATTGATAGAGCAAGCACAAAGACGCGCTCAGAAGCTTCAGCACCTACCGTTGATGACGCAGTATGGCTGGCCATGAATGACGCTTCGCGGCGTGCCATGCTCGATCTGCTTAGGCAAAAGGCAATGACTACCAACGAACTGTGTGAACATTTTTCGTTCTCGCGCTTTGCCGTGATGAAACACTTGAAGGTATTGCACAAAGCAGAGTTGGTAATGATCGAGCGCCAGGGCAGGGAACGTATCAATCATCTAAACCCGGTGCCGTTGCAAGCCATCGTTCGTCGTTGGTTGATGCCTTTCGAGCAATTGCCCGCCGACCGCCTGCTGCGCATCAAGCAGCTGGCTGAAAACAAAGGAGACAGATCATGACCACAGGTGCCGCAAAATACTCACAGATCCAAATGGAGCTGACCATAGCTGCCGATGCCGCAACCGTTTGGCAGGCCTTGGTCGACGATATCGGCCAATGGTGGCCGGCAGACTTTTACGCTGGCGGAGAGCATGGCAAGCGTACATTCAAGTTCGAAGCGGAGCCCGGCGGCCGCATGGTCGAACTTTGGGACGATGGTGGCGGCCTGCTTTGGGGTACGGTCATTACGGTTGAGCCGCACAAACGGCTGCAAGCGTTGGGGACGCTGTTCCCAAACTGGGGTGGACCGGCTTTGAACTATGCCACCTGGGAACTGGAGCAGAAGGGCAGCCAGACCATCCTTAGGTTTAGCGAGAGCACCATGGGTCGAATGTCTGACGACGGCATGGAAGAAAAGGACAAAGGCTGGCGATTCCTGATGGAGACGATGAAGGCCCACATTGAGGGCAGCGATGCTCCAACGTGGTGACTAACCACGGCGGCCCATCGGCTTCGTTTAGCGCCATCCCGGGCATGGGCCCGGGATCCAGCTCAGTGACCCCTCTACAAGTAACTAAGCCACCACTGCTTGTGGGTCTTGCGATAGTTCATGAACGCCTTGCAGGGCCAGTAAAGCACGAATATGACCAGCGCCCAGACCACATACAGGCGCAGCAGGCTCGGCTCGTAGCTTTCCGGCCAACTGGCTGGGTTGAAGAAATTGATTCTCCATTGGTCATATATCGCTTTGTTGTAGAACGTTGCTGCCAGATTGATCAATGGCAAGTGCAAAATGTAGAACAGGAAAGGCACGCGGCCGAACACGGTGATAAAACGACCCACAGGCCCGCCCATTCGCTCGAACACCGGCATCAATAACAACGCTGGACCAATGGTCATGCACAGGAATAACAAGGACGGCGGGTACTTGGTGGTGTTGACGAAGGACATCACTGCAAACCAAACACCGCGGCCATGATCGGTCCAGATTGCGTCGGCTGGTGCAACGCCGGATTCGCCATAGAGGTTGAAACCACGCAATAGCAGAAATACTCCGACAGTGGTTGCGCCCAGAATCAGCAGCGAACGATTGCGCTCAGTCTCCGGCTGGTCAAACACCGAGCCTAGGCCGTAACCCACAGCAGCCACGCCAACCCACGGAATCAGCGGGTAGCCGACAAACAGACCAAAGCCCATTGGGGTGGTGTTGAAAAACGTCTGGACGTGCAGGATATTCCACAGCCAACCAAGGCTGCCGAAGGAGGCTGGCGATAGGCCGTCGAACAGGTTGTGCGAGAAAACCATGGCCAGTCCGATTAGCAGCGTCACCTGTCGCGGCAAGAACACCAGCAAGGCAAGGAAGATCATGGACCACCCAATCGCCCAAATGACCTGCATAATCATGAAGTTGTAGGCGAACTGCCAGAAAAACGTAATGACCGTCAACTCAAGTAGAATCAACCATAAGCCACGTGTGAGCAAAAACAGTGAAAGCTCTTTGGCGCTAAGCTCTTTGTTGCCTTGATGCAACCAGGCACTCACCCCAGACAGGAAAACGAAGATGGGCGCACAAAAGTGCGTTATCCAACGGGTCAGAAAATACCCGGTGTCGGTTTGCGTGAGGTCTTCAGGTGCGAATGCGGTTATCGAAAAAAAATCACGCACATGGTCGATGGCCATCAAAATCATCACCAGGCCACGCAAACGATCAATTGCCTCGATCCGTTGCCGAGTCCCTACTGTCAAGTCTGTCATCGTTCTAGCCCCACCGTTGTTATTGGTATGAGTCTAGCCTGAATCGGCTGTCAGCGGACAACTGTCAGACTCATCCAGTCAGCGTTTCGTCCCATTCAGTTTTCTAACGCTGGAATTGACGCCCCTTAATCGCGCCAAAGGCCGGCATGATCACCGCCAGCAGGCTGTAGGCGAACCCTGCGAATGGTTTAAGGCCTGACGGTGCCAGTGTCGCCCAGGCTATGGATAGCAAGCCAACGCTGCCCATCAGCAGCCAGGCCTGCGTTTCGCTACGGGTAATGAAAAGCTCTTCCACGTTAAGTATTAGTTGATCGGCGCGACGCCCCGCATGCCAATATAGACCTGAAATAACCGCACACATGGCAGTGAAACCGGCCCCATAGATCACGAAAATGGTGCCCATCTCGCTGGGAGAAAAATCAGCCAGTTCAAAAGGCACCCAGCCTTGCGTCATCCAGGCAAACATGGCCGAGAAGATGATGCGCAATGGAAAAACGAAAATGAGGGTGACGAATACCAGCGTCAGACTCAGCAAGGCGGTCGTCAGATCATCCAGGCCATATCGACGACTCCAGCGATGATGGGCATACCAGAAAATGGCGATCTGGGCGAAACAGGCGGCAAAGGTCGGTATTCGTTTCAGCGCTTCGATGAATTCGGCAAACGTTCCCGGCAACTCATCAAAGGAGATCACCAGCAGCGTTAGTGAGAAGGCGAATGCCGCATCGGTAAAGGCCTCCACCCGCGTCATATCCAAACCGCGTTGCCGAAAACCTTGTACTGATGGCAGCTCCGCCAGTGTCTCCTCGGAGTGTTGTCTCACTGGAAAATCACTGTTTTGACTGTTCGGCCGCTTCGATCGCTGCTTTCATATCGGTCATATCTTCGGTCAGGCATTTACTCACCGATTTGCGCATCATGGGTCCCATGATGACCGACATGATTTTGGCCATCACCGTTTCCGGGGTTGCGGAAAAGGTCAGGGTGACGTCGGTGCCGTTGTTTATGCTCTTGAAGTCGAAACTGGAAACATAGTGAGCGCCGTGTGACCTGGCCTCAACGACGTAGTGGTGCGGCGGCTGATATTCGGTGAACTCCATTTCCTCGGTTGCCTCCTTGCCAAACATGACGCGAGTTTCGCGAAAGCGTGTGCCGACACCTACCGGGCCATCGGTGAGCATTTCGACCGATTCAATGCCGGAGATTACGTCAGCCGTGCTGGGAATGTCGGAAAAGCGCTCGAAAACGTGCTCTACCGGCGCTGCGATAGTGCAATGATAAGTCAGTTCTTTTGACATGATAAAACCTCCCTCAAGGTCAAGCTGTTGTCAGCACGTCGACGGTCTGTCGATCAATACATCGTCAGGCGCGGTGCACAGAAACTCAGCATACCGCGGAATCTGTTCGGCTACCCAGGTCAGCTGCTGGGCCATGATGCGTTCCGAGATGGCGATGGCCACGGGGCGCTTGTCAGCGGAATGGAACAGTTCGCTATATACCAGCCGATTGATTTCCCAATCCAGCCCATCAAACAACTGGTTGGCTTCGTAGATCTGGAAAGCTTGTTCCAAAAGTTGTGGATCGATCGAGTCTGCCAGGCGACTTTGCACCAGTCGATTCCAGGCCGCTTCATTCAGATCCGGCGTTCGATAGCCGCTAAAGCGGCTCATCAGGTCAGCCAATGAGTGCTCACTACCCTCAATGGACCGCAGCTCCCGCAATCGAGCCAGCCGGTCGGTCCCTACCGTTTGCAGGTCTTCCAGCTGCGTCAGGTTATGGTCTAGTTCCAAATAGACACGACTCAAGGCGATCTGGGCTTCTCGATCTTCCAGCCACTGCTGTCTGGCATGATCGACCACCAAGGCAATCAACACACCAAACAGCACCACCACGCCTTCAATGGTCAGGTATTTGCGGTCTCGCTTGTTCATGGGCATATCAGGGTTGATTAGGGCGCTTGATTGAGCCGATCGATCACCAACTGAGTAATGTCGGCGCGTTCACCCGCCATCACCACCACGCCCGGAACCTTGTTGAGAATCAGATCAAGCTGGTAGTCGTCGCGAATCGAAGAAAACACTGGTTCAAGCTGTTGCTCAATTTGCCTCAAGCCCTCTTGCTGCATTTTTTGTCCTTCAATTTGTTTGTCGTTCTGAAAGCGCTGCAGGGCGATCATCTTGTCTTCGTATTCCTGTTGCAGCAACTGCAGCTTCTCCTCGCTCAGCGTATTGACGCCGTCTGCTGCACGTTGGCGGATGTCGCGAGCCTGGTTCTGTATTTGCTCGACCTCCGATTTGATCTGTTGCTGAAACTGCTCAAGCCTGCTTTGCAATTGCTGGCCCAGTGACGAATTCGCGACAACCCGGTCCAGATCCACGACCACGATTTTTAAAGCAGTGTCGCCGACTTGCGCGAACGTACTTGGCGCAAAGACCAGGAGCAACAGCAGTACCCATCGAATGTCCTGGCTCCGTGCAAAAGAAAAGCGTGGCATGGATGATCCCCTCATTGGCTTTGTATTATCAGCTGAGGAGTATGCCCGAATGACAGGGATGCTTCGAGTAGTTAGAGCGCGTCTACGGATAGGTGTTTTGACGAGCTCGCCCCGGCACACGGAAGTGCCATCCATTTTCAAGCCATTGAAAACGAAAGCGTGCTGCTTGCTTGAACAATAACAATGATCAACATCACCACCGATGGATAAAAGGTCAAGGCGAAACCGAGCGCGCGAGCCGGCGCACCATGTTGATAACCGGCGAAAAACAACAATCGGCCCAGCGTGAACAGCAAGGCCCCAAGTACCATGGTAGATGTCCATTCAAGTGGCATCCAGTGCGCCCACGCCAGCCAGACCATCACGGCTAATACGGATTGTTCAAGGGTGTTTTGCAAGATTGACTGCAACACCTTTGCGCGCTCAGTGCCGATCGACAGGCCTCCGCCGTCAATGTCTTGCTCGCTGAAGAACCGGTGTTTGGCCAACCGACCAATGCAGACGGCCAGAAAAAGGGCGGGCGCCAAGGTGCACAGTATGGCGATCGAAACCATAGCGGCGCGATCGCTGGCTGCAAGGTTGAACGGGTCAAACTTCAACGTGGCGAGGATCAGCAGTATGGATGCTACCAACGCAGTCAGCATTCCGCGCAGCACGCCGCGCTGCTTTGTGGAGAGGGTAATCATGGGTATTGATGCAATGTCTTAAGGCTCGGAGTCTGAATCCAGCGGTCTGGATATGTAGTCGACGATCGACTGGGCATTGTCCTGCGACCAAAGCCACTGTCTGAATGTAGCTACCTTATCGTAAGTGTCTGAACCGAATCTTCTTTCCCACCGCTGCGCGCTGTTTTTCTCAAGCTGTTGTTGTTTAAGTTTGCGCTGCCAGGGCTCAGTTAGAATGGCAGGGAGCTCACCGGCCAACTTGATAGCCCGCAAGTAGGCCCACTCGCCGGCATCAAGCCAGACATCATCACAATGTGAGCAGTAATCCAGCTTGTGCCCAGTCGAGTCATAGCTGTATTTGGTCATCAAACGCTGACACCGCGTGCATTGCAGGGCGACGGTCGTGTCATCGGGCTGCAAGGAAGCGCCATCTTTCACCTCAGCGAGCTGATGTCGCTCCATCCAATCACGGTAGGCAATGAGCGCGATAAGGTGGCCCTGGCAGCGCTTGCATTGATAGGCGGCAAGGTCCTGCTCCAGGCGCGCGGGAAAAAGCTGGTGGCAATCGCATTTTGGGCATTGCATGCGGGGGCTCCAAGGTCGCTACCTTGGCTATCTTACACTGCGCGTGACTAGCTAGAGGTCGTCCACGATTAGCCATCCATGGCTAACGCGGACACGAACTTTCAGAAGCGCGGTTATGAAAGTTCTTCATTTTCAATGGCTTGAAAATGCCGGTCCATCCGTGGACCGGTCGAGCTGGTCCAGAAACGTAAACTGTGGACGCGCTCTAGCTAGAGGTCGTCCACGATTAGCCATCCATGGCCAACGCGGACACGAACTTTCAGAAGCGCGGTTATGAAAGTTCTTCATCTCCAATAATTTGAAAATGCCGGCCCATCCGTGGACCGGTCGAGCTGTTCCAGAAACGTAAACTGTGGACGCGCTCTAGCTAGACCTTTCGATGGGTAGCAGCGTAGTACACGTGTACCCGAGCAGGTGCCCGGGGTACACGCGTTTTGTCTATTCGCTGCGCGAGGCGCGCTTTCGCTCGTGCTCCTTCAAGAACTTCTTGCGAATGCGAATGGCATGCGGTGTGACTTCGACCAGTTCATCGTCGTTGATGAATTCCAGCGCTTGTTCGAGCGTAAAAGTCACCGGCGGCACCAACAGCAAGGCATCGTCCTTGCCGGATGCGCGGACATTGGTCAGCTGTTTGCCCTTCAGCGGGTTAACAACCAGGTCATTGTTGCGACTATGAATGCCGACAACCTGGCCCTCGTAGACATCGACACCGGCTTCGATACACAAGCGTCCACGATCTTGCAGAGCAAACAAGGCATAGGCCAACGCTTTGCCCTTGCCATTGGAGATCAGTACGCCATTGCTGCGCTGCGCAGGTGTGTCCTGCATGCGCGGGCCGTAGTGATCGAAAACGTGGTGCAAGATGCCGGTGCCGGCGGTCAAGGTTCGGAACTCGGACTGAAAACCAATCAGGCCTCGTGCCGGGATTTCATACTCAAGTCGGACCCGACCACGGCCATCGTTGCTCATGTTGGTCAGCAGACCGCGACGCTCGCCGAGTCGTTCGATGACTGAACCTTCATAGCCAGCGTCGAGATCGACCACCAACTGCTCGAACGGTTCCATCATCTGGCCATCGACTTCCTTGATGATGACTTTGGGACGCGATACAGCGATCTCGTAGCCTTCGCGTCGCATATTCTCGATCAGCACCGCCAGGTGCAATTCGCCGCGACCGGATACCCGGTAGCGTTCAGCATCTTCAGTCTCTTCCACTCGCAGCGCCACGTTGTGGCTCGCTTCTCGCAGCAGGCGCTCTCGTATTTGCCGGCTGGTCAGGTATTTGCCGTCCTGACCGCAAAATGGTGAGTCGTTGACGATGAAATCGACGCTGATGGTCGGTTCGTCCACCGTCAAAGGTGGCATTGGCTCCAGTGTGTCACGATCGCAAAGCGTTTCCGAGATACCAACGCCCTCAACGCCAACAATGGCCACGATGTCACCGGCGGTGGCGCTTTCCTGCTCAACCCGATCTAGGCCGTTGAAGCCCAGCACCTTGAGCACGCGCGCATTGCGCTGGCTGCCATCGGTAGCGATGGCGGTAATCGGCATGTTGGTGCTGACCGTGCCGCGACGAATGCGGCCGATGCCAATGACACCAACGTAGCGAGAGTAGTCTAGTGTTGACACCTGCATCTGAAACGGGCCGTCAGCGTCGACCTGTGGCGGCGGCGTGTGATCAACAATAGCCTGCAGCAGCGGTTGCATGTCGCCTTCAGTGATGGTTTCGTCCGTGCCGGCATACCCTCTCAGGGCTGAGGCATAGATCACCGGAAAATCCAGTTGTTCGTCGCTGGCGCCCAATTTGTCAAACAAATCAAAGGTTTGGTCCATAACCCAATGTGGCCGAGCACCATCACGATCGATCTTGTTGATAACGACAATGGGCTTAAATCCCATAGCGAAGGCTTTTTGGGTGACGAAGCGTGTTTGCGGCATCGGGCCGTCAACAGCATCGACCAGCAGCAGCACGGAGTCGACCATAGACAATACGCGCTCTACCTCACCGCCAAAGTCGGCGTGTCCCGGCGTATCGACGATATTGATGTGATAGTCGTTCCAGGTCAGCGCAGTGTTCTTCGACAGGATGGTAATCCCGCGCTCGCGCTCGAGGTCATTGGAGTCCATGGCGCGCTGGGGAAGCCGCGCCCGTTCGTCCAAGGTACCGGATTGTTTCAGTAGTTCGTCAACCAGGGTGGTTTTGCCATGATCGACGTGAGCGATGATGGCGATGTTACGGATTGTGTCACTCATCGCTTGTGGGTCATATTAAGGGGGCGCGCACGGTAACATAAATAAGGCTTCAATGTTGCATTGTCGATCTCAATCGGCAGGACGGACAAATGGAAAAGACCGTAACGACGAAACAAGTGCGCGCAGCTATTGCGTTGGCCGGAGCGATCGCCTTGTTTCCATTCGCGATTAACAACTTTCTGCAGGGAAGGTTGTTGCTGGGCTGTACCAGTGGCTTGTTATCGTTGACTCTGTTTTTCTCAGCATGGCAACTGAACACCAGAGGTCGTTTGCTTACCGGTGGTGTCGATATCCTCGTTCTTGCTGGCCTCGCATCGCTGGTTTCAGTCCAGCAGCAAGGCGTGGTCGGGATGATGTGGTGTTTCCCGGTGCTGTTGGCGACGCATTTTCTGCTCGGCCGCTATGCGGCCCTCTGGATTGCCGGTTTGTATCTGGCCGCAGCCACCGTTATCGCTGGACTGACCGTGGGATGGTCGTTGGCCGCCAGATTCGGTGCAACCCTTGGTTTGGTCAGCGCCTTCGCTACCTCATTTTGCTGGCGAATTCAGGCACAGCGTATGGAGCTGGAGTCGGTCGCAAGGCATGACCCGCTAACCGGTGTGTTCAACCGCCGTTACCTGGACGAATGGTACCCTACGATTGCCTCGCATGGGCCGGTCGCCATGTTGATCGACATCGACCATTTCAAACGCATCAACGATGAATACGGCCATGATGCCGGTGATCGAATTTTGCTGAAAGTGACCAACCTGGTGCTCAATCAACTGGGCCTTAGCGATGAGGCTTTTCGATTGGGCGGTGACGAATTCGTCGTGGTCATGCCAAGGCGAGACATCAATGATGCGGCCAGGATCGCTCACCGCATCCGTGCTGCGGTCGCCAGAGATCCGAACCTCGCATGTGAGGTAACGGTCAGCATCGGCCTGTCCGAAGCGGTACCAGATGAGTCCATACGATCCCTACTGAAGCGCTGTGATCACGCCATGTATCGAGCCAAGCGACGCGGTGGTGACAGTGTTCAACTCACCGGTGGACTTGATTGGAGCGAGCTGAAGATCGTCGCCAACCAGTAGATGGCATGCTCATGCGGAGCGTCTGACGCTGAAGCGCGCCAGTTCGCCCATAATCTCTGTAGCCTCAGATGACGGCAACACCGATAGTGCCGTGACGGCATCTTCGGCCGCTTGATCGGCAACTAGCAACGATTGCTCGATAGCGTTGGTGCTCTGCAGGATCGGCAATATACGGTCGACATCTTCGCTACCGCCGTTCTCTACCACGTCGCGAATCGTCTGCCGCTGCGTATCGCTGCCTTGCTCCATGGCGATAATTAACGGCAATGTCATTTTCCCTTCGGCCAGATCGTCGCCGAGGTTTTTGCCAAGGTCGTCCTCATCGGCGACATAATCCAGTACATCGTCGGCAATCTGAAAAGCCATTCCAAGGTGCATGCCAAAGTCAGCCATGCCCTGCGCTTCGGCCGGTGATCGACCGGCGATGACCGCACCTAGCTCAGCGGCGGCAGCAAACAGGCGAGCGGTCTTGTTGCGAATGACTTCGAAGTAGGCGTCGCGATCGGTATCAGCATTGCCGGCGGTCATTAATTGCAAGACTTCACCTTCGGCGATCGCATTGGTCGCGTCGGCAAGGATCTGCATCACTGCCATGGCATCAAGCCGAACCATCATCTGAAACGAGCGCGAGTACAAAAAGTCGCCCACCAACACGCTGGCGGCATTTCCAAACAGTGTATTGGCGGTGTCGCGGCCGCGGCGCTGGGCCGATTCATCGACTACATCGTCATGCAACAAAGTTGCCGTGTGGATAAACTCAATAATCGCGGCAAGGTCAATATGGTGCTGACCCTGATAGCCACTGGCTTTCGCGGCCAGCAACACCAACGCGGGCCGCAGCCGTTTGCCGCCAGCAGACACGATGTAATGACTAATCTGGTTGACCAACGCCACATCTGAGGCCAACTGAGTGCGGATGCAGTCGTTAACGGCATTCATCTCGGTGCCAAGCAGGGCGTTGATCGAGTCCATCACGTTGCCTTTCCCAGGCGTGACAGGTCTATTTGAGTCGTTCAATGGGCGGCATTCCACTTGGGCCAATATGTTTTGATTGGCTTTGTACATTGCGAGCTGATTTGCGATGCGAGTGCATCAGCATCGCGATCGCCTGCCATTATAGAGGAAGGGGGACCACAATGGTCGTAGCAGTACTCATACAAAAGCGCTAGAATTCTGGGCTTATTCAGGGAAGCGGCAGATAGATTTATGGCACGTGGAATTAACAAGGTCATTTTGGTGGGCAATCTGGGGGATGATCCGGAGACACGCTACACCGCCAATGGCCAGGCAGTGACGAATATTCGGGTTGCGACTTCAGAAAGCTGGCGTGACAAGCAAAGTGGTGACATGCAGGAGCGAACTGAGTGGCATCGCGTTGTTATGTTCGGTCGTCTTGGTGAAATCGGCGGTGAGTACCTGCGCAAAGGCCGTCAGGTGTACATCGAAGGCAGCATTCGCACCCGAAAGTGGCAAGGCCAGGACGGGCAGGATCGCTACACCACTGAAATTGTAGCGAACGAAATGCAAATGCTCGGTGGCACCGGTGGTGGCGGTGGCGGCGGCATGGGTGGCGGCGGTGGCGGTGGCTACCAACAGCAACGCGGCCCAAGCAATCAGGGCGCGGCTAGTCCTGAGCAGTCGCAAGCCCCGGCGCAAGCGCCGCCCAGCGATTTCGACGACGACATTCCGTTTTGAGTCGCAAGGCGAGTCGCCAAATCGGCGGCTCGTTTTCCATCCTTAATGCAACGTCCGGTGCCAATGCTGCGATCACTGTGGTCATTCGGTAGAATGCGACGCCCTCTCAAAGATAGTCTTTAGTTGATGAACACAATATTGGTCACTGGTGGCGCCGGCTTTATCGGCGGCAATTTCGTCCTGCGCAACATTGCCTCTGGCGACATTCGCATCGTCAACCTCGATGCGCTGACCTACGCCGGAAACCCGGATACTTTGGCGTCCCTGCAAGGAAATTCGAGTTACGAGTTCGTTCACGGCGACATTGGCGATGCCAATCTTGTGGCGGGTATCTTGCGACGTACAAAACCCACGGCGGTTGTTAACTTCGCCGCCGAAAGTCATGTTGATCGATCGATTGACGGGCCGGCAGAGTTCGTCAACACGAATGTTGTCGGGACCTTGTCATTGCTGGAACAAGCTCTGGCCTACTGGCGCAGCCTTGATGACACGCAACAGCAAGATTTTCGATTTCTGCATGTGTCGACAGACGAGGTTTATGGATCGCTGGGGGCCGAAGGCTACTTCACCGAACAAACACCCTATGCACCAAACTCGCCGTATTCAGCCTCCAAGGCGGCATCTGACCACCTGGTTCGAGCATTCCATCACACCTATGGATTGCCAGTGCTCACCACCAATTGTTCAAACAACTATGGCCCTTATCAATTTCCTGAAAAGCTGATTCCCCTGATTATTCAGAAGGCCATTTCGGGACAGGACCTGCCGGTCTACGGTGATGGCAGCAACGTTCGGGACTGGTTGTACGTTGAGGATCATTGCATCGCCATTGAAGCTGTGCTCAAGGCCGGACGCGTTGGTGAGGTCTACAACGTTGGTGGCGACTCGGAAATGCGCAATATTGACGTGGTCGAATTGCTGTGTGAGATTCTTGACCGCATGCAACCTCGCAGCGATGGCGGCTCCTATAAACAACAAATCACCTTCGTCACCGATCGACCCGGGCATGATGCGCGCTACGCAATCGATGCCAGCAAGATCAAAAATGAACTGGGCTGGGCGCCGCAGGAAACTTTCGCCACCGGCATTGAGCGCACGGTACGATGGTATCTGGACAACACAGAGTGGGTGAGCCGAGTACTTGATGGCTCCTATCAAGGTGAGCGCCTGGGAGGGGCCAGCTGATGCGCGGTATTATTTTGGCCGGCGGTTCCGGGACCCGGCTCTATCCAATTACTCGGGCCATTTCCAAGCAGTTGCTCCCGGTCTACGACAAGCCAATGATCTACTATCCGCTGTCGACGTTGATGCTGGCGGGTATTCGCGACATCTTGATTATCAACACGCCTCATGAACAGGCCTTGTTCGAAGCATTGCTTGGCGATGGTAGCCAGTGGGGCCTGAATCTTAGCTACGCTGTGCAACCCGACCCCGGCGGCCTGGCGCAAGCCTATTTGATTGGCAAAGATTTCGTCGCCGATGAGCCATCCTGTTTGGTACTGGGCGACAACATTTTCTACGGAGGCGGATTAAGTGGCCTCCTTAAACGTGCTGCGGCGCGTACCCAGGGCGCAACAGTTTTTGGCTATTGGGTTGGTGACCCTGAGCGATATGGCGTGGCGGAGTTTGATAGCAGCGGCAAGGTGATTGGGCTGGAGGAAAAGCCAGAGCAACCCAAATCTCATTACGCCGTTACCGGACTGTACTTTTATGATGGCAACGCTCCACGGTATGCAGCAGAACTAAAACCGTCACCACGTGGCGAGTTGGAAATCACCGACCTCAACAAGAAGTACCTTGAGGCCGGACAGTTGATGCTGGAAAAAATGGGTCGCGGCTACGCCTGGCTAGATACTGGAACCCATGAGTCCTTGTTGCAGGCGGGCACGTTCATCGAAACGCTGGAACAGCGGCAGGGCTTGCGCATCGCTTGTCCAGAAGAGATCTCATTTCAGCAGGGCTGGATAGACCAGGAGCAACTCAACCGCTTGGCTGAGCCTCTGAAGAAGAATGGCTATGGCCAATACTTGCTAAGCCTGCGCAAAGAGGAATGGCCGCAATGAAAGTCACCGATGGACGCTTGCCGGGCGTAAAACTGATCGAGCCCGATGTGTACGGCGACCAGCGCGGCTTTTTCATGGAGACCTGGAATCTCGACCGCTATCGAGACATCGGCATCACCTCAACAATGACACAGGCAAATGCGTCGCGTTCGGCCCGTGGCGTTCTGCGAGGGCTTCACTTTCAGACACCAAACCCGCAAGGGAAACTCGTGTACGTGATGGAAGGTGAGGTTTTTGATGTCGCGGTGGATATACGTCGCGGCTCTCCAACGTTCGGGCAATGGGAAGGGGTTACTCTTTCTGCAGAAAACAAATGCCAGTTCTATGTGCCCGCAGGGTATGCGCACGGTTTTTGTGTAACCAGCGAACATGCGCTGTTCTGCTACTTGTGCACAACCGTTTACGACGCCGAAGCCGACGCAGGTGTGGCCTGGAACGATCCGGATATCGGTATCGACTGGCCGATTGCTTCGCCGTCGCTGTCGGGCAAGGACCAGAACGCACCCAGGTTGCGTGACTTTCCCGTGGAACGCTTGCCAACATTATGAGCCATCGCAAGATCGTATTGCTCGGTGCCAACGGCCAGGTCGGATTTGAGTTGGCTCGAAGCCTGCTGCCTCTAGGCGAGGTCACCGCGCTGTCGCGCCAGCAATGGGATCTGCAAGATCTGGAAGCAGGCCCGGCTTTGCTCGACAAACTGCGGCCGGACGTTTTGGTCAATGCAGCAGCTTACACGGCGGTTGACAAAGCTGAGTCAGAGCCGGAATTGGCCAACGCCATAAATGCAAAACTGCCAGCGTTGCTGGCCAGACATTGTGTCGACAACGATGCCTTGCTGGTGCATTACTCAACCGATTATGTGTTCGCCGGTGATGCCGACCGCCCTTACCTTGAATCGGACGATTGCGCGCCTACCGGCGTATACGGTGAGTCGAAACTCGCTGGCGAACGGGCCATATCCGATTCAGGCTGCGAACATCTGGTGTTTCGAACCAGCTGGGTGTTTGCCGAGCGTGGTCACAACTTCCTGCAGACCATGCTGCGGCTGGCGACGCAGCGAGATGCATTGAGTATCGTCAGCGATCAGCAGGGGTGTCCGACCTGGAGTCGACACATCGCTGACACCACGGCGGCCATTTTGGCTCAGCGCGGGCGCGCTTCGGGTCCGGTTGGAACTTTTCATCTGGCCAGCCGGAACCACACCAATTGGCACGCCTTTGCAGACGCTATTTTTGATCGTGCGGTCAAGCTGGGCCTGATCCCTAAAAAGCCCGAGTTGACCGCCATAGGCACCCATCAATACCCAACCCCGGCAAAGCGTCCGGCATGGTCAGTGCTGGATACCGACGCGATTGAGCGAGCCTTTTCTTTACGCATGCCCACATGGCAAAAGGCACTTGAGCTTTGCATGGGGCGAATGGTTTCGTAGCATAGACCCAACTAGACATTGAACGGACAACATACATGCTGATCCCTGTGATTCTTTCTGGAGGCGCTGGTACTCGATTGTGGCCGGTGTCTCGTCGTGCCCATCCGAAGCCCTTCATGCGCATGGCAGATGGCGCCACGCTGGCCCACAAGACCCTGGCGCGTGCGTTGGGAATTGCCAGCGACGGGCATGGAATGACGATCACCGGCCGGGATTATTACTTTATCACTCGCGATGAATACGCCACCGTTGATGGTTTCAGACAGGAACGACATACTTTCCTGCTGGAGCCGGATGGGCGCAATACTGCTCCTGCCGTTGCCATGGCCGCTTTGGCAGTGCGCGATAAACACGGGCCTGAAGCGCAGATGATGGTGATGCCTGCTGATCATTTGATCAATGACCTGGAGCGTTTCAAGAGCGCTGTCGAACAGGCGCAAGCGGTGGCCGAGCAAGGTTACCTGGTGACCTTTGGAGTACACCCACTGCAACCTGAAACCGGCTATGGCTATATTCGTTCGGGTTCGAAAATTGATGGAAATGACGCCAATGAAGTGGCGGCATTCGTTGAAAAGCCTGACCTTGATACTGCGCGCAAGTATCTGGCTGCCGGCAATTATGACTGGAATTCGGGCATGTTCCTGTTCCGAGTCGACGCGGTACTTAATGCCATGCGCGAGACCTGTCCGGACGTGCTGGCCGCAGCAGAGGCATGTTGGGCTGCCAGCGATCAGGGCGCGACACCACTGGAGTTGGATTCACAATCCTTCGCACAATGTCCGAACATATCATTTGACTATGCAGTGATGGAACGGGCAGACCGCTGCGCTGTTGTCTCTGGCGACTTTGGCTGGAGTGATATCGGCTCGTGGAAAGCGATGAGTGAATTGCAGGAAGCTGATGCGGCCGGCAACAGAGTGTCGGGCAAGACTATCCTGGTCGACTCCACCAACTGTTATGTTCGCGGCGGCAAACGACTGGTCGCAGCGGTTGGCGTAAAAGACCTGGTTGTGGTCGATACCCCGGACGCAGTGTTGGTCGCGGATCGTGATCGGGCACAAGATGTCAAAGAGGTTGTGATGCAGCTCAACGCCGATGATGATGAAGCGGCGACCTATCACCAGACTGTGTATCGCCCCTGGGGCTCATATACCATTTTGGAAGACGAAGACGACTGCAAGGTCAAACGCCTGGTGGTCAAGCCCGGTCAAGTGCTTTCCCTGCAACTGCATCATCGACGGACTGAACACTGGACGGTGGTGTCAGGCACCGCCAAGGTGCGGGTCGGCGACGAAGAATTCATGCTTGAATCCAACCAGTCGGTTTACATCCCACTCAACACCAAACATCGCCTTGAGAATCCAACTGACACCGATATCGCGTTGATCGAAGTGCAGTGTGGTGATTACTTTGGGGAGGACGATATCGTTCGTTTTGAAGATGTGTATGGCCGGGTGAAGCAACCCGCCTAATGCGCCTTAACGCGATCAAACTGGCGGGTTTCAAATCATTCGTCGACCCGACGACGATTCGCCTGCCTGGCAATATGATGGGTGTGGTCGGGCCCAATGGTTGCGGCAAGTCCAATATCATCGACGCCGTGCGCTGGGTGATGGGCGAGAGTTCGGCGCGCTTGTTGCGCGGCGAGTCGATGTCAGACGTTATTTTCTCAGGGTCCAGCTCACGCAAGCCGGTTGGTACCGCGACGGTGGAACTGCAGTTCGACAATTCCGATGGTAGCGCAGGTGGAGAGTACGCCAACTATGGTGAGATATCGGTCAAACGGCAGGTCAGTCGTGATGGCCAGTCCTTGTATTTCTTAAATGGCGCCAGGTGTCGTCGGCGCGATATCACTGACCTGTTTCTTGGTACTGGCCTTGGGCCGCGAAGCTACTCAATCATTGAGCAGGGCATGATTTCGCGGATGGTCGATGCGCGGCCAGAAGAGCTGCGTGGCTTTCTTGAGGAAGCGGCCGGCATCTCAAAATATAAGGAACGCCGGCGCGAGACGGAAAACCGAATACGTCACACCCGCGAGAATCTGGAGCGTTTGACCGATCTGCGCGAAGAAGTATCGAAACACATCGCGCATTTAAAACGACAGGCACGTGCCGCTGAACAGTACCGTGGCCTGAAACAGCAACAGCGCCAGATGCAGGCCGAGTTGCTTGCGATGAAGCTCCGCTCGCTAAGTGAGGCCCACGACAAACGCAAAACCCGGCTACAGGAGCGTGAAACGGCGTTGCAGAAGTGCACGGCTCAGTTGCGTACGACTGAGGCTGAGTTGGAAAAGCTTCGCGTTGCGCAGCAAGCTGCCAACGACCATACCTCGGCTGTGCAAGGTGAGCTGTACCAAGTCGGTAGCGAAATAGCTCGAATCGAGCAGGTCATTGCCCATCAGCAACAGATGACCAAACGTCTTGGCGATGAGCAGGCCGAGGCGTTGGCACAGATTGCGCACATCCAGCAGCAGGTCGAGCAAGATACGGTCAGGCGAGATCAACTAAAGAGCGATGCTGGAAACTACAAGGCTGACCTTGCTGCACTGACTGAGCAGCGGAGCAAGGCGGCGGCCGAGGTCGAGTCTGCCGACCAGGCCTGGCAACAATGGCAGCAAAAATTCAACGAGCATCAAGTCAAGTCCAGCGACAGCGTGCGGCGTTCTGAAGTTGAGAAGACCAAGATTGAACATCTTGATCGCCGCATGCGCGAGGCCAGCGAGCGTTTGCAGGCGCTGGATCGAGAGATCGCCTCTATCGATTTGAATGTTGAGCGCAAGGCCAGTGAACAGGTCAAAGGCGAGCTGGCCGCAGCAGTGGCTAGAAACGACGCCTTGGAGGCGAAGCTGAAGGCGGCCGCTGAGGATCTGGAAGCCAAGCGAGCTGAGCACGAGCGGCTGCGAGGGGAAGTTGATCAACTGGCGTCGGCTCAGCGTGAGAAACGCGGCGCATTGGCTTCACTGGAAGCACTGCAGGCCTCAGCACTGGAAGATGATGCCGACCAGCAAACTGCCTGGTTGCAAAAACAAGGAATTGACGACTCCCGCCGCCTGGCTAGGCTGGTGGAAGTGGATGCCGGTTGGGAGACGGCTGTCGAGGTAGTGCTCGGGCCTTTGCTCTCTGCTTTTGCCGTTAAAGACGTCGATGCCGAAGCATTGGCTTTGGACGACCTAAACTCAAGCCTGGCCTTGATTGGTGAACAGTCGAGAAAGCCCAATTCTGACACGCTGGCAGCGCATGTCCGCGGCAACCTGGCCATTGACGGCGTTCTCGGTTCGGTCCGTACTGCAAACTCGCTGCAACAAGCCAAGTCGATGTTGCCTTCATTGGCACCTCACGAGTCGGTGATAACGCAGAAGGGTGAATGGCTGGGTAGCGGTTGGTTGCGTATCGATCGATCATCCGACCCGCAACGGGGCGCATTGGCGCGTGAAGCTGAAATTGGTCGCTTGCGTACCGAGTTGAGTCATCTGGACAAACAGCGGGCGGCTTTGACTGGCGAGCTGGAAACGGTGGTTGAGCAAGGGCGTACTGCGCGTGAGGCCTGGGAGCAAGCGCAACGGCAAGTCAATGTTCAGCAACGCGAGTTGGGTGAGATTGGGGGCAAGGTCAGCAGTGCAGATTCCCGACTGCTGCAACTGACTGAACGGCGAAGCAAGCTTCAGGCTGAGCGAGAAACCCTCGCCAGTGCCCAATCTGAGGCCGAACAACAACTCAAAGCGTCGCGTGGCCAACTGCAGCAGGCCCTGGACGCGGCGGCCGAACACGACAAGGTCGGCACCGAGCTGGGCGGGCAACGCGATGCCTTGCGACAGCGGGTGAACGAAGCACGTCAGGCCTTCGGAGGCCTGGCTGACCGTTCTGGCGAAGTCGCGCTAAAACTTGAGTCTGCCACTGCGACGCTGCAGTCGTTGAATGATGGCTTGGCTCGTCTGGCCGACCAATTGCAGCAGCGACGCCGGCGCAGCGAGGAGATTACCGCGCAACTGGCGGCCGAACAGCAACCCGCTGAGCAAAAAGCCGAGTTGGAACAGTTGATCGGCAAACGTTTGCAGATCGAGCATCGTGCCACGGAAGCACGCAAGGCCCTTTCTGAGCATGTAGAAGCGCTGCGTGAAACTGATGAGAAGCGGCGCTTGCAAGAACGTGAAGTGCAGACACAACGCGACGCCATGCAGTCGGTCCGCCTGGAGATCGAAGGCGAGAACGTCCGCATGCAAACCGTTCAAGAACAGCTGGATGACATCGGTGGCGACGCTGATGCCTTGCTCAAGGAGCTTGCCTCAGAGGCAACGGCCGCCCTGTGGGAACAGCGCCTGGAAAAGCTGAGCGTAAAGATTCACCGCATGGAGCCGGTCAACCTTGCGGCAATTGATGAGTTTGACAAGGAGTCCGAGCGCAAGAACTACCTGGATTCCCAGAATGACGACCTTGAACAGGCTCTGGAGACGCTGGAAGCGGCCATGCGCAAGATCGACCGCAGCACTCGAACGCGTTTCAAGGAAACCTTCGAGCAGGTCAATACGGGCTTAAAAGAGCTATTCCCCAAGGTGTTCGGTGGTGGTCATGCCTACCTGGAAATGACCGGGGACGACCTGTTAACCACCGGCGTATCTGTACTGGCGCGTCCCCCTGGCAAGCGGGTTTCCAGCATTCAACTGCTGTCTGGTGGGGAAAAGGCATTGACTGCGGTAGCGCTGGTATTCGCCATTTTTCGGCTGAATCCGGCACCATTTTGCATGTTGGACGAGGTCGACGCGCCGCTGGATGATGCCAACGTTGGGCGGTTTTCCGAACTGGTCAAGGAGATGTCAGAGACGGTACAGTTCCTGTTTGTGACACACAACAAGATCACCATGGAAGCGGCCCACCAACTGACCGGCGTCACCATGCGTGAAGCCGGCGTTTCGCGTCTGGTCACGGTCGATATCGCCGAGGCACAGCGCTGGGCGGATGCCGGCTGATGCCAGAGTTACGCTGGATACTATTGCTGGTCGGCGCGCTGATTGTCGCTGGCGTGTACTTCTTCGGCAAACGCAGCCGGTCCGTCAATCCAGGTGCGGCCGGTCAGCAACGGATTGATCCGGTCGTCGATGGTGAGGTCGATGTGCCTGCTGATGACGGTCTGCGCAAGGAATTGAAACGTCTTGAGTCGCTGATCGTGCGCGACAATGATCCGGTCGGGTCTGAAATCGACCTGCGTGACGACCCTGGCACCCCTGAGCGGCCGCCGACCGACCCTGATCGTGTGGTGGTGCTCAACGTTGAGGCCAGAGCAGGCGAGCTATTCACCGGCCTGAAAATGGCCGAGGCTCTGGACAAGACCGGCGTCGAGTTCGGGGACATGTCGATCTATCATCGACGTCAGGATGTTGGCGGAAATAAACGCGTACTTTTCAGCGTCGCCAACATGACCCGCCCCGGTATTTTCGACCCCGATGCCATGGCCGGTTTTCAGTCACCGGGTTTGACCTTGTTCATGACCTTGCCGGCCCCGTTGTCAGCACTGGACACCTGGGATGTCATGTTGCCAGCAGCACAGCGACTGGGCGAACTGCTCGATGGTCGGGTGACGGATGACAGACATAGTGTGCTGTCCAGACAACGTATCGCCAGTATTCGAGAGGAAATGCGCGAGTACGATCGAAAGCAGGCGGTCAGGACTGTTCGCTAGCCTTGACTGTTCAATCAGTCCAAACGATGCAATCGACCCAGCCAGGTGACCTATGAGCGAAGATTCCATCCAGCAGCGAATTGAGACGCTGCGTCACCAGATCGAACAACACAATCATCAGTATTACGTGCTGGATGCGCCAAAGATTCCGGATGCTGAATATGATCGACTGATGCGAGAGCTGACCAAGCTGGAGTCGGAACACCCGGAACTGGTCACTGCCGAGTCGCCGACGCAACGGGTCGGTGGGGCCGTGGAGGAGCGCTTCGATTCGGTCCGTCATGAGCTTCCAATGTTGTCTCTCGGCAATGTTTTTTCCGAACAGGAATTGCGCGATTTTGATCGTCGTGTGCGAGAACGTCTCGATGTAGACACCATAGTCTATTCATGTGAGCCCAAGCTGGACGGTGTCGCACTCAGCTTGTTGTATGAGGGCGGCCGCCTGGTTCGTGCTGCGACTCGCGGCGATGGTCAGACCGGCGAGGACGTGACTCACACCGCAAGAGTGATTCCGGCGGTCCCTTTGCGCCTCATGGACGGTGCACCCCAGGGGAGACTGGAGGTACGTGGCGAGGTCTACATGCCCAAAGCGGGCTTTGCCGCCTACAACAAACGAGCCGAAGCTGCTGGCGAAAAGACCTTCGTCAATCCGCGCAATGCTGCTGCGGGCACGCTGCGACAACTGGACCCGCAATTGGCAGCAAAACGTCCTTTGGCCTTCTTTGCCTACTCGGTCGGTGTGGTCGATGGTGACTGGCTGCCTAGCGGCCATGTGGCAACGCTTGAGCTGTTGGCCGAGGCGGGTTTGCCGGTTTGTCCGCACAATCAGCGCGTCGACGGGGTTGAGGGCTGCCTGGCCTTTTATGCTGAGATGACCGACAAACGCGATACGCTACCCTATGAAATAGACGGCATTGTTTACAAGGTCGATGATTACGAACAGCAGCGCGAGCTCGGCTTTGTTAGCAAGGCACCGCGTTGGGCGACCGCCCACAAATTTCCGGCCCAGGAAGAATTGACCACGGTTGCAGACATCGATGTGCAAGTCGGGCGCACCGGAGCCATTACCCCGGTGGCAAGGCTCAACCCGGTATTCGTCGGCGGTGTCACGGTGACCAACGTGACCTTGCACAACGAAGACGAGATGCGTCGCAAGGACGTTCGAATCGGCGATACGGTGATCGTGCGTCGCGCCGGCGATGTGATTCCTGAAATCGTGGCCGTGGTGCCAGATCGACGCCCGATTGATGCCCGGCTGTTTACGATGCCGAGCCAATGTCCAGTCTGTCAATCACCAGTGGAAAGGGTCGAGGGCGAGGCCGTTGCACGCTGTACCGGTGGTCTGATCTGTGCCGCTCAACGCAAGGAGGCGATTCGCCATTTTGCCTCACGCAAGGCCCTGGACATCGAAGGCCTGGGCGACAAGTTGATCGATCAGTTGGTCGAGGCCGAAACACTCAACAACGTTGCTGACGTTTTTCGCCTGGACGTGCCGACCCTGGCGGCACTAGACCGCATGGCAGAGAAGTCTGCCGGCAACCTGGTGGCGGCGATTGAAACAGCCAAAAGCACAACCTTGCAACGACTGCTGTACGGTATTGGCATTCGCGAGGTGGGTGAGTCGACGGCGGCAAATCTTGCACGATGGTTTGGGCGGCTTGAGGCCATCGTCGAAGCCGACCAGGACGCGTTGGAAGCGGTCCCTGACGTTGGGCCTATCGTCGCCAGTCACATTCGCGCGTTTTTTGACAACGAAGACAACCTGGCGGTGATAGCAAGCCTGCGCGAGCTGGGTGTTCATTGGCCGCAGAAGAAGCCACAACGTACGCAAACCGGCCCGTTGACCGGTCAAACCATTGTGTTAACTGGCACGCTGACCAGCATCAAGCGCTCGGAAGCGAAGATCGCACTTGAAGCTCTGGGGGCCAAGGTCTCTGGCAGCGTGTCAAAAGCGACGTCGCTGGTGATTGCCGGTGAAAAAGCCGGCTCCAAGTTGACCAAAGCGACCGAGTTGGGGGTGGAAGTCGGCGGCGAGGAAAAATTGGCCGAATTGTTGTCGCTCGGTAAAACATAGCAGCCTAGCCCGCGATGTTCGGGCTGGGTCCCACCACGACCTCAAATAACCGGGTTCAACAGGTCCATCAACTCTTGATAGAGCTTGTCGATTTCCTCGTTGCTGTCACCGCCACCGTAGATCAGCGCACCAGATGAGTAGGTGGTGCCAAAGGTGTCTGCAACCGTCACCACTTGTGCAATGCCGCTCAGCAGTTCCTCGTCCGTCAATGACCGTAGCGGGTGAATATAGGCACCCCAAATGATCTCATTGGCGATGGCATAGCGGGCGTCGAGGGCCGAGTCAAAGTTGGCTTGCAGCATGCGCGTGTAAATCTCGATCGGCACGTCTTCATTTTTGACAATCGGTGAGATGATTCGCATGCGATCGGCTTCAGTGTCGATGACGATCATGACGATGCGTTCCTTGAGACTAAACTGCCAAAAGTTTTCCTGTCGCTGGGCTTCGGCATCGATGCGTTCCACCAGCGCGTGAATGCGCTCGGCTGTCATGTCACTGTCGTCGTTGCGAGGCTGCTCTTGGGCGGCGACGGCTGTCATCAGTCCCAGCAGGCCAACGAATGCGATCAGAATCCTTGTCAGCGCCACAATGTTTCTCCTTAAAATCGGGTCAATCCGCGGGTTACTATAGTTCGATGACCACTAACAGGCCGCATGTTGTTGTTGTCGGCGCGGGTTTTGGCGGCTTGAGCTGTGTTCGCTCGCTGGCCAAGGTCGACGTCGACATCACATTAATAGACCGTCACAACTACCATCTATTTCAGCCTCTGTTATATCAGGTTGCAACCGCCGGACTATCGCCCGCCGAGATCGCCTGGCCGATTCGTCGTCTAGTGCGCAATCAAGCCAATGTATCGGTTCGGCTCGACTGCGTTGTTGATGTTGACGTCAGTAGGAAGCAGGTACAACTGCAATCAGGTGAGCCGCTTGCCTACGATTGCCTGGTGTTGGCTACCGGTGCTCGCCATGCCTATTTTGGCAATGACCAATGGGCTGAGTACGCGCCAGGACTAAAATCGGTGGATGATGCAACGATGATCCGGCGTCGCATCCTGCTGGCCTTTGAGCAGGCGGAAATGGCACCGACTGACGCGCAGCCGCGTTGGCTGACTGTGGTTGTGGTTGGCGCCGGGCCCACCGGTGTCGAGTTGGCGGGAACGATTGCTGAGCTGGCTCACAAGACTCTGGCGCGGGACTTCAGAAAGATCGACCCCAGATCAACTCGCATTGTATTGGTCGAGGCCGGCGATCGCGTGCTTTCGGCCATGCCACCTGATCTTTCTGCCAAAGCATTGAAATCATTACAAAAGCTCGGCGTTGAGGTGCGTCTTGGAACGCCCATTACCGCCTGCGATGCAGAGGGCGTGATGATTGGCGAGGAGCGGTTGCCGGCAGCCACCGTGTTGTGGGCCGCTGGCGTTGCTGCTTCTCCGGCCGGTCAATGGCTGGGTGCTGAGTGCGATCGGGTAGGGCGTGTCCAGGTCGCGCCTGATTTTTCGGTGCCGCAGTGCGACGGAGTTTTCACCATTGGCGACACGGCTGCATTGAGTATCGATGGAGAGCCACTGCCGGGTATTGCACCGGCGGCCAAGCAGGCTGGGGCCTATGTCGGGCGAGCCATCGCCGCCAGCCTGGCTGGAAAGGACCTGGCCCCGTTCAAATACCGTGACAGCGGCAATTTGGCGACCATCGGTCGGCGTTCGGCGGTGATTGACTTTGGCCGGATCAAACTCAGCGGCTGGCTAGCCTGGTGGGGTTGGGGCATTGCTCACATCTACTTTTTGATTGGCACCAAGAGCAGACTGTTGGTGGCGTTGCAGTGGTTCTGGTCATACATCACCTTTGACCGGGGAGCCAGGCTTATCACTGGGCGTCAATCCAGGTCTTCCACCGAATCGTAGCCGGCAAGCGGCTTCACGGCACATTCACAGCCTGCCAGCGACCATAGCGGCCTTGATCACGTAATGGAATGGAAGATGTCTGTTCAACAAGCCAAACGCTACGCCAGGTCGTTGCTGTTCGCGCTGCTCTGCAACCTCGGATTCGACGCTTATGCCGCTGAATTGCAGGTGAGCCTGGTTAACCCACCGCCGTCCGGGCAGCTGATTTTTCAGATATACACCAATGCCGATGCTTTCGGTGATTTTCGTGATCCTGTAGTGCAGCAAACTGAAAGTGTGACTGCAGACAACCGCTACGTGGTCGCTGATGTGCCGAGCGGTCCGATCGCCGTACTGGTGTATTACGACGAGAATGGCAACGGTCGACTGGACAAGAACTTTATCGGCATTCCACGTGAACGCCTGGCATTGTCGAATGGCTATCGGCCCAAGGGCCCACCCAGTTTTGAGCGAGCACTCATCGTTGCCGCGGAAGGTCAACTGACTACACTCGAGCTGGAGCTATACCAGGTCTTGGGCGAGCGTGGGCGTTGGGGCCTGGGCGTCGGTGTGATCGGTCAAAGCAGCCCGTACATTGACTCAAGTGAGTCGGTTTATCAGGCTATCCCGGCGGTTACTTACGTAGGCGAGCGCCTGCAGTGGTTTGGACCGGCACTGCGCTTTGGTATTGTCGGCAGCGGTCGCGCCCGTTTGGCGATCGATGCCAGCTATCGGGTTAGCGCTTACGAGGAAGATGACAGCCCGATTCTGGCTGGCTTGGGCGATCGAAATGGCACTGTGATGGCAGGGTTGGGGGCGCAGTTTGAGCTCGGTAACGGCTTCGAACTTGGTGTCAACTATCAGCATGATCTGTTGAATGAGTTCGGCGGTGGTCTGGCGAGTGCCAACTTTCGTCGGTCATTCCAGATTGGCGTTGCACGTTTGACCCCGCAACTGACAGCCAATTGGCTTAGCTCCGACCTGGCAAATTACGAATTCGGTGTTCCGCTGGCGCAGGCGACAGCGAGTCGGCCCACCTATCTGCCGGGCAGTTCCAGCTCAGTGGGTATCGGTGTCAGCACACTGTTCGAAATGACCGAGGACTGGCGCTTGCTGTTCAACCTGTCCGCCGAACGTCTCGGCAGCGAGCTGCGCGACAGCCCGCTAGTCGACGAAGACTATGTGATCAAAGGCTTTTTGGGGGCGACGTACACTTTCTAACTCACATGCGTCTTTTCCGTCCAGTCGATCAATACAACAACGACTAAGCGGACTGTTGCCGCTATACTTCGCTTGTAGTTAGAGGCTGTCGCGAAACTACAGCCTCTCGCGATTCATGGACGTATCGCCATTTCGATGGCTTCTAAGTTATTGAATTGTAATGAATCCGATGCCGCACTACTCGGGTTCCGTGGTGTTGCTAGTCCAGGGCGGACTATTGCAACACCCTCATTTAGAGTAGGGAAGGCTGTGAGCAAACAAGCTCCATTTCAATTGGTCGCCGGTGCGTTTCTTTGCTTCGTACCACTCATGGGGTTCTTGATGAGACTGTTTGTGGAGGGCGAAGACCTTGGTGTTGAAAACGTTTTCGCGATGTTTATGTTTCTTGTACCCGGCTCGCTATACCTTGCCGCCTATTGGTCAATGGAAAGGAAACCGGGCGCCTCGGTATTGATTACCCGAATCGCCGCCGGTCTTCTGTCTGCTGGGATATTGACAAATAGTGCGATTGCTGTTCTGACGAATGGCTATGTCGAACCGCTCGCGGTGTTGTTCGCATCAGTGGTCATCGGCGCGGCAGCGACCAACGCCATACTCGCTGGTTTAGAGTCAGGGCATCGGGTTTTTTCCAGTGCCTGGGGTCTAGGTCTGCAATCTACCGTTTTCGAGAACCGGATCGCCATCTACAGTGCGTTGAAGTATGGACTGTTCTTCTATTTCATCTTCAGTCTTGGCAGCTGGTTTGGCGGCGTTAAAAGCTAAGGGCGTCAAGCGACTCGAACATGGCGAGTGCGCCCCTCAATAAAGCTCCACCCTGGCATCGCCCGCCTGCAAATCAATATCGATGTCGCAGTGACCCGCGCCGCCCATCCATTCACCCTCGGCTCCAACCAGCATTGAGCGTCGCGAATATGTTCGCCCTTTGACGACCAGTGAGGCGTCGCCCATGCCCGTGTCTACCAAGGCTGAGCGCACATTGTCGGCGGGCAGGTCGACCCGCAAGTCGCCAGCTTCCATGTTGACGGTCAGACAGGTGTCGACATCTTTGATGCTGACATCGCCGCCAGTAACATCCAACAGCAGTGATTGAGTTGGCGGCACGTCGACGCGGACCCGGATCTCACCTTCCCGAAACGACCAGGACGAATTGTGATTGAACCCCAGCTTCAGTCGGCCGTCGCGCTGTTCCAGAACGAAGTCGAGATCAGCCAGGCGCTTGGCGCATTTTGATTCAAGATCGGGGCAACGCACGCGTGCTTCAGCTCGCAGCCGGCCGTCAGTGCTGGCGGCGCTGATGTCGAGGTCGCCGGCGGGAATGCGAATTTCCAATCGGGTGTCAGGCGCAATGTCACGTTCGACGATGCGAGGTTCACCCAGTGCGGTGTCGGCGCGGCGTGCGTCGATCACGCAGGCGCTGAGGCTGAGAGCAGCAATGACTGAAAGCGTGGTTTTGAATGTGCGGCGCATTGGCGGTGTTCCCATGTTGCATTTGGACTGTAATGACGAACCTGGACCCACGGGTCCAATGTCATATCCGGCTGTTGTTGTCTGATACGAACTGAGCGATCAAAAGTTACGTTCAGCTTTCATTCAGCGCTGATCCGTATCGTAGAGCTCGAACCAGCAAGTTTTAGGAGGTTCGATATGAAACGCACTACATTAACCCTGTTGTCTATCACCATTTTGGCGTTGGCCAGCGCAACCGCAAGCGCCGGTGGTCATGGTCGGGGCCACGGTGGGCATGGCGGTTATCACGGTGGCCACCATAGCGGACACGTTGATCGACACTATCGTGGTTACTCCACGTACAAGCCTCGGCACCACCGACGACACTATGACGGTGGCTACTGGTCGCAGAATCGTTACTACGGTCCACGTCATGGCTATCGCTACTACTCCGGCCCGCGATATGGCTTTGGATTTGCAGTGAACTACAGGCCGGTTTACGGGTCATATTATCGACGCGTATCGAATGACTGGTACTGCCCTGGCGCTGAGAGTTTTGTGGTTGAAAGAACCTACTACTACAGAACCTGGGACAAACGGCACGACCATTACCACTATGGTTATTAACGGGTATTAGGTTGAATCCCACATACGAGACTCTCCCCTCGGATTGAAAGCATTCGTCACAACACTCAGCTTTCGTGGGATGGAACCGGGCCGGCAGGATGCCGCGCCCGGTTTTGTTTTGTCTGCAGTGGTTTCTTGCTCGAGCACAGTCGCGGACAAAAACTATCCGTCCGCCGCCTCGATTTTCGCCCAGGTGTCGCGCAGGGTGACGGTGCGATTAAATACCAGCTGATCTGCGCTGTGATCGTAGCGATCGGCACAGAAGTAGCCCAAGCGTTCGAACTGATACCCTTGTTCAGGCTTGGCCTTGGCCAGAGAGGGTTCGGCCTTGGCCCCTTCAATCACTGCCAATGAGTCGGGGTTGAGGTAGTCGGTAAACGGGCGCTCGTCCTTGGCGTTGTCGGGGTTGCCACGCACAAACAGGCGGTCATATACACGCACTGTAGCGTCCACGGCATGCGGTGCTGATACCCAATGAATAATACCTTTGACCTTGCGCTTGCTGCCTTCCATACCGGATCGTGAATTCGGGTCATGGGAGCAGCGCAGCTCGACCACATCGCCGGCTTCGTTTTTGATCACTTGCTCGCACTTGATGATGTAGGCGCGGCGCAGACGCACCTCACCACCGGGGCGCAGACGAAAATACTTCGCTGGCGGGTCTTCCATGAAGTCCTCGCGCTCGATATAGATTTCACGGCTGAATGGCACCTGCCGCACACCCATGGTGTCGTCCTTGGGGTGATTGGGCATGTCCAGGTATTCGGTCTCGCCCTCGGGGTAGTTGGTGAGCACGATCTTGATCGGATCAAGCACTACGCTGGCACGCGGCGCTGTGGCATCCAGATCTTCTCTGACCGCATGTTCAAGCACCCCCATCTCGACCGTATTCACTTTTTTGGTGACGCCGATGCGTTCACAGAACTCGCGTAGCGACGCCGGTGTATAGCCACGGCGGGGCATGCCAGAGATCGTCGGCATGCGCGGGTCGTCCCAGCCATCAACATGACCTTCTTCAACCAATTGAGCCAGCTTGCGCTTGCTCATCACGGTGTACTTCAAGTTGAGCCTGGAAAACTCGTACTGACGCGGGCGTGCTGGCACTGGGAGGTTTTCGACGAACCAGTCGTACAGCGGCCGGTGATCCTCAAACTCCAGGCTACACAGCGAGTGAGTAATGTGCTCCTGCGCGTCCGACAGGCAATGGGTGAAGTCGTACAACGGATAAATGCACCACTGGTCGCCGGTTCGGTGATGTTCGACGTGACGAATGCGGTAAATCAGTGGGTCGCGCATGTTGATGTTGGGCGATTGCATATCGATCCTGGCTCGCAGCACGTGCGCGCCATCTTCAAACTCACCGGCGCGCATGCGACGAAACAGGTCCAGGCTTTCTTCTGCCGGCCGATCACGATAGGGGCTGTTGACGCCGGGTTCGGTCAGGGTGCCGCGCATTTCGCGAATTTCGTCGGCCGTCGATGAGTCGACATAGGCGCGGCCATCCTTGATCAACTGTTCGGCGTAGTTGTAGAGCGCTTCGAAGTAGTCGGACGCATAGTGGACATCGCCATGCCACTTGAAGCCCAGCCAGCTCACATCCTGCTTGATCGACTCGGCAAATTCGGTGCTTTCTTTGGCCGGATTGGTGTCGTCAAAGCGCAGGTTGCAGTGGCCGTCAAACTCCTGAGCGATACCGAAGTTCAGGCAAATCGATTTGGCGTGGCCAATGTGCAAGTAGCCATTGGGCTCCGGTGGAAACCGCGTCATGACTTTGCCGTCATTGACGTTGTTTTTTATATCGTTGGCAACGATATGGCGAATAAAGTTGGAAGCCTTTTTGCTCATGTCGATCCTTCAGCGTTGACGGCCTGTTGCGAGGGTGCGCGTACACTCACCCATGTGCCGGTCAACACACGTGTTTTCAAGTAGTTGAGAAGCAATGGTGCCATCAGGGCGCGTTGCTTGAGCTTGCCGCGCAGTAGCCGACTCAAGGGCCACAACATCAGCGGCAGCAGCATACGCGAGCTGGCCAGCGCGACATGGTAGGCCAAGGCGTGGCCGGGGCCAAGATGTTTCGAAGCGAACACATGCCTGGACTTGATCGCCTCGGTACGCATTTGCGCGGCTAGTTGATCGTTCGCGCGTGAGCTGCCGCCGTGGCGATGCTCAATGTACAGGGTCTCGTCTATCGCCACCTCATGTCCCAATTGCCTGACGCGGTAGCAAAGGTCGACGTCTTCGGAGTACATGAAATAGTCCTCGCTAAAACCACCTAGTTGCTTGAACAGTGGGCTTGGGATCATCAAAGCCGCGCCACTGACCCAATCGACGAAACGCAGCGGCCCGTCGCTGCGAGGTTTGCGCAGACGTCGTACTAAAGATCGTATCGGACCAAACAGGGTCAACAGGCTGGGAAAGACATCGCCGGCCTTGGCTTTGCGTCCGTTCTGGTCGACCAGTTGGGTGGTGAGAACAGCGGTATTCGATTGTGTCAGGCGCTCAGCCATAGCGGAAATCACATGCGCCTTGGCTCGCGCATCGGGATTTAACAACAGCAAGGTGTCGCCGCTGGCTGCTGCGGCACCGAGGTTGCAGCCGTGACCGAAGCCAAGGTTGGCATGATTGTTGATGACCTTGATATTCGGGTGCTGTTGGGCAAACTGTTCGGCGACCTTGGGTTCTGGCACGTTGTCGACCACGATCACCTCGAACTGGGTCGGATCAAGCACATCTAGCCCTTCGCCGATATCCGACCAGCTATGAAATCCGACGATGACAATCGATACCGACATGGTGCTATTGCTCGTCCAGGCGGTGGGCCAACTTCAGTGCGGCGATCAGCTCATCGTCAATATCGCGATCTTCGGTGATAGCGATCCTGTGGGTAATGCGGTCCCCCGTTGTAGCACCCGAGGTCGACACCACGCGTTGCGAAAACCGATAGTGCTCAGCGCCCAAGGCCAAGCCAAAGTCGATGCGTTTCTGCGTTGCCGGTTTGATCTGTGCGATCACGTGATGTCGATAGATCGGCACAATGCTTTTGCCGGGGCTGATGCCGACATCAGGCAAGGTGCTGGCGACGGCGACCAGCTTGTCGTGCAACGGGCGCAGGCCGCGTTTCTTGCCCGCATACATGGCGTCAACCAGGGCTGGAGCCCATCTCAAGTAGGCGGCTGGGTCGACTTTTTCCTGGCCTCTGCCTTCGGCATGATCGACGATCATTGCAGCCGTTACCGTGCCCAACTGGTGCTCGGACTTGAGCCAGGCCACACGCTGCTTGCTGGCCTCAAGACCGCTGTCGATCACCAGCTTGACCCATTGATCGAGACTATGCCCGGACTTGCGCTCAAGGTTGCCGATCACCTTCTGGGCATGGGCGACCCCGGGATGCACTCGGTACAGCTTGCTGTGGTCTGTTGTCATGCCAAAATGCGGTCATCATCAATCGGCCATAGTACTGCCGCTCCGATTGGTTGCCAAACGCTTTCAGATCACCAACAATTGCTGATTCGCCGATAAAGGACTTGCCATGACACGCCGATCGCTATATCCCGCCATTGAGCCGACCACACAAGGTTATCTGGGCGTCTCAGACGACCATGACTTGTATTACGAGGTGAGCGGCAACCCCAATGGCAAGCCAGTGGTGTTTTTGCATGGCGGTCCCGGTGGCGGCTGCGGAGAAAAACCACGGCAGTTTTTCGATCCCGAGAAGTATCGTATCGTGTTGTTCGATCAACGCGGTTGTGGTCACAGCCGCCCGCATGCCTGCCTGAAAGACAACACTACCTGGGATCTGGTGGCCGATATCGAGCGCTTGCGTGAACATCTGGATATCGATAAATGGCAAGTGTTCGGTGGGTCCTGGGGCAGCACGCTTTCCCTGGCCTACGCTCAGTCTCACCCAGAGCGCGTGACCGAGTTGGTGTTGCGCGGCATTTTCATGCTTCGGCGTCGCGAGCTTGAGTGGTTTTACCAACATGGGTGCAGCGAGTTGTATCCGGATGCCTGGGAGGCCTATCTAAAGCCGATCCCAGAAGTTGAGCGGGGGGACATGCTGTCAGCCTACTACCGGCGTCTGACCTCAGAAGATGCTGAGGTTCGGTTGGCCGCAGCGCAGGCCTGGTCGGTCTGGGAGGGCAGCACCAGCTTTATAACGCCAGACCCGGATTTTATCGACTCCACAGCGCAGGATGAGTTCGCCCTGGCCTTCGCTCGCATCGAATGTCACTACTTCGTCAACGCAGGTTTCATGCAGCAGGAAGGACAGTTGCTGGCCAATATTGATCGGATTCGCCACATTCCAGCAGTCATCGTGCAAGGGCGTTACGATGTGGTGTGCCCAATGCGTTCCGCCTGGGATTTGCACCGCGCCTGGCCAGAGGCCGATTTCAGGGTGGTCGGTGATGCGGGTCACTCCGCATTCGAGCCCGGCATCACTCATGAATTGATTGAGGCGACCGACCGCTTCGCCACGCGGTGAACTAGATGCTGCCGACTCGTCATTTGAACCTGGCGCGTGGCAGCCGCAGCGTACTTTTAATCCGTTTGGCGCTGGTTTTTCTGGCCTTGGTCGTGGCTGCCGGCCTGGTCTTGCAATTGAGTTGGCTGCAGCAGCTGAGGGCCGATGAAGAGGTGCGACTGAGTAGCCAGTTGCGGTCGACGGTCGAGCAGTTCAACGATCGGCTCGCTAGCGAACTGGAACGTGCATTGACCACCATGCACAGTGGTGTTGAAACTGTTGCCTGGGCCGCTACCAGGGTACGGTGGATACCAGGGCAATCTGACGGACTGATTGGAGAGGGTGAGCGCTGGGGCTACGCTTCATCGGCGCGACTGGCCCAAGTTCTTGGGCCGAAAGCGATGTGGCGCGATGTTGAGCAACCCGGTGCTCGCGTATGGCTCAACCCACCCTTGCTGGTGGCGTGTGATGCCGAGTGCACCGCCGCAACAATCGACTTTAAGCGCTGGTCCGTGCTTGACGAGATGACGCGGATGTTCTCGTCACTGGACGAGGGTTTGCAAGTGCACCTGGTGTTGGTGGGTGCACAGGGCGTGGTCATGCGTACGCTGTACACACATTCAGAAGCGTTGATATCTGACACTGCAAGGCGCTACCCATTGCTGTCCGATGTTGACTGGGTGGCAGCACCGGAGGGGTCGCAGCTGAGCCTGGTAGTTGAACGCGCCGGTGGGTCGGCAATCAGCGCCCTGGATCGATCGCATGCGCGCAACATCGCGCTGGCGATACTGATGCTGGTGTTGCTTGGTCTGGCGCTGTGGCTGGTGCTTTACAACGTGCGTCGTCAGTCAGGTTTGGCCCGTGAGCAGGTCTATTTTGTGGCCAGCGCCTCGCATGAACTGCGCACACCTTTGAGCGTTATTGCGTCCGCCGCAGACAATTTGGCGGACGGTGTGGTTGAGGACCTCAGCGATGTGCATGAATACGGTCAAATCATTCGTGATGAGGCGCAGAAGTTGAACGCACTGGTCAATAACATCCTGCAGTTTTCCGAATCGTCCTTCAGTCCGGCACGAAGGCAGGCGGTGTCGTTGAATCAATTGTTGGCCAATGCCATTGCCGCCTGTAAACAAGCGCTGCAGGGTTTTGAACTCAAGTCTGATATACACGACCCTGACTTGATGCTGGAGGTCGACCAGGCGGGCATCGAGTCGATCCTGGTGAACCTGATTATCAACGCCTGCAAATACCACCAGGGAGAACAATGGGTGGCGATCAGTACGCGTACACTGCGTTTGAAGCCCTATCGCCATGCGCTGGTCGTCAACGTCAGCAACCCGATTCGTCGCAAGATTGAAGCTGACCCTGCGCAGTGGTTCGAGCCCTTTCATCGGGGGCGGTCGGCGATCGATCGCGGCATTCCTGGTACCGGAATTGGACTGGCCGTCGCCATGAGCATTGCCAGGCAGCATGGCGGTGGCTTGTCGGTACACGTGGAGCCGGAAAGCTATGTCCGCGTTAGCCTGTATTTGCCTCTGGACCAACCGTCCGCTGCGAGAGTGTCATGAGCCATCGCCTGCTATTGGTTGAAGACGAACCCGGATTGCGTCGAACCCTTGGTGATCGTCTGCGCAAGGAAGGTTACCGTGTTGAGGCGGTTGCTGACGCGACCGCGGCTCGTCACAGCGTTCAGCAACAACAGCATGATTTGATCATTCTGGACGTCATGCTGCCGGACCTAAGTGGTTTCGAATTTTGCGCTGAGCTGCGTTCCGTGGGCATTGACTGGCCGGTCTTGATGCTAACTGCCTTGCACCAGGTCGATCAGCGTATTGACGGCTTTGAAAGCGGCGCTGATGACTACTTGAACAAACCGTTCGACATGCGCGAGCTACTGGTGCGGATACGGGCGCTATTGCGGCGAACGGGCCGCCGAACCTTGTTGACTGTGGGGTGTGCCGAAGTCGACCTGGCAGGTACACAGGTTCACCGCGAAGGGGAGCCGGTCCAGCTTAGCGCCCGACTGTTTGAACTGCTGGCCTACATGATTGAGCACGGTGGGCAAACGGTGACCCGCGAGCAGTTGCTGGCTGACGTCTGGAACCATCGCGGCGTAGCCAGCACTCGTACGGTCGATGTGCATATCGGCCAGCTTCGTCGCATCGTTGAGCATGACCCCAGTCAGCCAAAAACACTGGTTACGGTGCATGGCTTGGGATACAGGCTAGACGTTCAAAGTACATTCACGACCGGTCATTCCTAACCGCTGGCACATCCGTGTGCCAGGCTAGCAGGCTGTTGAAATTCTACTTATGCGGCACGATACGTCGTCAGAACCGCCCTTGAAATGCTCATCTACACCAGTAAAAGTGTTCGAAAAGCGCAGTTTTTTCCTTGTCTCGCACTCGCATGAGCGAATTTCAACAGCCTGCTAGTGCGTCAATTCGGATACGGCACACGCAACTGCTGATCGACTTCGATATCGGTCAGTTGCGTTGACCGGCCATCCGGCCAGGTGATGGTCAAATTCACCGCTTCACCCCGGGGGCCAAGTCCGAAGGTGATCGGCAATTCCACTTGCGATTGATAGCTTCGTGTTGGGGCAATGGTGCGGACTTGCTTGTGTTCGCCGGCTTGCAGTACGACCGTAGCGCCAATGGCATCACGGTTCGGTGCTGTACCCTCGACTTCGACGCGCAGCCAGTGATGGGTTGATTGTTGTTCATTGCGTAGCAGCAAAGGCCGCCGGTTGACCTGGGTGATCAGCACATCCAGATCTCCATCGCCGTCGATATCGGCGTAGCTGGCACCGCGACCGACGACGGGCCGTGCCAGATCGCCGGTGGCCTGCAATGGAACCTGTGCAAACTGGCGCGCACAGCGACCGGCGCAGTTGTAAAACAATTGGGTCGGCTGCTGGTAGTTTTGGCTCGGTTGCACCACATTGATTTCGTCTTCCACGTGCCCGTTGGTTTGCAGAAGGTCTAGATGGCCATCGAGGTCAACATCGAAGAAGAACAGGCCGAAACTCAAGGCTTGCCGACTACCAGGACCAATGCCGGAGACCACGGCGCGATCGGAGAACATGGTGCGCTGCCGTGGACTGACGTAGAACGAGGTCATTTCATTGGCGAAGTTGCCGACGGCAATGGCCAGCTCATTGCTCTGGTCGAACGTGGCCGCATCCATGCCCATGGCGCCGGTGGCATTACCTGTATTGTCAAAAGCCAGGCCAGAGGCCATACCGACCTCTTCAAACTGACCGTCACCGAGGTTTCTGAAGAAAAAGTTTCGCACCGTATCGTTGGCCACCACCAGATCGGTCCAGCCATCGGAGTCTACATCCAGAGCCAGTACCGCCAGCGATTTGCCGGCTGGCAAGCCGGTTGCAGGGTTGCTGACCTGCACCCCGGATTCAGCACTGACGTCGGTAAATCGGTCACCATCATTGCGAAACAGATAGGAGAAGGTGCCAGCATAGTCAGTGGGTGGTCCGTAGGCGCGGCCGATCCCGGTCAAACGAAAGTCAACTGCGCGGTCGATCTCGGGAGACCACTCCACATAGTTGCAGACAAACAGATCCAAATCACCATCGTTGTCAGCATCGAAAAATATTGAGCTGGTGCTCCAGGCCTGATCGCTGCCAGCAAGCCCCATCGCTTCGGTGATGTCCTCGAAATGGCTGCCGTCGATGTTGCGCAGCATGCGGTTTTCGCCCACCGCGCTGATAAACACATCGCGAAAGCCATCGCCATCAATATCGGCCACGGCGACACCGGTGGCGTACATGTCAAGATTGCTCAGGCCACTGTTCTCGACGCGCTGGAACTGGCCGCTGCCATCGTTCTGGTACAGAACGGCTTCACCCTGATCACCATCGCGCCACGGCCACTGACCACTGTCAATCAACAGCAGGTCCTGGTCGCCGTCATTGTCGTAATCGAAAAAGGCGACGCCACCGCCCATGGTTTCAGGTAGCAGGCGCTCACCGTAGGCCCCATTGCTGTGGGTGAAGTCGATGCCAGCAGCTTCGGTGATGTCGGTAAAGCGTATGGCCGGCGGTTCGAACTCATCGGCCTCGGCCAGCGTTTGCACGGTCGGTGCCGCAGCCTCTTCAACCACTTCGGGCTCAGGAGCCTGGTTGGCAACCAGCCAGACCACCCCCGCCAGTACGGCCAGAGCGATGGCGACAGTGATAGACAGCTTGAAGGCGCGACCAATAATCTGGTCGTCGGCCTGCTGTTCTTCATCGATCAGGGCGTTGGCCAGTTCAGCGTCACTGGGCGAATTTGGGTCGATCTTGCTCATGGTTGAGCCTCATCAAGATTGAGTTCATAAGCACCGGGGCGGCGCAGATCATACAGCACCACCGACTCGGCGGCATGGTTGGCCGCGGGGTCTTTCTCCCTGGCCAGACGCACGGCACGATCGCGAGCATTGTTGTCGACGCGGTATTGGGCATGCAGGCGGCGGTGCTCTCCTGCGGCGGCCTGATCGCCCAGGCTGGCGGCCAATTGCGCCAGACCGTAGTGGGCTTCGGCGTTCTCCGGCTCAAGTTGCAACGTGCGTTGATACCATTTGCTTGCTGCCTGCAGGTCGGCACGCCACTGATCGGAGTTCGTTGGGTGCAGTTGCGCGCGTTGGGCCAGGGTCTCAGCCAGCTTGTTGAGCAGGCGGTAATCCTGGCTGAAATCAAACTCACGTTCTCTGGCCAGTGCGTACTTGGTTTCTATCAGCGACATATAGCCGGCTATGGCCTCATCCAGGTAACCGTTCTGCGCATTGACCTCGGAGGTGAACCAGGTCACCAGCCAGGGGTAGGCCGGCGGCTCATGGTCAGCGGCGCGTTGCAGTGCGGCCACAGCATCGTCGAGGCGGCCTTCGCGCAGGTAGACGCGGCTCAAGTTCACAGCACCATCGGCATGGCCCAAAGCCTCCACTTGCTTGAACGCTTCTTCAGCCTGACGCAACTGGCCTCGACCACCCTTGCGAAATAACCCGATGCCATAGTCATTCCAGCGTTGCCATAGCGGGATATTACTATCGGGGTTACTGGTCGGTACCGCGTCGCGTCCGGCCACCGGAAAGGTCAATTGGTCGGTGGCGATGGTAGTGATCACAAAATCGTTGTAGGTGAAGTCATCGCCCTGAAATTGCCGTGTGTAGGTGGTGTCGAACTTGCGATACTGCAGTGCAACATCGACACTGATCTGGGCGCCGACTTGCTCTGGAACCTCGAGAACAAACTGCACGACATCGGCGGCACCGGGCGGAATCTGGTGGCTGTACAGCGGCACGAAGATGTCCTCAGGGTTACGTCGATCAATGCGGTTACCGTCGCGATCAATGACATAGGCATTGACAAAGTGCGACCATGGATCGACCGCACCATCGGCAGGGTCGAGACCGCCGCTGCGACCAACCACCTGCTGGCCATCATGGGCGGTGACATCCAGCCAGATCTCGTTCGAGTCGGCGGTTCCCTGCGTAAACGGATGGCCCAGGGTCATGGTACGAACGACTACTTCGAGCAAGTAGGTTTTGCCAGGCTCCAATGCTGGCACTTGCGGTCGCAACGGGCCGATGAACTCCCCGTCAATCTGACCTTCCTCGCGTACTGCGAATAGATCCAGTCGCAAGGAGCCCTCGAGAAATTCGCGATGCGCTTCGTTCACCCAGTCTGGCGAGCCCTTCAACTGTGGCAAGGCCGTATTTGCCGAAGGGAACTGGTGATTGTGGATGCTCAGTTCACCGTCAACCATCTTCGCACCGAAATCATCAGAAGGCTCGGTCGGCATGTGACAGCCGTTGCAGTTATGTTCGGCCTTTGGCGGGTAATAGAAACTGCTGACACCGTGGCCGGAGACGCCGCTCAAGTGGTAGCTGTCATAGTGGTTTTGGCCTCTTAGCCACTTGTAGCCATTGAACTCTTCGGCCAGGTGCACCTTGTGGCAGGTGCCACAGAACTCCGGTGATTCATGCAATGGCTTTAAGAAGGTCTTCTTGTGAAATTCAGGTTTGGCCTTGACCAACAGTCGGTTCACCCACTGCAGCATCTCGTTGTCGCTATAGGTAAAAGGGTAGTGCAATGGCTCTTCAATGGTGTAGTCAGCGTTGCCTCGCGGACTGTTGATATGGGTAATGGCATGGCAACCGGTGCAGGTCACACCCGCTTGCGAGGTGGGGTGGTTCACATCATCGAAATTCGGGTCATCGAATGCCCCTGAAAAAAACGGCACCAGATCATGGCAACCAGCGCAAAACCGCGAGGCCTGCACAGTGCCATCTCGCTCCATCGAAAACTGACGTGTGTTACGCACGCTGAACAAGTAGGCCGGGTTGTTGAACGAGGCGAACTTGTGGGCGCTGTGCGACCACTTCTCGTGGGTATCCTGATGACACTCCGCGCAATACTCATCCATCATCAAAGCCTTGGCCGGTATGAAGTTGCCGGTCGCGGTACGCGCCAGTGACGGGAAAAAATACTGCTCACCACTTTCCGGGCCAACTTCGTTCCATGCGCGTGGGTCTTGGGCCTGGAACACCACCATAATCACCGCAAACAGAGCGGCCAGACCGCCCACCAGCCCGCCAACACGCCAGCGAATACGCGGACCCGCCAGCCGATGCAGGATGTATAGCCAGATCGCCAGCAGCGGCGTAACTACATGCAACCAATACGACAGGGATCGCAGTTGCGGTTGCTTCACTTCGATCAGCGGGATGCCGCGGGTCAACACCAGGCCACTGGCCAGCAATACCAGCGCAACGACAAACAGCGCATAGCCCACTCGCACAGCGCGTCGATTCGGCCGGTTGTGCGCATTTTTGATGTGAATGGCACCATAGATAATCACCGGCAGGATGATCAATAGCCCCAGTACCAGGTGGGCAAGGAACATGTACTGGTAAAAGTAGTTTTGAAATGTCTCGCCGCTAAGCCATTCCGAGAATGTAATGGTGCCAAGGTAGGTCGCGTTGACGGTCAGCAGCGTGAACGCTGCCAGCAGGGCGTACAGCAGTTTTTTCAGGCGCGGACCAACCGCAGGGACATAGCGGCGGCGAACACGCATCGGTTTTGGAGGCTGGACAGGGTCAGACACTGAAAGGCACTTCTCTGGTGGCTACTACACTGGCGCATTCTGGCCGATTCAGCACGCTGTCCCAAGCGACTTTACAAAGGATTTACATCTGCCAGCTCGCGCTTCGATCAATTTTTACATCGGGTTTACAACTATCGTTGGCTGCCAGCGTAGCCTTGCGCCGCTGTTGTAATGATTGAGCTGAAGCGAAGATGAATTCGAAATACACATTCTGTGCCCCATGGCTGGCTGTCGTATTGGCGCTGCTTGGCTCGTCGAGCGTGTCGGCAAATGGCTGTATCGTGGTTCGACCCGCCGCGCAGATGACCTTCAGTCATATTGATACTCACGAGTCTCGAGTCGGTGACTGGGAGTTGACGGTCGCTTACAGATACCTCTACTCCGACCGCCATTTTCGCGGCGACCATGAAGAGGTCGAGCGCCAGCGCGAAGGAACCGACGTGCGCAATACGGTCAATACGCTGGACTTCACGCTTACGCGCTGGTTCGGTGAGCGCTGGCGGATAAGTGCATCCTTGCCCTACGTCGACAACAGCCGAAGCTCGCTATACGAACATGATCGCGTAAATCGGTATACGACCACGTCCAGTGGTGTCGGCGATCTGCGTCTAATGGCCTATCGAGACGTTTGGGAGCCGGCTGAATCAGTGGGCGGAATCACGCTTGGCGCTGGGCTGAAACTGCCCACTGGAAAATTTGACGTGCGTGATACCTTCTATCGCCCAGAGGGTCCTGAGTTGCGGTATGTCGATCAGTCCATTCAGCTGGGCGATGGCGGCACCGGGTTGATACTCGAGTTTCAGAGCTACTGGCAGATGGTCAACGAACGCACCTTCGGCTTCGTTACCGGGTCGTACCTGATCAACCCACGAGATACCAACGGTATCACCAACAATCCGACGCGTCCCGACTCTCAGATGTCAGTACCAGATGCCTACCAGGCGCGCTTTGGCATGAGTCATCTGTTCGAGAGCAAGCCAGGCTTGAGTATCGAAGGGTCGTTTCGCGTTGAGGGGATTCCATGGCAGGACCTGGTCGGCGACAGCAACGGCTTTCGACGCCCCGGTTATGCGGCCTACATCGAACCGTCGCTGAACTTCCAAAACAAATCGCATCGCTTCAACTTGAGTGTACCAATTGCCGTATACCGCAACCGGATTCGCAGCAACTCGGATCGCAACAGCGGACGACACGGCGATGCGGCATTTGCCGACTACCTGATCATGGCCAACTACACCTATGGTTGGGTGTTGCAATAGTCCGTCCTTGGACTAGCACACACGGATTCCGAAAAGCGTGGTTTTCGAAACCCCTACATTTCAATGGGTTAAGACACATCGAAATGGCGATGCGTCCATGTATCGCGAGAGGCTGCAGTTTCGCGACAACCTCTTTGGCTGGGGCCGAGTTTTGCTGATCATGCAACGACTGAAGCTGCTATCACTGGCTGGATTTTTGATGGCCTTGCCCGCGTTTGCTGAGATTGCTGTCGTTGGCGACAACACGCCGCAGTGGAGTATTCGTGATATCGATGGCGAAAAGGTCCGCTACCCGAAGGACGTCAAAGACAGCGATTCAATTGTCCTGTTCTGGACCACCTGGTGCCCGTATTGCAAAGCGCTGATGCCTGAGTTGAAGTCGCTGCAAACCCAGGCGGGGGTCGAGAATCTGCCGGTCTTTGCGTTGCAGCTCGATCAGGAAAGTGTGTTGGCCGAGTCAGAAATGTACCCCAACTTTCGTTTCGCCGAAAACGCCTGGGACGTCGCCGATGCCTATGGGGTGACGACCGTGCCTGCGGTCTTCGTAGTGCGGAAGGGCAAGCTGATCTACGTTCTCGACTACCCAGACTCGGAGCACCCATCACAAAGCATGCCCCATGGTTCGGGCCAGGCGGCATTACTGGCTCAGTGGTGGTCGCAACGGCTACAGGCTGTGCTGGCAGAATCGGCAGAGATGGCGAGTGAGCAGTGAATCAAACGTTCGTTGATGCAAGTAAAGTACCGTCTTGCCGTTCTACTTCGGTATGCACAAGTTAATGACGGTTTTGCTGCTAGTGGGTGCGGCTTGGGGTGCCGGCGCGGTCGGAACGGGTCAGTCAGCACCCCACTTTACATTGCCCAGGCTCGACGCTGACGGGCAACTGTCCCTGGCCGATTACCAGGGACAAGTGGTTCTGATCGATTTCTGGGCGTCGTGGTGCGGCCCTTGTCGCTTGTCACTTCCGAGGTACGATGAACTGTATCAGGAGTTTGCTGGGCAGGGCTTCGTGGTGCTGGCGATCAATCTGGACGAGGATTTGAGCGAAGCTGAGCGTTTTATGACGCAGTACCCGGTCAGTTACCCTATGCTACGAGATGCTGAGGGTGCGGTGCCTGCTCAGTACGGTTTGACCGTGATGCCTACCGCTTGGCTGATTGATTCGGAGGGAGAGGTTGTATGGGTTCACGCTGGATTTCGACGAGGGGACGAACAAGAGTTGCGAGAACGGTTGTTACCATTGTTGTCGCCCTGACTGCGGCAGCGTGCCAGACCGTGAAGCCCTGGGAGCGTGGGTTGCTGGCTGGTGATGCCATGGCGATGGTGGCAGACCCGATGGCGGCGGGGCTGGATGAGCACATTTACTTTGCCAAGGAAGCCTCTTCTGGTGGTGGTGAAGCGTCTGGTGGTGGCTGCGGCTGCAACTGACGGAGCCATTGCAGTTGAGCAACAAACCCAAGAAATCCGCAAATCAGCTGGCCAAAACCATGTCTTTGCTGTCGACTCAGGTGTTGGCCATGCCGGCCATTGCAGCCGACCAACCGATTGACAATGAGCTCGGCTATCGCTACTCGCGTTACCTGGAAGATAGTCTGCCTGGTACGGACGTTCTAAACGGCAGCACCGATCGTTACGACATCAGTATTCATCAGTTCCGATTCTCCGCACCGCTGGGCGGCCGGTTCTCATTGGTGGTGGATGCCAGTCGCGAGAACATGAGTGGCGCCTCGCCGATGGCAACAATTCGCGGACCTGACGACAAACCGCTGCTTTTGATGACCGGGGCAACCATCGAAGATACGCGCGATGACCTCAAAGTTGCCGCAAGCTGGTGGGCCGATCAAGCCACCATCAGCGCCTCGCTATACCGCTCTGAGGAAGATGACTATCGCTCTATTGGCGGCTCCCTCGGTGTGGAGTGGAGCGTCAACGATGACCTGACCAGCTTCAGCACTTCATTTAGTGCGTACAACGACGAGCTATTTCCCAGCGATGCCGAAGAGTTTGGCCGCATTGAGTTTGCAAGCAAACAGCGACGTTCGTTGCATCTTGGCTTGAGCCAGGTTATGTCGGCCGAGCGCGTGCTGAATCTGGGGCTGGGATACACCCAGTTGGATGGGTTCCTCAGCGATCCCTACAAAGACGTCGATGTGCGCCCCGATAGCAATGGACAATTCACGGCGACAGCCAAGCTCCGTCAATTTGTGCGCAAAGCCAATGCAGCCGTCCATGCTGACTACCGCTACTATAACGATGATTTCGGCGTTCGTTCACACACCCTGGAAAGTCGATGGCATCAAATGCTGGGCTCACGCTGGCAGTTGGTACCTTACGTTCGCTTGTACAGTCAGTCCGCCGCAGATTTCTACAAAGGTTACGACTTCGAACAACCCGACTTGACCTCACCGCAGTCCAGCGATTTCCGCTTGTCGAGCTATGGGGCGCTCAGTGCCGGAGTGCGCGTCACTGCCACCTGGGATCGCTGGAACTTCAAAGTGACCGCGCAACGCTACCGATCCGATGCCAGCTGGGGCTTGGGTAGCAGTGTCGTCTCGCCGGCGCTGGTAGATTTCAACTTGTTTACCATTGGCCTTGATACCTACTTCGGTGACTGACACGCCTGCTTATTCGGCCACCCAGCGATTTTCCGCCATGGGCACCGATTGCGTTATCGTGATCGAGGCTGAAGATCAGGGCTTGCCGGAGCATTCGATTGAGGTCGCGGTGCGGGAAACTCACCGTTTCGACCGGCGTTATTCCCACTATGACCCGTCGAGTCTGGTATCACTGATCAATCGACGCGCTGGCAACGATCAGTGGACTGAACTGGATGAAGAAGCGGACCGCATCTTCGGTCTTGCGCAACAGGTTCATCAGGCCAGTGACCACATGTTTGACCCCAGTGTGGCACCGCTAACGCGCTTGTGGGACCACCGAGCCCAGCGCCTGCCAAGTGGCGATCAGATCAAACGGGTGCGACAGCATGTCGGTTTTCAGCGCGTGCTTTATCAAGCCGGTCGAGTCATGTTGCCTGCGGGCATGGCGCTGGAGTTTGGTGGGTTGGTCAAAGAATATGCGGTCGATGCGATTGCCGTTCGGCTCGTCAAGCTGGGCGTTCAACATGCGTTGATCGATCTGGGCGGCGATATGCGCGCGATCGGGCAACGGCTCGGGGGACAGCCTTGGACGGTCGGTGTACGTGACCCCAATCAGCCCGACAAAGCCATAGCATCGATTGATCTAAAGTCGTGCGCACTGGCGACCAGCGGGACTTACTTTCGAAGCTTTTCGGTAGGTGGGCAGCGATACAGCCATTTGATCAATCCGCAAACTGGCTCACCGGTTGTCGATAATCTTGCCAGCGTCTCAGTGTGCGCTCCGAACTGCACGGTGGCGGGCATCGCCGCCACCCTAACGTTGCTAAAGCCCGCTGCGCAGGCCCTGCAGGAACTACAAGCGCTGGAGTGGGCCTGGGTCGCGGTCGACAGCGAGGGCGGCATTCATAGGAGTTGAAGCCAATAGTGTATTCCTGCGTCACTGGCGGTCACCATGGCTACAGCTTGCGCTCAAAGTGTTGTCCGTCGTAACGCAAGGCCTTCACGGCACCGCTTTCGACATTGAAGAAAACCAGTTGGCCGCGGCCGGGTATCAACTCAACGCGTAGCGCGTCTTGCTCGGTGAAGGCCGCTGCGGTGCCTCTCAAGTTGCCAAGTGCGAGATGAATAGTGTCGTCGGCGCTGACAGAAACAACCATATCACCGTACAGTGGATGTGAGTAGGTCCCGGCATAGCTTGATTTTGGCAGTGTCAACAGCCATGGCCGGGCGTTCAATTGCTCAGCCTGTTGAACAACGCGTTGCCGCAGTTGTGGAACCGCTTCAGCCGTTTTTTTCATTTCCTGATACAGGGACAGCATCTGCTCCTGATCGTCCTTTGCATCGGCGTAGGCGTAGGCGGCGATCAATCCCGTAGTGCATGATGCCAAGATGTCTTCATTGTTCAATATCACCACGCCAACATTGTGCGCAGGCATGAAAGAGAGATGGGCGTGCGTGCCCACGAACCCGCCAAAATGGTGGATCAACGGGTCGTCGCCCAAGCTCCCCATCACCCAGCCGAAGCCGTAGCCATGCCGAGCGAAGCGGTCATAGCTCGATTCGCCTGTTGCCAGCATTTGTTGGCTGTAGTCAATTAGTTGGGCCTTGACGGTGGACTGATCCCCAAAGCGGCCGGCATTTAGCTGAACTATGATCATTCGCGCCAGGTCATCAGCCGTCGCGATCATGCCGCCTGCGGCGTGCAGGGTGTTGTTCTGTTTCTCCAAATAGAGTGGTTGGTCCGGCGTTGGGCTCAGGAACGAGTAGGGCAGGGCTACGGTCCATTCATTTTCCGCCGCATCGGACATTTGCGCTGAGGTGCGCGTCATTCCCAAGGGCTCAAAAACTTCCTTGTCGAGAACCGATTGCCACGGTTCGCCAAGCTCCCGGTCGATAATCATGCTGAAAATATTGTAGCCCTCATTGCCGTAGCTGAAGGTGCCTAGCGGAGCGTCTTCCGACGCAGTGGCTTCGGCCAGGATGCCCGCCAGTATCTCCGGCGTGTGAATTCCGCTGTATGCAGTTGCCAGGACCATGCCGTCACTTTCAATGCCTGAGGTATGGGTGAGTAGGTGACGAACAGTGATGCTCTCCGCGTTGAGGCTGGCGTCGAACTCGATCTCGGGGAAGTACGCCGCCAGGCTCCGGTCGAGATCAAGTCGCCCCTTGTCGTGCAGTCGCAGTGCTGCCAGGGCAGTGAACGGTTTGGTCGCCGAGGCAATATAGAACAGCGTTTCGTCGTCGACCTTCAAACCCTCTGCAATGTTGGCCATGCCGGTGTTCTTGCTGAAAGTTACCTCATTGCCCTCGATGACTCGTACAGCCGTGCCGGTACTGATCTCAAAAGCGACGACGACCTCATCGATAAAGGTGGACAAGTCCGGTGCAGTGGCTTGTTCAGCCATAGACAAGCCCGAATTCAACAACAATACGGCGGCAAGGGAAGGGTGCATGGTGTTCTCCAGGG
>BQJN01000009.1 GCA_021604725.1 Lysobacteraceae bacterium | reverse complement strand
CCACCGCACAGTGCGGGGTGCCCCAAGGCACGCCGCAGGTGGTAGACGCCTGCACATGGACGTGCAGGCCGGGTGGGTCCCAGGGACGGCTACTTGGAACATGCTTACCTACTGGCACTGCGCCGGGTGGGGCTTTTTTATTTGTTGCTCTCCTGAAGATTGGCACTCCGCCGGGTGAAGCGGATCAAAGGACGAGTGCCCCATCGTGAGGAATTCTGCGATGGGTACTGAGCCACCATCCCTGGCGAGGCCAAATTTCTTCGTTAGGAGACCCCAGCCCAGCCATCCGTGGCTGGTCGTTCGCCACCTGCGGCGTGCCATTCAAGGCACCCCGCACTACGGTGGCTCACCCACGCCCATCTAACCCGCTCTTCCTGTGTATCATGAGAAATCTCACCGGGAGCTTAGAATGCACCAACCAATCCCACCAGAAGCCGCCGAGCAGCTAGCCCAAGGTCGTAAAATTGCGGCGATCAAGACTGTGCGCGAGAAGCTCGGACTCGGTTTGAAGCAAGCCAAAGATTTGGTTGAAGCCTATGAACGGGGGCACCCGGTCGCTGAGTCGGTTCAGGCAAGCAGCCAGCAAGAACAGGTCGAAATGCCCGGCGCCGCGATCAAAGCGCTGCGCAAAGGCCGCATGGTGGATGCGGTCAAACATGTCCGCAAGCGTTCAACGCTCGGACTAAAAGACGCTAAAGACCGAGTTGACCGTTACCTTGAATCCAACCCAAAACTGAATGATGACTACCAGGCTGCGGTCAGTGAGGGTAGACACCAATTGGTCGGAAAGCTGGTCACATTACTGGTTATTGTCGGAGCGATAGTCTATGCCTACCGTTACTTCTTCCTTGAGTGAGTCAATGCTGCTCAAGGCCACGGATGAGGAGCTGGCCAGCAGTCAGCAGGCCTTGTTACAGGCCAATCAGCGGCTGAAATCACTGCCGCGTTTAGCAGCACTTCGTGAAGCGCTTGGGGCCAATGGCATCGACCCCGACACTACCTTTGTTCTGCATGAGGTGGTGGACAAGGACGAGTTGATCTACGTCGTCATCACCGCAGGCCAGGCGCTATACAGCATTGAAATGCTGACCGACAAACCACCGCGTGTACAAACCATGGCACTGGAGCCCTATCGAAACGGGTTGGGCCGTATCAGCCGCATCCGGCTACTGGTAGCACAGCAACTGACCACCAGCGACAATTGCGAGAACTGAAGTGAGTCGCGCGCTGTCACCGAAAAAACTGCTGCGTAGCAAATGGACGGCGGTCAAGCCGGAAAACAAAGAAAAACATTTCGTTGTTGTCGAAGTCGATCACGACGACTCAGGCACAGTCATCCTTTGTGTTTTGGAAGCGGTTTATACCCAGCGAAGCTATGCCATTGACTGGCGTGACCTCAATGACAGTCGAACCTGGCGAGCTGGTTGGCTCTAATCACGACGCCAAAGAAACCACTCGATTGCGCCCAGCCTGCTTGGCCGAATACAGCGCGTTGTCGGCAGCTTCAATCAAGGCCTTGATATCCTGCTGAGTGTTCAGGCCTTGTTGAGCCACGCCAATGCTCACGGTCACACCCAATTGCTCTTGTACCGCGCCTCGCAACTGCCCGGCCATCTGGCCAGCCGGTTTGGCATCCATAGCTGGCAAAACGATCACGAACTCTTCGCCACCATAGCGTGCCACAAGAGATTGTTCCGGCAAGCGCTGCTCGCGCAAAAGCTGGGCCAGAGACTTCAACAAATCGTCGCCCGCCAGATGGCCTTTGGCGTCATTGAACTGCTTGAAGTGATCGACGTCCAACAGGACCAAAGTGACCTCTGTACCACGACCGATTAGGCCCTCAAGGTAGGCATCGAACTGACGGCGATTGGCCAGTCCTGTCAGGCCATCAGAATTGGCCAGAATCTCCAGTTTTTCGTTGGCGCGAGCCAATTCGGCCGTCCGCTCTGTCACCAATGCCGTCAACTTCTGCTGCTGCGCCCGCGTCTTGCGCTTGCGCCATTTGGAACCGGCAAACACCGACAGAGCCAGCGCAAATAGCCCGGCAAGCAAATACAAAGAGATGGCTGCTCGGCTCAAATACCAATGCGGACTGACCACGAAAGCAAAGCCGGCAGGGGCGCTCAACTGGCCTGACCGGTCCTTGGCCTGTACCTGAAACTCGTAATCACCACCGCCGAGCAGGGTATAGTCCTTGCTGCTCTCTCCGCTCCAATCCGACCACTGGTCAGCGCTACTGCCCAATAGCCGCGTTCGGTATTCATTGTCGGCATTACTCGAGAAATCTGCTAGAGCGAACGAGATTCGAATCGAGTTGTTTTGTTGCGTCAGTTCCGGCAGCGTTGCCGGCCCATAGCCCAGGTAATAGGCCTCATTGCTTGCCAGGTCGCGAACTGATCTGATATGCAAGGTGGCCGCCGCGTCAGTTCGACCGAGACTGGCAGCGCTGACGGTAAGCACGCCAGCTTCTTCAAACACTACCCACACACTGTCCTGATCGTATTCAAATACAGACTGCAAGGTTCGGTTGGGCAAGTCGGTAAAAAACTGGTGGAAGATGTCCCAGCCCTTGCCGCTTGGCACGGCCAGAAACCGCCGCTCATCAGCCTGATACCAGATGCGCCCCTGCGAGTCAGGCCAAAACAGATCGACGTCTGCCACCGGATCTTCGAACAAAGGGGCAAAGTCTGGACTTATGTCGAAAGGCGGTTGCGCTTCGGCCTGGTAATCGAGCAAGCCCTGGGGAGAGCCAAAATGGATCTCGCCATCGAGCATCACCGGAAAGACCTCACTGTCACCAATACCATCACTTCCATCGAACCGCTGAATTGACGCCTCGCCAGTTTCCGCGTTGACGCCGCTTACTCGAAACAGTTTGTTGTCCTCGGCTGACGCCCAGATGGTGTCTGCATTCTCGATCACAACCTGTCGAATCGCACGGTCTACGCCCTGCAGCCGCGTTTCCTGCCAGACGCCGCCAGCTGTTCTCTCAATGCGCGTCAAACCATCATGCGTAGCGGCGAAAAAGACATTGCTGTCACCGACCTGGTCAACGTCATAGGCAAAGGCCGACTCGGCGATCACCTGTTCAGTGATCATCTGTGCATCGTCATTCAATTCCACCCGAACGACCCCATGGTTGGTCGCCAAAAGCATCTCATCACCAATGCCGATAGCATCCCACACCTGGTTGTTTATCGTGCCTTCGATGACCCTGAACACCGGAGGTAGCAAGGGGTTCTCATTCTCAGTCATCACGTAAAACCCAAAGCCACCCAATAACACCTTGCCCTGATGTCGCATGACGAAATTCAGGGCTTGAGAATTGTCCTCGGTAACATGCCGACTATACCGATGGGTGGGGACCAACTGGGTGATCGCGGGCGCACCCGCCAGCCAGATGTTGCCCTGATTGTCGTCGCTGATGGCCAGAAGCGTATTTGTTCCCAAACCATGAGCCTGTTGAAAATTCCGTATCAACTGGCCCTCCGGATTTATCACGAACAAGCCATGTTTCAAGCTGCCAATATAGTGGTAACCATCCGCACCAAGGTGGCTGCTGAAAAGCACCACGCCATCGCCAAAACTACTGGCTTCGTGCAAAACCGATCTGGACTGGGCATCGATCCGAATCACCCCTTGTTCTCCGGTGACCACAACCCAACCGTCGGCCACCGCATAAATGCCCATTGGAAATGATTCGGCCGGCAATTGATTGGACACCACCTCCATCTGAAGGCTGTCGCCATCACCGATTAATTCCAGCAGATTGGGTGACTCCTGTTGCTTGATCAGAATGCGATCATTGACCGAAAACACCCGGTAGGTGCCTGGTTCAAAATCAGGAACGACTCGAATACTGTCGCCGTCGTAGACAAAGAGCCGATCAATCGATGAGAACACCACCCAATTTGAGTTCGAAGCGAGCGCCCAGACCTCACCGAAATTCTTTTCCTCTTCGGCCCAGTCCGCAATCAAACTGACGTACTCGAGACCGCCTACTTCGGTTGGTCGGTAATAGCCCAGGTCATTCGTGGTGCCGGTGTAGATATGACCGTCACGCCACCGCGTGATCGCGCGCAGCCGCGTTCTGCTGGGCGTGAAATAGGTCCGCCACCGCTCTCCATCCCATTCCATCAAACCGTAGCCATTGGCCACATACATCAGCCCATTGTCGGCCTGCATGATGTCCCAGTTTTGATCGTGCTGTCCGTAATCATCACGGGTGTGAACTGTCGTGATCGGATAGCCGGTTTCATCCCGAACCGATTGGTCCAGGTCTGGCGACTGAGCATGAGCGGGTGCGACGCTGAAACACAGCAGCGCGAAGGCCACCTGAAAAGCTCGACCCATAAGCTGTGTTGGCTGTCTCGGTTCCTTGTTCATCTCAAGGCATGAACCGGACAGTAGCGTTACTCGATGCGATCATTGATGCCCCCCAGCACACGTTCACTGTACTGCATTGTGACCCTTGGTAATGCAGGTTGCAATGATCATTCCGGATAGCAGGCGCGCTTTGTGCTGAGCCGATAAGCATCGTACTCATTGTTTTGATCCAAGGAAGCTCTTCGAAGGCTACGAGCGTGGCTGCGATCGCCGACAACTATGTTTTAATCGGTCCTTCTGCGCTCAAATGCAGAAACGGCCGCATCGAAAACTCGCCCAACCTCAATACCCTGCATTGAGTCCGCGTTAACCGCCTGCCCAGGGCCAAAGCGAACGCCCCACTCGCTAGCGTCGGTAGCGCCAAAAAGGCCGACGGCGAACACCCTGAAAAGATCTGCTATGTGCAGGAAAACCGAATCGACCCCGACGAACACACCGGCTTTCGACAGCAGTACGCCGCTGACCGAAATCGGCAATCCATACGCCGGAATCACCGCCTCGTGGTGTCGACAACGCTCCACATCGATGCCTCGCAATCCCACAATCACTACCCGGCAGTCGGGATAACGATCCACTAGCTGATCGATCAGTTCCACCCAGCAATGCTCCGGCCACATTTTCTCTGGCAAAGTATCTGGATGAATACATAGCACCCTGCATTCTGATGGCAAGGCGGCGTGAATTCGCTCAGCCAGTTCGACGTCCGATCTTGCATAGGTCGGAGCTTGCGCAAACTGTTCCGGCGACCAATCCGGGCGAAGCAAGTGCACCATATCAAAGGCCAGGTCGCAGGAATGTTTGCTGTAGTCTCGCTGCAGACGAATATCGAAGGGCTCAAAAAAACCGACACTCACCTTGGGACCGAGGCCGGTGATTAGCTGAAGTAACGGCTCATTCATCCACGGATTCAACGACAGAAAGGCATCACACTGACCGATCTCTTCAAGCGCCTTGTGGACATCGAATAGCCGCCCCGTCGGCGTATGTTGCATTGGCAATGCAACCACCCTGGCCAAAGGGAGCCCACGGGCAATATCCGTGATCGCCGGATCGATTCCGACCAATGTCAGCCGCCCTTGATAGAACCTGGCCAGTGCCCGAATCGCGGGCAGGTTCAAATAGTGATCGCCATAGCCGTTGGCAAACATCAATACCGGATTGCGCGCTGTGGCCAACGCGTCAGTGGTTACGCTATTGGGTTGCTGCAGAGCCTGAGCAGCAATCACAGACCTTGCGCCTGTTTGCGAATTTGCTGCAATGCTGGATGCCAGTACTCGGCGGGGAAAAAGCCTGGTGACACACCAACGCAAAGGTCTGCGATCGGTATTTCCCGCGCTTTGAGTTCGGCGAACACTTTGTCGATGTTGTCCAGGACCTCAGTGACCGATGGATCATGTCTCGATTGCTTTCCACGCCAATCAGGCCGGCCATCGAAGCGATTGTTGAAATAATCCAAATCGATATGCAAAAAAGTTGGAAAGCGTCGGTCGATAGCCTGACAAATCTCCGCCAGCTTGTCGGTCAATACATAATTTGACGCACACTCCTCACGCCCAACTTCAAGGAACGGGCGAATAGCGGAAGGAAAAATGGGATCGTTTCGTTCAAGGCCCAAAGCGAGGCTATAGCGGTCCGGGGAGTATCGAAAATGCTGCCTTGGAGAAAGATGGTAGAGGTCGACCTCAACTCCCGACGCAATCAGCGGGCATATGAAGCTGCCTATACCTATGGCGCCGCTCTTGATCGCATTGGCCACCGACATTGGGTCGCCAATATCAAAAGCATCGCCTGATAGAAGATCAACCCATCGACTGTCGGCAGTCAAACCAACGCGCGGGCTGCCAAGGTCGGTGTGGCTATCCAAATGAATCAAGTTGATGCGTTGTGTATCAGGGCGTTCAGCGAGTTTCAAACTCCAGCCCAACAATGACCAGCAGTCGTTTAGCCCCAGAAGAAAATCTTTTTCTTGTTGTACCGCGAGAGGGATTGATTTAGTTGCCAATGGCGTCGGCCACATGTCCAGACCGGAGCTTAGCTCTGGATCAATGTAATACTCCGCATTAGCCGTCCAATCGGTTTGTACCGCCCAACCTTGGTCGGTTCTGCGTGCATCGACATCCTGGCGCTGAAAATAGCGCTGCAACAGTCGACTTCTTTCAGCAGCATCCTTCGGCAAATTTCGCTGTTCAAGACTTAGCTGAGCTGGCATCCAACTTGGACCTCTGTTTTGCTTGTTTTCACTCAGGCTGATTTGCGGACGTCAAACAGGCCCGTCCTGTTCCGAACGTGGTGGAACAGCTTCTTGATGTCATCGCACCACGCCGAGGGATTGTCGAAGCCCGATCCTTTGCGGTAACGATGTGGAAACTGGCCGCCACCACAGATCGCTACCTCTGAGCACGCCTGACACTTGGCACACAAGGGAAGACCGGCTTCGGATGCCTGGAACAGCAAGGAATTGCCTTGTGCCAACTGATCGAACTCGTTGCTCAAAACGTTCAGTCCGGTATCGACCAGCCCTTCATCGCAAACTCGCAGTGCATCGGTGCCTTCGATGGCACCATCGGTATTGACGATCAAATAGTTCAGCAGCGGATTCCCAAACGCTTCTGAACCGGGTGAGTCGCCCATAAAGCTGCGCAACAGGTTGTAGAAAATGCGTACTTTGACGTCGCGGTTGTCTTCATCGAGCCACGCATCGAACGCCTGAATCATGAAATCAGCTACCGGCGTCTCACCATACGAGCCGTACCAGGCTTGCTTGGTATCGTGCGTGATGTCGGGGAACAAAAAGTCCATCTTGGTGATGCCCAGCTGTCGAAAATGCTGGTAGGTCAGATCGCCACGAGCCGCTGGATTGGCCACGCAAATAATGCGCGTTTGTACGCCCTGTTCATGCAAAACGTCAATTCCATTAACCGTTCGCTGATGCGATCCTTTGCCCTGATGATCAACTCTGAATGCGTCGTGCTGCTCGGCTGTTCCATCCAGACTGACGCTGACTGTCACCTCCAGTTCCTGAAAGAGTTGAGCCCAGTTCGGATTCAACAGCAGTGCGTTGGTCTGTATGGCGACCAGCATCAAACGCTCTCCTAAAATGGATCGAGCGGTCTCGACGAACCAGCGAAACCGGCGAACGCCGACCAAGGTCGGCTCCCCGCCGTGCATGATCAATGCAAACTTGTGATGCGTACCCTGCTGCTTGCTGTGATTTAGCATCGTTTCCATCGCCGCCGTATATACCGATTCGCTCATGATCTTGGGCTGGCGCAAGTAACTCTGATCTGCATGGTTGTACATGTAGCAATAGCTGCAATTTAGGTTGCATCGTGAGGCGATCTTGATGACTACGGCGTTGACACTCATGCATTCGTCTCCTTTAGTTGGGCGGCCAGAGGGCACCACAATTGTTGACCCAGGATGGTTAGCGAACTCGATTCGCGCAGCGGGCGTTCCAACAGCTCCAGCTCATCCATGATTTTTTTCGAGCTGAAATCCACCTCATTGCGTTCTGCAACCGGCAACAAGTCACGAGCCTGGCGAAAGAACAAGATGACATTGGCAAATGCGTGATAGGCCAACAGAATCTTGCTCAATGGTCTTTCGGTTTTTACCACCGGTGAGAAATACAACGTACGATCAGTGCCGTCGTCACAATCGCCCAACATGGTGGCCATGAAAAAATGTTGATGGCTGGCCTCATGAACCAGATTTTCAGCCAGCTGCGAGGGACTCAGATCCCACGACATCAAGACCTCACCTCGACGATGGCGATGGCTGGCGCTGATTTGGTGGCCTCTGGGGGCGTCCAGCGGCACGATCGTGTTGACCAGTCGACAAGCCCACTGTGCATATTCCGGACTGGTGCGATGTAGCAGATCAATCGCTTCGGACCACACCGAACTTTGATTCCAGCCGGTCGACGACACCGGGAAGTCAGCATGCAAAGTGGAGGTATCTGGATAGATCTCGAACTCGAAGACCGGCGAGTGGTTTGCGCCTTTGCAATCGTTGCTCGAGATGGGTTTACCGTCACAGTAAAGGCGAGGTGGAACCTGATCGCAATCCCAACGAATGTGGGCGCAGGGCGGCAAACTATGGCCATGAAGCCGAAAGTGGTTGTCGCCAGTTGCCGCGGACTGCCAACTTCTGGGTGAGATTGACTCATGCATCGCCAGTGCGGCAGCGATCAAATCATTGTCCTCAATGACGCCACGCTGTGTTTTTTCTTCCAGGGAAGCAAAAGCAGGTCGCCAGAGGTCGGCAAGAGGATGTTCCTGTTGCTGCCATTGCACCACTAGGGGCGCAAACCACAGCTGTTGCCTGGCCAGTTCATTGGCAGTTTTCGTCAGCGCATCTGCAACATGCGAATTAACGATTACCCTGGCGATCTCCTCGTCGAACCCTGTGACCGGGCCAGAGAACATTTGGTAAATCGGTTCCAGAGTGGGGTTTGACTGAGCAAGCATCATTTTCTCTCTTTAGGGCAGCGATGCTTTGCCCCGAGGGTCAGGTGGCGAGTCTTCAAGCAAGTTTGCGAATCTTTGAGATAGCTGTGAACTTGTTGTCCAGTACCCGCTGACTGCCCCCCAGGACAATGCATTTTCAGTGCTTAGAAGCGGATATAAAGCAACGCTTCCTTATTGATCTTCTTGACCGCGCCTTGCGGCTGAGCATTTTGTTCCATCGTGGCTTTCACCTCTTTGGAGATCATCTGCAAGATGCGTTCTTTGTTTCTGCTTGTATCAGTATTCATAGTCGTTCCCTTTAGGTCACTTGATTAAAAATGTATTGAGAAAATGAGATTCGTTAGAAGCGTATATAGAGCAACGTTTCAGCCGAGATCTTCTTCAGGTCTTCATCAGTTTTGACCTGGTCCTCAAAATTGGCTTTGATTTCCTGAGCAATCATTTCAAGGATTCTCTCCTTGTGCTCATGGGCCAATACATTAGCCATGGTTGAACTCCTTCTTCAGTAGTGAAGTGGAATGAACTGCGCCCCACCGTCTAAGATGGCTGCACAATTCGGCGAGTCACAATGCCAGTCGAGAATGCTGTAGAGAAGTATACTTTGTGGCATTGTTTGCAAAACCTACCATTGTTCGATGGTCTTGTACAGTGCCCGAGGCCCACAGAAACAAGGCACGACTCGACATACGGCACGGTAGTCTGCCAATACGGGCGGGGTCGCGGTGATCGCGATAGGGGCCGGCAGAGTGATGTCTACTTAACCACGTGCAGCCCCCAAGAATTAGGACAAGCGATGCTGTGTGTGTAACATCCCAAGCAGAATGAATAAGCCCGCACACGCTTCAAACCGCACTGTATCTGCGAATCCATTGCTCACCGGCCGAGCGAAGACAAAACGCTCAGCGCTATGTGTGTGCTTTAACATGCTGGCGGTATTCGTCCCTTTCATCGTCGCAGCACAACCTAATTTCGTCATCTTGTTTACCGATGACCAGCGCTTCGATGCGATGGGTTTTCGCACACCCGACTTGCAAACACCCAATATCGACTTCCTTGCTGGCGACGGCGTGGTATTCGACCAGGCGTTCGCCACTAGTCCCATTTGTCCATCGAGTCGCATCTCACTGCTCACCGGCTTGTACGAACGCATGCATGGTTACACCTTCGATCAGCCGTTGGTTGATTCCGACTTGCTCAACTACAGCTTTGCGAAGCGCCTTAGAGATGCAGGGTACCGGAGTGGGTTCGTCGGCAAGAATGGTGCAAATTTCGATCAACCGAGGATTGATCAGCAATTCGACTCATTCACCCCTATTGATCAAAGCCTGATTGGCTCGCATTACACCGACCGTATGGCCGATGCCGCTGTCTCTTTCATTGAGCAAACGCCTCGCTCGCAGCCGCTGGTACTAAACGTCTGGTTTTGGGCCCCGCATGCCGACACCCGAATACCTGAACAGTTTGTTCCACCGAAACGTTTTGATGGGCTATATGACCCTATCGTCTTCCCCAGACCGGCGACGTGGGGTGATGATCTGTTCAATGGCTTTCCCTTGTTTCTGCAGGAATCGTTGAATCGCGAGCAATTCGGTCTGTGGTGGGCCAACGATGTCTATGACGTGATGTCCCGCCGCTACTTTGCCATGATCACCGGCCTTGATGACGCCGTCGGCCGCATTGTCTCAGCACTGCAAGCCAATGGCCGGGGTCAGGACACCTGGATCATCCTTGCCAGTGACAATGGCTTTTTCATGGGCGACCGCGGATTTGGGGGCAAATGGCTTGGTCACGACGTTTCCCTACGAGTGCCACTGATTGTTCATCACGCTGACCTACTTTCACGCCACCACGAATCCTATATTGCGACCCTGTTAGATATTGCACCGACGATCATTGAACTTGCCGGATTGCCTCCAAACTGTCTGAGTCATGGCAATTCTTTGTCCCCGGCGCTGCTCAATCCTGTCCTGCTGCATTCCGATCGAACCTTCTATATAGAGCACACTTACAACCCCGCACCAAACAGGGCCGAAATTCCAGCCTATGATGGCGTTCGAAGCGAGCGGTGGAAATACATCGTGTATACCGACCACGATTTTGCCGAGTTGTATGACTTGGCGAACGACCCGGACGAAACGTTCAACCTGATCGATTCACCCGACCACTCAACGGTCATTGAGCAACTGGAACAACAACGAAGACATCTTGCTGCCGCATTGGCTGACAAGCTTTTCATTGCATCCTTCGAAGCCTCGTAAGCCGAGCGACCCGGTCAGAAGCGCGCCACCACCTTCATCGACAAGACCTGGTACACAAATTGCAGTCATGATCTCGAACAAAAAAAGGATGATCACAAGCATGACGTACAAACTCATCGGTGCCGTTGTCGCCGGCCTGATACTCATCCCCATTCTTGCTCTCAGCGACAGAGGATGCCGGAACGATATTCCGGTGATTGATTCGGAGCGCAGCAAATCCTTGCATACCTCATTGTCGGAGGTGATGGCACGCTACCAAATAAACACCGCTGGCATCGCCGTTATCAAGCATGGCCAAGTCGTCTGGCGCAACCACTATGGTCAGCAATCGCCTGGTGTTGCCGCGTCTGCCCAGACGCTATACGACCTCGGCTCAATCACCAAGACAGTCACTGCAGAGACCGTTTTGCGGCTGGCGACACAGGGCAAACTATCGCTGGATGAACCGATGTATCTGCACTGGCTGGACCCGGACATCGAGGATGATCCACGTCATCAGCAGCTGACCCCGCGCATGGCGCTGTCACATACCAGCGGTTTCATGAACTGGCGTTTTTTCGCCGAGGATCGAAAGCTGGCCTTCATCAACGACCCTGGCAGCACGTTCGGCTACTCTGGCGAAGGGTTCGAATATTTGGCGAAATTCACCGAAGCAAAACTCGGGCGCTCATTCGAAACACTGGCACGTGAATATGTATTTGAACCCTACGCGATGACCAGCGCGGCGATGAGTATGGACTCGGCCAATTTCCCGCGCATTGCACAGTCATTGGACGCCGAAGGTCAGTTCCCCGGATACTACTGTCGCCCCGAAGGCTGGTGCCGTCAGGAAGGCAGCTTTTCGTCGGCCGGCAGTATGGTGATCAACCTGGATGATTACGCCCGCTTCCTGATCAAAACCATGCGCGGCGATGGTTTGTCCGAAGATCTGTTGATGCAACGCAATTCGCTGCTCTCCATTCAAGATGGTATTGATTGCAGCGTGGTACCGGATGCGCAATGTCCACTCAAAACCGGCTATGGCCTAGGCTGGAACATCACCGAACTTGAAGGCAACAAAGTCATTGGGCACCGCGGATCTGACTGGTCCGTGGTCACCGTGGCCTACTACTACGAAGCAAGCCGAGATGGGCTGATCGTGCTACTCAACGCTCCAAACGCTGCAGGCATAGCCGGAATGGTCGATGTCCTGCGCATTCTTGATCCCGACTCGCCCGAGCTGCACGGCTACGTCGCGCGTCGCGACCGTAATCAGTAACGGAACTACTGCGCCGTCCAGCCGCCGTCAATCACCAAAGTTTGCCCGGTGATGTTGCGCGCCAATGGACTGGCAAGAAAGGACACCGCTGCGGTGAGTTCCTCGATGCTGATCCAGTTTCGTTTCGGCGTCGAGCTCAACATAATGCGCTCGATCACGTCCGAGGGATCCATGCCGTGGTGGCGCGCCTGATCGGCTACCTGGGCGCGCACCAGCGGTGTGTCAACGTAGCCGGGGCAAACGGTATTAACGGTGACGTCGACATCAGCCAGTTCCAATGCCAACACTTTGGACAGCCCCAGCAATCCATGTTTCGCTGCCACGTAGGCCGACTTGTAGGGGGAGGCAACCAGCGAATGGACCGAGCCGATATTGATGATCCGACCGCTGCCTTTGCGCCGCATCACCGGCAGTACGGCCTTGCAGCACATTGCGGCGCCATTTAATAGAACATCGACCAACAAGCGAAAGCGCTCGGCATCGAAGTCCTCCAGCGGAGCGACATGCTGGACGCCGGCATTGTTGATCAACACATCCAACTGATACTCATCAGCACACTTGGCGAGCGCGTCGAGGTCGTTTTCATCGGTGACATCCAGTGACATCGCATGCGCTTCGTACCCGGCCTGCGAGATTTCTGCTGTTACCTCTTCCGCAGCCTCAAGGTTGACGTCCGACACCACAATCACTCGTTTGTCGCCCGCGAGCTGCCTGGCAAGACCAGCCCCTATGCCTGATCCTGCACCGGTGATCAGTATCGACTCACTCATTTCCTTGCCTCGTTCGCGATGGCACATACAGTCCGTCCGTTGCCATGTAAATGGCAGACTCTCCTGGGTCCGAGCCAACTGGCGGCACGTGTGTTGCGTTCAATGCTTCTGCGCCTGACGCATCGCTAGCCCTCGGCGTCGTATCGATCAATTGACTGGCCGGCAGCGGCTCTGCTGTCAGCAAATGGGTCCACATCTGCTCCAGGGCGTGATCAAAGTAAGGACTGAGCGGCACATACTGTGTGTTGAACCCTGGCAGGGCCAGCAGCGCGTCGAAGTGCTGTGCGTTGGCCACTTCGATGTAAACCACTTGATTGCGGCCAGCTCGCCATGCCGTTTCAACATAGGGCCGCGAGGTATTGGATGCATAGACCAAACCATCGGCCTGGCCGTGCACGATGATGACGGGTCGATCGCCCGGGTCGCCGCTGCGCACCACGGCGGCTTGGCCTGATGCTGCGCGTGCGAGCCAGGCCGGGTTTGGAGCGAAGTTTTGCGCTTGCTCAGGCAATGGATTTCCACCCAGCGCATGCAGGCAAAGTGTCGGCCCTAGCCCATAATCGAAAGCACCGTCGACCACGCCGGGAGCCAATAGCAGCCGGCTGACGCCACTTGGAGAAATCGCTACCATCTCCAGCCCCGAAGTGGGTGGGATGCCACTGCCGGACCCGGCAAAGCCAACCTGGCTTGCTTCCGGCCAACGCGTCGCCTGCCCTGTGGGCCCGACTGCTGCAATGCCGACACCACAGAGCTGTTCTTCGAACGAAGCGCGCGCGTAGGCATTGCCATAAACGCCAGCGATACTGCCCCACAGGTTGGCGTAGGTGTTGAATGCCATGGCCGGAGCTGCCGACGGATGACGCCCGACCCGCGCCATCTGCTGCATTGCGGCTTCGGCCATGGCGGTGACATTAGTGCGATCAGCCTCAAGCATCCCCAGATCGACCAATGCCCTGCATCGCGCTTCAAGCAACGGTCGCGCCAAAGCCAGCGCTGCCGCCATTGGGGCGCCTGGCATCGCCAATGCCGCACACGGCTCATAAATCGCCGCATGCGTCGCGGTTTGGTACAAATTCCAGTCTGATGCTGCGGTGATCACCATCGGCTCTGAAGCGACCACGCCATCAATCCAGTCCGCCTCGTCGAGCTCCGCGGCGTGCAGAACAGCCCCACCGCCGTTGGATACGCTGGCTGCCACCACCGTAAGATCATCATGCGAGATGCGATGACCCTGGTCGGCCAACAGGTGCATCGCAACTTCGATGGAATGCAGCACCATATCGCCCCAATAGGCTTCTGGGTTAACGCCGCTGTGTGCATGTTTTAACGCCAGCAACGGTGACATTGGCTCAATGGCACTGCTCGAAAACGGTTCAGCGTAATCGACCTGTTCAGCTGGCATCATGCGACCATCGACATGCATTACCTGGCCATCAGCCAGTCCGGCCGCCCAATTGCCGGTGCCCTTGTCGGTGTAGACCACCGCGCAGCCCTTATGCAGAGCCCAAGGCCCAACCGTGCCGACTGCACCATAAACGCCACGCGATCCGGAAGACGGCGCGGCCACCAGGCAAGGCTGATCGCTTGCAAACGTATCGGGCACCTGCAAAACCATCACGTGGCTCAATCCGATTGCCGGATTGCTGCCCAGCAACAGGTACTCGCGCCCCGGAACGGCTTCCTGATCACTGCCGAATCCATACAACCGCGAGAAGCCGCCGGCGTCGGTCAGATCCAACAGGGCGCGGTAGTTATTGTGGTAGGCCAGCCGTCGTAACTCTTGAGCGGTTGGAGCAAGGGGATCAGCAAACGCTGGCGGCATAGGGTTACGCAATCCGTCGAGACCCAGTCCCGCGGTCAGCAGGTCATCGCTCGCCCCATCCAACTCTATTGCAGAAACCTGCTCATGTTGCCAGCCATCCAGGCGGGGTTGTTTAGGTACGGCGCTGCAAGCTGACATCACGACCAAAGTGATGGCCACGACGTGGGCTATTCTGAACGATTGTTTCATCGGTCTGATAGGTTTCATAACGCCCCCTCGCCTGGACTATTCGTGAATGTCCGGAGTTCTCGGTCAAGCTGGTGGGTGAAGGCTATTCGATGCTCGCGCAAAGCCATGTGATTCAATGGCTTAAGCGAGATCGGACAGGATTCGCCGCCAGCTTGGACGAGAAACCGGAAGCGTGCCGCTGGGACACACTGCTTTTCAGCAAATCTTGGTAAAGAATTGATTTTCATGATAATTCATACAGTCTTGGCGTTATTCATGAATAGTCCGGGCTAGCCCACAGTCACAAACAACAAAATCGCCAATGCCATGCCCACCAGCGGCACCACCAGGGTCAACGCTGCCATTGGGCCATAGGCGGCCTGATGAGTTTCGCCACAAATCGCGCGGATGGTAGTCACCACATAGCCATTGTGTGGCAAGGTATCGAGCGCCCCTGATGAGATCGCTACCACACGGTGCAGTTGCTCTGGGTCGACGCCTTGATCCAGGTAAACCGGGGCCAAAATCGGCAGGGCGATGGATTGCCCTCCGGAGGCCGAGCCGGTCAAGGCGGCGATGGTGGTCACGGCAATGGCAGCACCAATCAAGGCGCTGCCCGGCACCGCCGTCATCATCTCCACAGCGACAGCAAACGCCGGTGAGGTCTTGGCCACCGCGCCAAAACCCACCACCGCCGCGGTATTGCCGATCGCCAACAATGAGCCCAGAGTACCTTCCTCGATTGCCTTGGCTGGGGTCAGGAAGTAGCGCCAATTGAGAATGACGGCTGCGGCAATACCGGACAGCAAGGCCACCAACAGCGCCCATTTGCCCAATGCATCGTGCAGAACCAGCGAAGAGACCAGAACAACTGCCAGCGGCAACATGCTGACCAAGGGGTTTGGTAACGCCTTGTCATGCGTTTCCGGGTCGCTGGCTCTGTTCTCAAAACACTCGCCATTGGCCACCGCCCGACCCACCATTCGTTTCAGCCACCAATAACCAACCGAAGCCATGAATATCGCGACCACCAGGCTGACTTGCCATCCGGCGTAGGGCGTGGTGCCCAGGTATTGAATCGGAATCCAGTTTTGAATTTCCGGCGAACCGGCCGAGGTCATGGTGAACGTGACTGACCCAAAAGCGATAGTTGCAGGGAGAAAGCGTCGTGGCAAATTGGCTTGTTTAAACAAGGCCAGGGCCATCGGGAAGACCGAAAATGCCACGACGAATAGGCTCACCCCACCGTAGGTCAGGATGGCGCAGGCAGCGACCGTTGCCAGCAGCGCCCTTTGTGCCCCGAATCGATCTGTGACCCACTTCGACACTGCCTCGGCCGCACCACAGTCCTCCATAACCTTGCCGAACAGCGCGCCGAGCAAGAACATCAGGTACCAGTCGGTGACAAAGCCGGCAAAGCCCGACATGTAGCTGGTGACGAAACTTTCGCCACCGTCGTCTGGAAAGACATTGATGCCGGCGAACAACGCCACCAACAGCGCGCACAAGGGCGCGGCAATCAACAGGTTCATGCCGCGCAAGGCCAGGAAGACCAGTAATCCAATGCCCGCGATCAGGCCCAGCTCGCTCATAAAGACTCGCTCATTAGTGCCCGCCCCGCAGGGCGGGCAAATGCAGGATCAATACCGGTAGCTGGCGGTGAAGAAGATGCTGCGTGGAGCTCCATAGAAGCCCAACTGGCTCAAGCCACCCAACAAACCGGCACCGGCAGGACCGAAGTCATAACCGGAGGTGATGTACTCCTCGTCGGTCAGGTTTCGTCCATCCAGCGAGAAGCGCCAATGCCCATCATAGGTGGTGTAGGCGATGGTCGCATCGACCAGGCTGTAGGCCTTCTGGTCAGTCACACTCGGCGTAATGTTGGCTGTCTTGGTGTCATCTCGGTACTGATAGCCGAGCCGCGCAGAGAAATCGCCATCTCGCATCGGCCAGACATATTCACCGGAAATGTAGCCGGTCAACTCCGGCGCATTGATCGGTGAGACCGTATTGGAGATGTCGATGATCTGCCCCGGATTGTTCGGATCAGAGGTTTTGAACTCTGTGAAGTCAGCATCCAGATAACCGAGCACCGTATCGAGGCGGAAGTTGTCGGTGATCTGCCAGAACGCTTCGAATTCCAGGCCGTTGTTGCGCTGTTCACCGGCGTTGAGGACTGCGGTGACGTTGGTCGGAATACCACCGACGTCAACGAATTGCTGCGTGGTCACCTGCACATCCTCGTAGCGTGCCGAGAATGCGGTGACATTCAACACCAGGCGGCCGTCAGCCAGCACCGATTTCAAACCAATCTCGTAATTGTCGACGGTTTCCGAGTCATAGCCATTGCGCGTGTCCGGGTTGACCGCTTCGTTGCCGCGCATGTCGAAACCACCACTCTTGAATCCATTGGTATAGCTGGCGTACCCCATCACCGAATCGGTAAAAGCATAGTCAAAGGAAAACTTGGGCGTGAAGTCATCGTACTCGCGCGCATTCTGGTAATCGGTCTGCACCGCCAACAAGGTGAAGCCCTCTGGTGGCCGGTTGGGGTTGAAGAACGTGCCATTGCCCGGCAATGCGCCGAGATACTGGCCAACGAAGACGCTAGCTTCCTTGTCATCACGATTGAAGCGACCACCAATACTGATATTGGCCCGTTCGTTCAACGCAAAGGTGACGTCGCCATAAGCGGCGTAGCTTCGCGTATAAACGCAGCCTTGGGTCAGGCTGGTGAAATTGATTGCACCAAGGACCACGTCGAAGGCACCACAGGCATCGCCATCGAAGCCATACAGACCGGTGACTGCAGACCAGCGTCCATCATCGCTTTGATAGTTGAACTGCGCTTCCAGACTGGATTGCGAATCATCGTAACGGGCAGGAACATTGAACGCGTTGGTATTGAGGGTCTCGAAGTCAATGAATGACTTGGTTTTGCCCTCACGCCACGAGGCGATGAACTTCATGTCCCAGTTGTTGTTGAGGTTCTGCGTGTAGTTGGCCGCGAAGCCATTCATCACCACCTCTTCATTGCCCACCGGCGTGTCGTTCCTGACGTCATAGCGGCTCGGCAAACGATTGCCGAAGTCGTCGTTGAGCCGCTGCGCGCCGCGAATATTCGAATCGTCGCGCAGCGCGTCGGCCATGATCGAGAAACGGCCACTATCGCCAATCAGGAAAGCAATGCTGCCGCGCACGGCCAGTACATCCTTGTCTGACACCTCATCGCCAACCCGGTTGTACTGCTGCGGGCTGCCGTCATCGACCACGTTGCCGTAGCCATCGCGCAGGAACCGGGCGACCGCACCCCCAATATAGACGTTCTCGTTGATTGGCATCGAGCCGGAAACCTTCAAATCGACCTGACTGTCGGTCCCAACCACGCCGGTCACCTTGTAGGTCGAATCACCAACGATGTCGCGTGACACGTACTTGATGGCACCGGCAATCGTGTTCTTGCCATACAAGGTGCCCTGCGGACCGCGAAGAATTTCAACGCGCTCGACATCGTAAACATCAAGCAAGGCGCCTTGAGGACGCGCGATGTAGACATCGTCCATATACAAGCCGACACCGGGTTCAAAACCCCAAAGTGGGTCGTTCTGCCCGACGCCGCGAATATACGCATTGATCGTGCTGTTGGTGCCACGGCCAGCGTTGATTTTGACGTTTGGCGCCAGCGCCGTGAGATCTTCCAGCGTTTGCACGCCGTACTCCTGCAACTGATCTTCGCCCAGCGCGGTGACCGCGATCGGCACCTCTTGCAACGACTCCTCTCGGCGTCGCGCCGTGACCGTTACGCTGCCGAGGTTGGCCGCCTCTTCTACCGCTTCCTCAGTCGCCACCTGTTCCTCTTCGTCGTCGCTGCTCTCTTGTGCAAACGTCACACCCGACGCTACTGCCATTGCAATGGCCAGTACGATTGGGCGAACTCGCCATTCACATGGGTCTCGCTGTTCGCTATTCATGCCGTGGTCCTCTAGATTGTTTCGCATGTCCCCGAACCAGGTCTATTGCTTTTCAAAGCCTGCCTGATTTCATTCAAGGCGAAACATATTACATCTATTGTTAAAACTTTTTCAACACGTGATGAATTTCATTCTACAAAGATGAAAACCGCGCGGCTTCGCGTGTATCATGCCAAGTCGATTGACGGGCCGCGCCGAGCAGCAAGATTAAATGACTGAGAAGTCGACCAAAGACAAGATTCTGGATGCCGCCGAAGCGCAATTTGCCAGGCATGGCTTCGATGGCGTTTCGGCCAGGGATATCGCCCGTTCAGCGAGCGTCGACCCGGCATTGGTGAACTACCACTTCGGCAACAAACGCGCGGTGTTCGACGCGGTCATGCTGCGCCGCGCGGAAGTGCTCAACAATGAGCGCCAGCAGGCTTTGGACTTTGTGTTGCGTCGACATCACCCCAACCCGGCCCCACTGGATGAAATCATCGATGCCTTCACCCACGCCTTGCTGAACCGCGCCCAGACCGGCGGTCAGGAATGGCGCGATTACTTTGCGCTACTCGGACAGATCAACAACACGCCCGAGTTCGGTGGCTCGATCATGACCCAGTTCTTCGACCCCCTGGTGCACCGCTTTCTTGATGCGCTAAGAGCGACACTGCCGGAAGCCGATGAGGCCGATCTAATGTGGTGCTACCACTTTCTATCTGGCGCGCTAACGCTGACTTTCGCCGCCACCGGTCGTATCGATAGCCTGTCAAATGGCCTGTGCAAGTCAACCGACTTCGATGAAGTCCACAAGCGATTGGTGCCGTTTATCTGCGCTGGTTTTCGATCGATGTGTGGGCCTGAGGTTGGGCCAATCCAGGAAAGCTGAGCGATTGGTGAATGTGGCCAGATCGAGCGAGCCATAGCGGTTAACCGCGCCGCGCTTGACCTTGAGCATTAGGCCGAATGGCTCCGCATCAGACGCTCAGGCCCTTCTGCGGCAATGGCCGCAAACACCGGGTCCAATCGGCAAAACACATCCCACCGCTCCTGATCCAATCGCTGCGCAACCCCATCGGCCACACGGCGCTCCAGCTCGGCCAGACGATGTCCTTTCCAGAGTTTATCAGCCAATGCCACCAACAACTCTTCGAGAGTTACCTGCATGGAATTGAACCGCGCATGGGAAAGGCAACAGCGCGCAATCTCAGGCTGAACATCGTAGCGAAGGAGCAGTTCTTCCCCTGCCTGCTCATGCTCCCGACCGCGATCGGCCAACTCATGCGGATAGACAATTTTGCCAGCATCGTGCAACGCGATCCCCAACCGCACCAGGCGTTGATCGACCCGTACACCCATTGCCTCCAGTTCGAGCAACAGTGCTTCACCAGCCTCGCCGACCAGCTTCACATGCTTCAGTAGACTATGCGGCGCGCCCAAGCGGTGCAGCAGCGAATACGCCTCAGTTGTTGACCTGATCACAAGCGCCTTACCTCAGGACCTACAGACACGAAAGTAAGTAATACTTTTGATTATGCACAATTGGCACACCTTGGCCGTTGACTTCACCCCAAGACCCATCATTTAGCCGTGCACTAGTTAGAGGAAGTCCACGATTAACCATCCATGGCTAACGCGGACACGAAGTTTCAGAAGCGCGGTTATGAAAGGTCTTCATTTTCCATGGTTTGAAAATGCCGGTCCATCCAATCAACCCGCTCTGGCCTGATCAGCCTCAGTGGCTATACCGTCCACTATCGGGCAAGTCTACTGACGCAAGCGTGGCCCGACCTGCGGCGCCACCCTCGAAGCTCACTTGTTGCCAGCTACCATCGGTCTTGTTTCGTAACAGGACCTGATCGCGGCCAGTGCCGTCATAATCACCTGACCCCCGCACACTCCAGGCGTTGGCCAGGCCTTGCAAGCCAGAAACCGTACGGGCACGGCCAATACCGCCGCTGGTGTTGCTGGTAGCCACCAAAAAGTCACCGCTTTGTTTGTCGACCAGAACAACGTCGTCACGGCCATTTCCGTTGAAATCACCTGTCGCAACCAACTGGACCTGTGTGTTGCGCGGCAAGTTGGTATTGCGCTTTGAGATGAAGCTCGAACCATTGAGTATGTACTGCTTCCATTTACCGTTCGCGTTGCGCAACACGACGTCTTCTATACCATCTCCATTGAAATCGCCATGTCCTGCCAAACGCCATGCGGTCGAACGGAACAGGAATGGCAATACCCCGGCATCGGTCCAACGTCCGTTGCCGGACAAGTACAGTTTCCATTTGCCGGTGCTGCGGTTGCGGGCCAACAGGTCGCTTTGACCGTCCGAGTCGAAATGAGCGATTGTTATTGCCTGCATTGCCGATGAGGTCGGCAACCCCGCAAGAGGCGACGACGCGACCAATTGCTCGCCGACGACAAACGTTCGATATTTTCCAGTGCCTTGGTGTCGCGCGAACATGACCTCACTGCTCAAGCCATCAACATTTCCCGTGCCCACGATCTGCCAGTCAGGGCTCCACACCGCATTGCTCAACCCGGCCGAAAGCGAGTCGTGCTGAAGATGCTGTCCAACAAACAGAGCATCTGGCCGCCGAGACCTCAACACCCATTCATCCATGCCGTCGCCATCAAGATCCGCATCAAGCGTTCTTGTCATGCCGAGACGAGGTGCGTTGTCCCAAAGCTGATCGATCGACACTTGATTGAAGTAGTCTCTATTGGAACTCATCTTTGAAACGTAAGTAGGTCGAAATACACTGCCTTGACGGTAAGATGCACCTTCAAAGTGACCCTGGCCCTTGGAAAATGGAACAGAGAACAGCGTTGCGCCTTCATCCATCGTCCATGGCAGGTGATCGGCTTCATTGAACTTCGTCACGTTGTTGGCCCACGGCTCTGGCCCATCATAGTTTCCTGGGAATTCTGAGTACTCATCGGCAAGCCCGCCGACCGAGTGCCCGTACTCATGCGAAGGCGTATTCGAATTGACCGGTTGATTGACGCCACCGTTGTAAAGCTGAAACGAATTGGCGCGCCCGGCCGGCACCGGTTGATTGATCATCACAACAATGCCGTCAAAATCGGGCATGACCGATGTTGCCAACTCAAGCGCCGCCGTGTAATCGACGCCCAATAGGTGACGGTTTAGGCGAAAGACCGCACCTAGCGGTGTATCGCGATCGACCAACACCTGGTTGTCTACAGAAATCAGATCCATACCCTCTTCCGGTGAATCCTGGAAATAGGCATAGACTTCGAATTTGTCCTGGTTATCGCGCCAAAAATCTGCAGCCAGCCAATCACGCACAAAAGTTCTGACGTTCTGCTCAAACACCTGGCGCCCACCGAAGCTCAGATAGCCGTCACCGTTGGCATCATCAAACGGCTCGTTTTGAAGCGTGGGATTTTCACCACTGACCGGGTAATCAACATCGCCATAGCGCGAAAAACTTTCGCCGTTATCCCACAGACCATTGCCGTTAGTATCGATAAAAAAGATGCCATCCCAAACCCCGTTCCCGTTCTCATCGGTATACGACTCGGCGTTCTCGTGATAGCTCTCGGCCAGGATAATGACCTTGTATGGATCGGGTGAATTCGATGTGTAGACTCGGCCAAAATCGCCGTCCATCGACTCGAATTGAAGGTCTTTCAGAATCACATCCTGCTCACGAGAGACGAGGCGATCGACCTTCTGCAACGATCGTATTGACTGGCCGGTCCTTGGCTGGTTGAAACGAACCGAATAGTCTTTGCCAATCGGCACATCGAAGCGACCTGCAGCATCGGTGAGCACGGCCGACCGCCTCTGCTGGACCTCGTCAAATGCGGACACTTGTACGCCTTCAACAACCTGGCCATCAGCGGTCTTGAGTGTGCCGGACCATGTTCGCGGTGTCGCAGAACTCAAGTTGACTGTGCGGTTTCGAGTTAGATCAAAGTCACTGAAAACTTTCGGACGATAACCGACCACCTCAATGGTCAAGTCGTAGATGCCAGGGGCAATTTTCGGCGTCTCCCAATATTGGTAGTAACCGACGCTGAGCAATGTGTCGTCTTGACGTACCTCGACACGACGACGTTGATTCGGGCCGTTCAGATTCAGGTCGACGGTGTTTTTTTCAACAACGGCATCAAGTTCCGAGCCTGTTGTCACCTGGATGTTTCTATAGGTCTGCGTCGGCAAATAAAGCTCGCAACACCGGCCAACGATAGGGATCACATCGATACGGTACGTTTGCTTCGGCAGGTAGAGTTCATACTCGCCCGTACTGGAACTGGTCCTGGTTCCGGCGACGTACCGCCCGGCCTTATAGGCTCGAACATAGGCGAATATTGCTTGCCCATCATCACCGGTGATGGTGCCAGTCAGTTGCCCCTTCTGCCGCAAAGTCACGTCGATGGCATCGCCCTCGGCGTAGACCCTTGGCGGCGCTGAGTAGTAGCCATAGGCCGGGTCATGCGGATCAATGTCGACCACCAAAGGATCGTGGCCCTGCGGCAAAACCAGCGCCTGCAGACTTTGATGATAGGAAGCACCGGCTGGCCAACGACCATTTGCATTGAAGCTCAAGGCGCCACCATTGTGGGCTTGCACCGAAATCGGGACCTCAACACCGAGCTGCAACGGCGCCTGGTAGGTGCCGTCGCCAGCAAAAAATAGTGTTTCGGGCAGTAATAGCCAAGGAACTGGCAAACTGGAACTGTACGTTCGATACGGCCAGCTTTTGCGCAGGATCAACTGCGGATCATCGGCGGCAACGTGGCTACAGCTCCCTCCAAGTCCGGCGTAGGCACCTGTCGGCGTTTGCTGAAAATAGACACATATCCAACCTTCCGCGGGTGGCTCAATGCCAGCAAAGTCCAGCTCGATCACTGCCCCTTTTGGCAACTCAATCGATATGTCGCCTGGGCCGTCAATAGATACCTGTTTGCGCGACCAGCGCAGGTACGGTGCCGGTGGTGAAATGGCCAGCGCGTACTGGCCTGTCGGCAAGTCAGCCACGAATCGGCCAAGATCATCGGTGCGGCGATAGCCCAGATAGTCGTCGTTGTCGTCATACATCCATAAATCCACGAATGGCAATGGGTCGCCACCCTCGCCCAGCAGGGTGACGGTGCGGCCACGAATGACTTGAACATCCATTGTCGAGGACTCACTCAAGGTCACCTCAACAGGCGTCGAAATCCACGGGTGCGGCAAGTCGTTGACATGGGTTCTGTAAGGCCGGTCCGCGGCCAAGGTCAGCGTGCCGGCGTTGGCATTGACGCACGAGCCGCCAACATAGGTCATTTCCAATCCCTGGTCCCAGGCCGGGAAGACACACACCCATGGCGGCGGATTGAAACTGGCGGCAGCACCATTGGGTTGGCGCAACACCACATCCAGCGTCACGCCGATATCCAACACGATCTCAAACCCGTCCTCGGATAAATCGAACGGTTGCCCTGCCATGGGCACCAGCGGCGCGGGTCCATAGATGTATAGCAGGTACTCACCCGTGGGCAAATCAACCTGCAAATGGCCGTTGTCTCCCGAGTAAAACCCGCCCTGATAGTTGTAATTCGTATCGTAGAAATTCACCCAGGTATGCATGACTGGAGCGCCATCAGAGTCCAGAAGCTGGCCATTGATCGTGGTTCCCGTGGACTGATAAATGGCAGCGCCTTTGTCGCGATAGGGACCAGAGAACAGGTGGCGCGGGTCAACGTCCTTCGGATCGGTACCTGGCGTTCGATGGCGCAGGAAGTCGTCGAACGCCTGTTGCAGCTTCAGATCGTCGCGATCAACGCTGGGCAAGGCCCCTAGTTGATCGCTCAATGGCGGAACGAAACCATCGGCATGGTGATGCGCTTCCACTTCAGCTTGTAGTGAGTCGTTCTGCCACTGCAACTGTCTTTGCAAGCGTTGAGCTGCTGCCGTGTCGTTGTTGCCGCCAGTTTTTGACGATGCCTTTAGCCGCAACCGATCGGACTTGGTTATTGCGCGCTCAAGCGTCTCGGCATCAAACACCGTTCGATAAATCGTACGACCATCCGCGCCGCGAAGCTCTCCGATCATTCCGACGCTCGGCCAGGCCAGTCGAATCGTCACTAGTCGCGAGGGATCTGCTGGCGGGCTCAAGTGGACGCGTGAGGTCAAGCCAACGTCCTTGCCGTCGTGCACCAGCGCGAACGACCAGCCATCAGCTGCCATATTTGCTTGCGGCGCTTTCGAAATGGCCATCACGCTTCGCTCATGTAGCACCTCGCCATCGAGCTGCAGGATCAATTGCAATCCGCCCGCGACTGCAGGGTGATTTGATCTGTCGGCCTCTTCCGCCGACAAAGTCACGCCAATAACAAGACAAACAAGTCCAGCCAAAAGGTTGATAACGGATGTGCGGTAACAGCAGAAAGGTCGATTCATTGCGGCAGCTCCCAGTTTGGTCGAATTGGCGCCGTTTCAGGTGACGGGCTCATACCGACTAGGTGCCTAGCAAACTAGATTCCTCCCACCTGCCGACTCAGCTGTGATCAATTCGAATACGCAGTGCTGAATGCCAAATCGTACACCACTTCACCTCCGCCGCGCTTTCCGACCAGGACAGCGCCTGAAAATAGGCCGTAAAACATCATCCTCATCATCTCCCACCCCATAGCTGTCAGATAGCCTTCCGCGACACCATCAACCCAATGTCGATTGGCTGCATGAATCGGACGGTTCGCTGAATAGCGCGCCGCAAACAGCGCCCCGATAGGCAAGCTAGCGTCATTACACCGCCTGGAGCCGACAATGATTCGCCATGCCCTAACCGCCTGCGTATTGCTTCTCTCAGTACCCGCCAACGCGCAAATGAGCGGTGATTCGGAAGCGCTCGAACGCGTTGAACTGATGGTTGAACGGCTGGGCGGTGCTGCGGTTTGGTCGCGAACCCGTACCTTGTATCTGGTTTACGATGCATGGAGCCTGGACCCGGCGCAGCCCGTAGTCGAGTACGCGTGGCGAGATCTGACCGAACCGCGAGAACACATGCGCTACCAACGACGCACCGGCTCGTTTGAACGCGTATTCGATGGATCGGCCGGATGGCATAAACGCGATAGCGTGCGGCGTGACCTATCGGCTGAAGAAGTCGAGCAATCGAATGAATTCTGGCCACGTGATTTCTACACCATGATTCGACGTCTGGCGATCAAGGATAGTGACCTGGTGCTGCGCTGGCAACAGCCGAACAAGGTGTACGTTGACGATCAGGGCGGTACCGCCCTGGGCTGGTGGGTCATTGACGATACGGGACAACCCGTGATTTGGGGAACGATGTACGACAACGAGCCCCTGGAATACCTGTACATGCCGGTGGTTAGTTACGGCGTCATCAATTTCCCGGAGGGAGGCACTGCAGTCGACGGCGGTTGGCGATTTACCTATCGCAAAGTGGATGTCAGCGACGACAAATACCAGTTGCCTGAAGTTGACTAGAATGCATTACGACCTGCGCACGCTTAACCTGGGACAGGAGCGTAATATACGCATGTGGTTATCGCCCTCAAGACAAAACGCGTCGAGACATTCGTAACCGTCGTTGCAGTCGCCTTGGTGGCCGTGTTGATGGCGGTGTTAATTTGGGAACGTGCCAGCTGGGATGACATCAACGTCTCCTTTGGCCATACCTTGTACTGGCAACTTCTCGTTTGGTCACCCTGGATTGCGATCATTCCGTCGATATGGGCCGCCAGATATCGTCCGTGGTTCATTCACCTGTTGCTGGGCTCGGTACTGATCGCTCTGCACTACTTGTGGTTTCGCGGGGTCAGCAGTGACATCAGCCCATTCGTTGGCCACGCCGACACACGCTATGGCGTCTTCGCCTATTTCTTCCTGTTCTGGACACTAATAGATCTGACCTTTTACGCCATTGTCCTGGCCGTCTTCCGCGTGCGACAAGCGCAACAGCAGCCAGCAACGGCCTCGGCAGTGGCCAGCGCACCGTGCTCACCGGAAGGCTGGAGCGTAATGAAAAACGGCGACCGGCACTGGGTCAAGGCCGACACCATTCACTGGGTCGAAGCCCAAGGCTACTATGCCCGTCTGCACACAGATGCCGGCGACTATTTGCTGCGAGAGTCGCTGACTGATTTGCACGAGGCACTGAAAAGGCGAGGCTTTGTTCGAGTCCACCGATCGACACTTGTCCGCGTAAACCACATCGAACAACTGTCACGCCACAAGCGCGGCTACTGGCAGGTCCGGCTAAGCGATGGTGTGGTAAGAAGGGTGAGCCGTGAAGGCAGGAAACAGCTTCGTGAGAAAATGAGCGGATGACCGCTGCCACGTCATCCCCTACCCTCCTGCGTCCCAATACGACTGAATCTCGTCACTTTCGAGAACGCGGACAGCAGCTGCGCCTTCTTGGTCAGCACTGTCATAAATGGCTTTAGCTAGCTTCGAGATCTCAACCGGCTGATACTTGCGCAGCCCTATGAAAAACAACGGTTTCATCAGGACCGCCACCGAATTTCCGATACTCTCAGCGAGCCTGAATTCGTCGCGCTCTCCCTTTAGTAACGATGGGCGAAAGATCTGCAGCGAACGGAATTTCATCGCGATCAGCGCCGCTTCGACTTCACCCTTTGTGCGAGTGTATAGAGATCGCGATTGAGCATTGGCCCCAATCGAGCTGACCAAGCTAAACCGCTTCACGCCACAGCGAAGTGCAAACTCGGCAGCGTTCAGCACAAAGTCATGATCGACCCGTCGAAATGCCGCTTTGCTTCCGGCTGCCTTGATCGTCGTACCGAGACAACAGTACGCGTCCCCACCACTTATCCCGGAAATGGCATCCAGGCGATCCAAAGTATCGTACTCAGACTCGACCCAGTGCAACTTTTCGCGTTCTATTTTGGTGGGTCGTCGCGCAATCACCAAAACCTTTGACTACCTGTCCCCTTCGAGGCACAGACCCAACAGCTCGCGCCCGACCGCACCGGTGGCACCAAAGATCAGTGCATGTCGTTGCACAGCTTCAATCACCTGCTAGCCCCACTCATCATCATGGTTAATGTTGACTGGTGATTATACTGATCGGCCCAAAAGAAGGTTGAGTGCGGACATGCTGGCCTGGGGCTGGAGTCTCCTTCGACATGAAGGCGTTTCGCGAGGTCCAGTGACGGTTGTTGCCATCATTCTCCCTTACTACCTCGGCAGCAGGGCCGCGATTTCGCCGCCATTACCTCTAGATCCGACCAACATGCCGTAGGGAACTTGAGCTAACATCCACGTCGCAATATAACCGGCCAGCCTGCCGATTGCTCTATTCCGATCAACGTGCTAAAAAAGGACGCACAAGTAGGATCGGCGGTCTACAAATACCGTCAAGTAATGGAGATAATAATATGTCATGGCGACGTGCTCGATTGTTTTCCGCAATCCAATTTGGCCTGGGAGTTTCGCTAGCCACAGTTGTCTCAGGTGGCCAAATCAAGTTAGGCAATCTAGGCGACCAGGGTTACACAATCACAGGGCAGGCAACCGATGGGCTTCGTGCTTCCGTGTCGGGTGCCGGCGACGTCAATGGCGATGGTATCGGCGACCTGATTCTTGGCGGTAGGGGAGCGAGCGCCGAAGGCAAGAACTACGTAGTGTTCGGTCGCCCTTCACCTGACCCAGTCGATCTAGCTAGCGAACTCTGGGATGGATTTCAGCTCAATCGCGCACTCGCAAGCGACGCAGCAAGCATTGTATCGGGCGCCGGAGACGTTAACGGTGATGGCCTCGCGGACCTGATTGTTGGGGCACCTTTTGCCGACGCTTTGGGACTCTACAACGCGGGGGAGTGTTACCTTGTCTTTGGCAAAACAGATGCATCACCTGTTGACCTGGACAATTTAGGAGAGGGTGGTTTCCCAATTCGCGGCGCTAGCGAACAAGACCGCGCCTGCCGATCGTTCTCAGGTGCCGGAGATGTCAATGGTGACGGCCTTGCCGACATTGTCATTGGGGCGCATCTGGCAGACCCGTATGACCGGGCTGCAGCCGGTATGTCATATGTTGTATTTGGCAAAACAGACTCAGACCCGGTTGACCTCAGCACCTTGGTGGGTGGTTTTGCGATTTTTGGCGCGGCCGCTGGCGACCAGTCAGGATTTTCAGTCTCTGGGGCCGGCGATGTGAATGGCGATGGCCTGGATGACGTGATCATTGGCGCACCCTACGTTGAACCTGCGGGCGGCTTCCGAGTTGGAGCCAGCTATGTCATCTTCGGCAAGACTGACGAAGCCAAAGTCCTAGTTGACGCGCTTGGCGATGATGGTTTTGCGATTCACGGAATTGACGACGTCGATTACTCGGGCAGCTCTGTGTCTGGTGCCGGCGATGTAAATGGTGATGGCCTCGCTGACCTTGTAATTGGTGCCCCTGGGGTCGGTCAGAACTACGGCTACGGCTATCATGGTGAGAGCTACGTAGTATTCGGGAAGGCCGATACCTCGACCGTTGCGCTGGGCAATCTGAGCACCAAGGGTTTCCGAATTAAGTCAAGCGAGTCCTACGACTACTTGGGCCGAGCAGTCGCCGCTGCCGGAGACATCAATGGAGATGGTTTATCTGATGTAATCCTCGGCGCTGTTGGCCCCGGCGATTCCTGGGGAGGACCACCAATCGTTGATGAGGGCGAAGCTTACGTGGTTTTCGGCAAGGCCGACGATGCGACTGTACTTCTGAGCGTGCTCGACGACGGTGGCTTTTCTATGCTCGGCGAGGGCCTTTACGACAGTGCCGCCGCCGGTGTTTCCAGTATCGGTGATTCCAACCAGGACGGCTTGCCAGACATAGTCGTCAGCGCTCCCTTGTTCGCAGACGGTAGCGGCAAAAATTATGTCATTTTCAGTCCGGAGTCCGCGCCCGATGAAGCCACATACCGCGGTACAACACCACCTGGAGAACACCAAAGAAACTATCCCATTGGTGTCGCTGGCGATGGAAGCATGGATGGGTCACCAGACTCTCGGGTATGGATTGGTTTCGACGCTGGTCCGGCCTCAAATGAAACTGTAGAACTTCATCGAACAGGTTCGATGATTGGTGGAACGCCGCCTGGCGTGCCAGCCAGTGTGATGTGGAAGATCAGCAGTGACCGAACCGGATGGACCGAGGCCAACGTCCGGCTCAAATACCTGCCCAGTGAAGCTCCTGGTTTCAACGGACAATTAGTTGAAATTGCGTACTCGTCCAGCCCTGCCGGACCATGGACCAGCTTACCTACAGCCGCCGATGCTGGGACCAACAGCGCCACTGCAACCACTACCGAGCTCGGATATTTTATTGTGACAATTGAAGACTTTATATTCGATAGTGGCTTTGGCGATTGACCGTAGGTAGCTGCGGATAGCGGCTAAGCAGTTTGGGGAAAGGCACCAACTCACTCGCCAATATTGCAGCAGTTCGGGCCATTGCTCATGTCGCCCCCTGCGTCATCGTCATGCTGCCTCGTCCGCGACGTTACCCGCACCCTCCCTAACGTCATCCCGGGCCTGGACCCGGGATCCAGAAGCATTGTATTTGCTACGAGTCCTGACTATTGACGAACAGCAGTACCAGCCCGCTTGTCATGGCATAAATGAAGGCACCATTGAACGAGCTCGAACCGACTTCCGTTTGCCACATTTGAAGCAATGCGCCACCGATAACCACAAACCCTCCAAACCAGACCACCAATGCCATACCCGCGCCCAGAATGGCGAACGTCTTGGCACGGTTGAAATCAACGGCGCTACGGTTACGGTTTTGCCAAAGGTCCCATGCCCCCTTCATCGACAGCGCGCCGACCAGAAATTCGCCAGCAATAATCAGCACAAAAGCCATCGTGATCAGGCCTTGATTGGTGATGGCGGGGAAGATATGCGCGCCATAAACCTCATGCCCCTGTTGGCCCAGCACATAGCCTACTGCCGCTAGCCCGGCGTCCCAGTTGGCAATATTTCCAGCGACATATAGCCAGCCCTGAAGCCCGACAAATACCACCAGCACTATCTTCAATAAACGTGTGCCCATCTCACCCTCCCGTTTGCTCTTTTTTACTAGGGAAGCTTTGATGCTAACACATGCGAAACATACCTCGTGGCCTGGCCCTCAACACGCAAGCGATGCTTTCTAGAGACAACGAACGAACAGTGCAACCGCCAGGTTTTCTGAAAATTCTTCAGACTCGCACCGCGAGCGGCGAAGCAGAAAGGTCTACGAAACGATGCGCGTATAATGTAGCCGCGCAAACCGAACAGACTTTACGCCGAGCATGTCCGAAACCGACAATAGGAAGCGACAACAGAGTCGGCGACAGAGAACATGAGCAAGAGCATCAAACTTGAATGGCTTCGGGACGCGTTCGACCTGGCAAGTGCTGGCCAGTTGGGCGGATTCACGGTCTATCTCGACATGGAAACTGGAGATGCCTATGTCGATGGGTTATTTGGAGATGAACAACCCCTCCCCGACAATGTCGACGACGAAACTCGCTACCTGGAGGTTCCCAACAAATCCGAATTGGAGCTGGGCAGACCGCTGGCGACCAGGTTCGCTTCGACTTATCTGCCGGACGACGAGGACACGGTCTGGGAGTACTTTCGCAAGCGCGGGGCCTATAGCCGCTTCAAAGACCTGCTGGAACGGCGCGGCATGTTGGAACAGTGGTTCGACTACGAACAACAGCAAGTAGACCTGGAACTGCGAGCGTGGTGCGAAGAACAAGGAATCTCTGTGGTCGATTGATTTCGCGTTCAGCCACATCATCCAACGTCATCCCGGGCCTGGACCCAGAGAGCTCGTACGAGCGTCGGGTCGGGGAGATCATGGAGGAGTTGAATTCAAATCCCGATACAAAAAAAACCGGGGCGGAAAATCCGCCCCGGAAAGTCAGCGTTAGAAGCTGAATTTGGCACCGATGCCAACGTAGTCGATGTCGTCTGCCAAATTGTAGCGAGACCATTCGCCTGTGACGGCAAAATTGTCGCTGAAGTAGTAGCCGGCACCGACCCCGAACAGAGCACCGGAGTCAGAGCTGCTGGCATTGAACGGGACCACTGTGGCACCGCTGGCCCGAGCATCAATATCGCCATCAGCGTATCCGAGTTTGCCCATCAGGTAGAAATCATCACCTATCGGCAAAAACCCCTGCCCAAAGGCACTGATCACATCGACGGATGCGGTGAATGTTGTTGTCGTGTTGGTAGCCGAGTCCCGCAGGGTTCGCGACGCACTACCAAGATCGGTCCAGCCAAGGCCGACGCTAAAATACTGGTTAAAACCATAGCCACCGCTAATCAGAAAGCCCGAATCGGTATCGTCGTCGTGGACAGTCACCGTACCGACCGTCGGCGGGCGAGGGCCCAGGTCAAAACTGGTTCGGGGCGCATACTGGCCTTCAAGGTAAAAGCCCTCATTCCTCTCGGCAGCCGCGGTACCGGCACCGATGCACAGGACCAGACCGGCGCAAAAAGAACGTTGCAAAGTCATGTTGGATTTCTCCACTATTCCGGTGCGACAATCGCACTCCAGATCGCGATATTCTGAGGCGGCGCCGAGGCACCAACAATACCACTTAAGGGATATTGACAAACGCTGCGGAATTGGAACTTTTTCCTTCCATGGTGAAAGCCTCAACGGCACTCTCGACCCGCGTTGCAACGCGCGCGAGTTCCTTGGTCCTAGAGAGTGGAGTTCACCTCATGGGTGCTTTGATGTCTATGCGTTGGCGGTTTGCGCTTTGCCACCACCCAAACTAGACTCAATGTCAACAATCGCAATCACGCCGGTTCGGCGATAGGGGAAGAAAATGAGGGTTTTGCTGTGCGCGATAGGTATGGGCATGTCTTTTTCGGTTGTATCGGCTCCGGTGATCGATACATTTGAAACCGACCAGCTTACGATGGGCGAGATCGGCACAGTCGCCGGAGCGATCGATGTCGTTCGCTTTATGGATGACAACGGCAGCATGGTCGGTTTCGGGACGCCGATGGTTTCCGGTGGTCAGTTTCAATGTGCTGCCGGAACGATCTTCGGTGACCTGGCACAGTGCCGGCTGGTCTACGACGGAATCAACAATGGCGCTGGGGATATCAACACAGGGGTTCTGGGCACCGGGATGCTCGGCGGCGGAATCGACTTTGTCGATAGCGGGAACACCAAACTGACGATTATGGTCACTGGATTCCTTGGCCCGACCGGGAGCATTACTCTCAACACGAGGGATTATGCGGGTGATGCCTGCATCACGTCAGCGACAGTGACGTCAGTTGGTGAAGTCGAACTGCCCTTTAGCGGCGGCTCCTGCACCATGGCACCAGACGATGTGAGGGGGTTTCAAATCACGGTGACGGCAACAGGCACTGTCGGCAGCTTTATGAACATTGACATGCCAGAGGCAACGCCGGTCGAACTGCTGCAGTTTGGTGTTGACTAGGGGCGCAGTAGGAAATATCGGCAGCCTCTCGGCTGTTGATTGTAGAAGTAGGCACAAGGAAAGCAAGGAGGAGTCAGATCGTCATCCCGGGCCTCGACCCGGGATCCAGAAGCACGTTGCGCGTAAGGCCCAGTCACAACTACAAGTGCAGGTCTGGCTCCATGGATTGGTGCAGGACGTCAATAACTTGAATCCCGCCATAGGCCATTCGATAGTAGATGTGATGCTGTCCAGCCTGCACACTGGGATATCCCTTCTTGATCTCGTTTCGTGCTTTGCCAGTCGCAGGACTAGCCGCAGCCCAGGGAAGCTCTGATTAATTCGAATATGACTCTGGCCTACAGAGCAGTTCGCAATCGAGACCTTCCTTCGACAGCATGCTCTCTGCCTGGTGAGAAGGAATAACGAAGAGTGTGGGCTGCTCTGCAGGCCCCGAAGGGCTTGGCCTGAAGCGCACATCTGCGTTGTTCCATCCCTTGCCAAGGGCTATGGCCATTGCCTGCGGAATGCGCCTAGCAGCTGCACGCTTCAGGTCAAGCAGAGCCGCATTCGAATTAATCAGAGCTTCCCTAACGCATTTCCTCCCTCAAAATCCGAAGGTATTTGTTTTTCTGAACTCGCCCAAAGTTCTGGAGGGTGTATTCGCTGATTTGAATCAGGCTCCGTTCAGCGCGAGGCGAAAGGACATATTTCGCCATCAATCAATGAGCCGATTCATCACCGTCTCGCCATCCATACCTTTGCCCTGATCAAGCTCAGCCTCGCCAATCGCCAGTGTTCTGCGCAATAGGTCTAGTTTTGCTTCTTCTTGCTCCAGCAAGCGCATGCCAGCCCGAACCGCCTCGCTAGCTGAGGCATAGCGACCCGAACGAACACGCTCATCGACGAAGTCCGTGAAGTGGTCGCCCAAAGAAATACTGGTATTTCGTGCCATGCGTTGACTCCTATTTCACCGCCCTCTCATAGTACCAATTATTGGTACTCAGCACCATGACAGCCACCCCCCACGTCATCCCGGGCATTGACCCGGGATCCAGAAGCGCGCTGCGCCCAAAAGGAAATGGGCTAAAGGAGAAAGCCTCAGTGCAGCCGCTCCTGCAATCAGGTAGATTTGAAACGAATGCGCGGACATGGAACGAGCTCACCATGAAATTTTTCGACGGACTGTTACTTGCGATAGCTGTAGCGTTAGCAAGCCTTAATGCCACAGCCTCTGAGGCGTTTGTTCCCAGCCTCGACTACCTCGACGACCTCCAGTCATTTAAGGATTTTGTTGATCGCATCAGCGCTATTCAAGGCGATCGAGTCAATCCCGCAGTGTTGAAAGGCATAGTGACATGCCCGCCAGATCTACCTTCGCTCGGGGACCGAGATGGAGCCTGGGATGAAACGACGCTAGGCCAATATCAAATGGTCTGGAAAACCCATGTCATTGAATATGGATTTGAAACGATAGCGTGCAATGAGTTCTTCGAACCCATCGCTGGCCTGCCGGATGCTCAGGAGTATGGTCAAATTGTTGGTTTCCATGTCGGCCATGACTGGACAGAAGCGGAGAAACAACACATTCAATCATTGTTCCTGGAACGTATGGACCTGACTAACAATGTTCGAACGCGAACCGATGAAGTCTGGCGATATGGCTTGGCAGATTGTGAGGAAGAATCAATTCCAGAGACACTGACACCCTTCTCAAACGTTCGATCTTATGAGGACTTCATCCGCTATATCTATGAAGCCCAATGCGGACGGATCATGGAAACAACGGGCTGGATGAGCAACATCGTTGACTGTCCAGCGGACATAAAGCCCTCTAAGTACGGAGGTGTGTACAAATTTACACGGGGCGTTAGGATGGGGTGGAAGCTGCACTTTTTGGCAAGACCCAGTGAACTCTATTGCGCCGAAATAGTCACGCCAGTCCGAGGGTTCATGACGCCCGAGGATTTTCTGAACTTCATTACTTTTGTTCGCGGAATGCATATGACAGAACAACAGCGCAATGCCTTAATAGAGCTTCAAAGCCGACGATGACCAGAGCCTCTGACGGTGCGCTCGTAGTTGAAATTGCGGCTGCAACTTTGATGTCTCACCAATCATGTTGGACGATGAAAGTCAGGTGAAGGGTCCGGACACCCAAATTGAGCAATTGAGCATGGAGAATGGAAAACCGCAGATCCCGGCCTGGACCCCGCAGTACACCCTACTTACTAGAGCACCTCCGACCATTGCCGTTAGGTATGGTATACGCTGAGAATGTGAACTTCCTGCCCCTTGATTCGGTACGGGACAACGTAGGGCAGATCATGCTGAGTGCATTGGCGGCTGGCACGGTCCAACGTATCAGCACTACCAGGCGTTTTCATATTTATCGAATATCTCAGCGCAGGGAAGTTGGACACCCACTTTTCTGGATGTCCAGGACTAGCTGGACTAGCTGTAATACGACTGTGGATACGCTGCGTGAAAACGGCGAGGAAGCGGAATCCGAACTCGAAGGCGTCACCAACGTTTCCGCGGAAACGTCGCGCCGTTTGAGTTGCGACTGTGGCGTGGTGCACTCAACTTCGGTCCGTTCTTGGGTCTTATCCCATTTCGTTCCATCCGAAACGGAAATCGACCACGGCGATACGGCGGGAAGTTTCCGCGGAAACTTGAAACTTGAAAGGGTATTCGGGGCAGTCGCCGTTTTGGAAGTGTAACCGCCGAGTTCGCTGAGAATTCTGCGAGGCTCGCGCTGCGAGTTTCGAAGAAGAATATTGAACAGGGAGGTCAAGGAGATCAGGGAGGAATTCAATGGCTCGGCACGGAATCAATCAGGCGAGTATGAGCTTCCAGATCAAGGGTGTCCTGATCTTGCTTGCTCGATCTTTTGCTTGCTATCGCATCTCCTCAAAGATGAGATCGAGCATACATGCGTTCGTGCAAAACCCTAATGATGGCGACGCCATAACTGGCCGGACGATAGAAGGCAATGTGATGCCCGATGTGCGCACAACGAAGGTCAGGTCGGAGAATCGAACAGTCGTATCCGGAATATGGGTTCTCTGCGAGCGTTTGAAATCCGTTTTTCAACTTTGCCGTGTAGTTGTCAGCCTTGTCTAGACCCCACCTATCTGCCGTGTACTGGAATATCGACTCCAGGTCTTCAATTGATTTGGGCGTTAATCGAGCTTCAGGTTTCGTCTCTTGCATACTTTAGGGCCATCCTTGTCCTGAACTCGTCGATATCAAATCGTTGCGGTTCGCCGCTCTCTTCTCCAAGCAGCAACTCGGCACGCAGAGCATCAATTTGTTTTTTGCGAGCCTGGTCCCGACGAATCAGGTCGCGAATATATTCGCTGTCATTGGTGAAATCGCCTGAAGCAATTTGAGCTTTGACCCACTGATTCTGTTGCTCAGTCAGAGTAATCGTTTTTCGGTTCGTAGCCATTCTCGACCTCACACGGATGCGTGCATCATCATACTATTGGTGTGAACTCGATTCAAATGTGGGGTCGTGTGTGGGGTCGTGCAGTGGGGTCGTGGACATCCAGCCATTCTTTTCCGAAAACGTCCTTTGCGTTGCACGATGACCACTCTTCAAGCACTTTTGTGGGGTTAACAATTGAAAAATGGCGCGCAGATTGGTGCTTTGCACAACCTTATGAAAGCGGGCGCAGCCGAAAGCCGCCCATTTGGGCAGGGCTGATTGAGATTTCTATCTGGCCTGTTTAGAGCAGTCTTCGAACACTGATCGGTGGCGATATGTCGATGATGTCCTTTCGTAAACCCTGCAGCCAATGCTTGCCGATACGTTCAGCGTGTTCCACCAGCGACTGCATTGCACCGAAAGCCCAACCCGAGTCACGATAGCGCATCACCATAGAGCGCCATGAGGCCTGCTCGATACCGAGTTGCTGAAGAACGGGAACTACATTCGGTGGAATGTAGCCGCGTTTGTCGTTGCGAAGAATCCTTCCGGTCCAATCCACCAATGCGATGTAGTGATCTAACTGCATCATGGCCAGCCCATCTTCGGTATCTGCGGTTTGGCCAATGGGCAGCAGCGACCTGCCGGCCATTGCCCTCCTTTCAACCTCTTCAGTAATCGCTTCGAGTTCGTCAACCCGCTTCTTGATCGACGTGTGATCCGACTGTTCGATACGTTCGGTAATCGCAGCGCGAACTGGGTTGAGGTCTACGTAGGCCATGCAGCTAATAAGTGCCGCCTGATCGAGTAGAGCGTGGGATTTGAACCTTGACTCCCAGAACCGTCCAGAGACACAGTCTTCCTTGTTTGCACGACGCGCCATCGGCTCATTGACTAGGCGCATAAACCAACTGACTGAACCCAGGCGCTCTCGCAACACCCTGATTCGCTCAGGTGTTGACAACAGACGCTCTTCAGCCAGCGGAAACATGCCTTCTTTGACCTCGCCATTGACCACCGGTGGAAACAATCGGACCCAACGTCGAGCGATTTCCTCATCGCTCCAGGCTTTAGCCCGCCTCGGGTCAGCCCAGACCACGACATGATAGTGGTTGGACATCACCGCATACGCGTAGACATCGATCGCGAAATACTCAGCCAACTCAATAATCCGACGCTCTATCCATGCTTTTCGATGGTCGTAGTTGGCCCCGGTTGCCGCGTCTTCACCGCACAGAAATGCGCGTCTCACACAGCGACAGATCAGATGAAATGCGCCAGGCTCTCCTGGCTCTATCGTGTGGCTCCTTGCGTAACCCATAGTCGACATCCTGTCGTTCATATCCTGAAACAATTGTGGAGCCGGAACGCCGCATTTGCTAGCGGAAAAATCCCTCAACAGTTAGGCGAAAATTCCCATAGGCTGGATGTCCAGGATGATTCAGATATCCTGTTTTTAATGCTCGTGACCTTGGACACCAACCTTACGTATTCACTTTCCCCAATCCAACTATCAATTTTTCCAGTACGACCACCCAACCTTGGAAACACGATTGCACCAGGTTGGAAATCCTTCCAATCCGTGAGATCCCTTACGTCAGACATTAGCTTACGAACATCTTCCGCGATACGTTCCGCCGCAGCGATTACAAGCGCATCAGTATCGATCCTAAGAGGAGTCGACTTTCCACCAGTCCTGCAATGCCCACAAAATATTGCATGTGCATGTTCTTCGAGCAGACGTATAGATGACTCCAATGAGCGAGGGAAGCCTTCATCCGCATGGTCACTTGAAACCGCCTTCGGCGCATAAGTTACTGGGTCGGATATATACACCTTTCCATGTGCCGTCGGTGAAATACTTGTAGGGCTATCTGGAATCGTTGCGCAACGATATAGCGTATACTCTTCTGCACCATATCCGAAAGGCCCTACTTCTGATTCAACTCGTTCAGGGTGACTCCGCCCATCGACCATACACAAAATGCCCGAAACGATCGCTCCGTTTCTTTCAACGCAATCGATCATATCCCGCACGAATCCGCCAGTGCCGATTACATCAGTGACGAGAAGTACTTTTTGACCGACGTTGACTAATTCGGCAACCTCTTCGTGTGATGGCTTGTCTATACAATTGACATAGGCCAACGCGCATCCCTTAGAACTTAGGTCACCGAACTCGCTAAGCATTGATATTGCGGGGTAGGAAAATGCGACCGCTAGTTCAATCTTTTTTTGCTGTATGGCGAATAGCGCAGCCGTTGAAAAAGAAAAAAGCCAGCGATCGTTCTCTATCGGGTCTAGCAGGGTCTCTCGGAAAGAGAAAAAGGTTATGACTTCGCCGCGTCGATGAGGAAAGCTCCCTGAATACAGGCCATTTGAGGATTCTAAGCAGCCCTGTCTTGCGAGCCTTTCGGTGTTGTTCTTGTAAAGCAAACCGAACAATAAGCCCTCATTTGACAGGACCTCACTTTGAACTGGCCGAGGCTTCGTCCCATCTGGATTGAATGTCCACCTTTGTCTTGTTGAAGAGAGCATCGAGAATGGAGCGGAGTGTCTTTCAGATATTTTTTGAAACTCTTCGCGAGATGTCATCCATGCTCCGTCGAACCCCACGAACAGCAACTCTTTTCCGCGCCCTCGATTTCTAATTGTTTCCTGCACCAGCGCCGATAGACTCTCCCTAGATCGCACGCGAAAATACTCTACGCATGTATACTCTTCTAGATCAGCTTGGAGTCTTTTGCGGGTACGCGCCGCTCGCGCTTCCTTGAGAACGTTTTTTCTCACCTCCCTGTGGAGCTTGGCAGTAATTTGGGTTCCCGGAAGCGGAGCGCTCCAGTCCTCAAGTGGGCGCAAACCCCACGAGCTACCATTCACGAAAGTGCGTAATGTCGCACCGTCTGAGTTGACCTCAAGGACTCCTCGGCCGGATACTTTTCCGGCAACGTAATGTAAACCCCTCGGTTGCTCTTTGTGAGCCTTGTTTCGGTACTGAGCCCTACTTGTACCCGTTTTAGTACACGCTAGGTGCAACCTCCCAGATTTTCTGCTGTACTCTGTACGACTATGGTAGGAAGCCTTGATTTCCGAGTAATGCCTTGAGATCGTAAGTGGAATTCCGAGACCTGAGTCCAACAAAAACAGGTCGAACCCGTACTCCTGAGAATGTTTGTGGGCCCCGAAAATGGCGAATCCAGGCTCCGTGCCATTCCTTGAGTGTTGAATTGCATTCCAACCCACTTCTGTGAGATAGCCCTGAAGCACCTCTCTAACAACTTCCGGTTCTTCTATTTGAAGGTTGTTCAGACATTCAAAGAAGACTTGCCTCAGTAAAGGCGTCGCATCCGGGAGGTGGAGCTCAAGGCTTTCTGTTGTAGCGTCCGTTTCGAAATCGAAATGATGAGCCTCGATCCATGAGAGTGGCCCCACTCTCTCAATAATGGTCTCTTCACGCTCCTCAGCCGACCTTTTGATGTTTCGTCTTGACTCTATTGTCTCCAGATTTACGTTCTCAAATCCATCAAATAAATAGAAGAAACGTTGCTGCTCTAGGAGCCTCCGGGTGCCGTCGCTAATGCTTTGAATCTTGATCACAGAAACACTGTTGTCTGCAGCTAATGCGCGAATCAAACAGGCGATATAGGCTGGCACTTGCGGCTGGACGAATTCCGGTGGATCCGGCAGCGTCAGCGTGAGTTCCCTGCCCCGAAAATTCCCGAGTCTGGAACAACCAACTCCGAGGTGCTCTTCGACAGTGACGAGCCCCAGTTCCATTATCTTTGCTGCCAAACCTTGAAGGTTATAGCAACTACTTAAGTCTATGTTCAAATTGACGCCGTCAGAAGTTCAGAGCACCACTCCCCACCAACACCTTCCACGACTCAATAGGCGTCCCATCCCCAGCATTCAAATGACTGGTCAGGTAATACAAGCGTTGAATCTGATCCTTCTCAGCAAAGGCATCATTAAACCGCTGCTGCAGATACGATGGCGGTATCGACTGGCTATATAACTTCACTTCCATCTTCGCCACTTTGCCCCGATCTGCTTCTGGCAAGGAGATGTTGTAAACAATGAGATCCTGTCCGGTTCGTCTTGGGTCGGTGTAGTACGGATCTTCGCCGGCACGGCCATCGGTGTGCGCCAGCAACTGGATGTACGGCGATGGGTTTTTGGCGTAGAACTCGGGGTCGAAGCCTTTCGGGCGTAGGCGGTTGTCTTTGACCGGTTGGGCGCGGCGCAGGAAGCTGGTGGTTAGGATGCCGTCGGAATCCTTGATTACTTCCTGGTAGATCTGCACCTGGTTTTGTTCGGTGATGATCTGGTAGTGCGGCTGGTATTGGGTTGAATCATCGTTGCCGTATTCGGTGGGCAGGATGTTGTCGGTGGTGCCGTCGAGGATGGCGCCGAGGTCGTTGGTGCGACCGGAGGCCCATAACAAGTTGCCATCGGCATCCAGAGCCGTGAACTCGATGAATACGCGGCGGAAGCCGACGCCGGAAGGCAGGAAGTGGCCGACCTTGTTGGTGACCAGTACCTGGGCGCTGTAGCCGTCGTCGGTTTCGATGGCGTTGACGATCTCGATCTCGGCCGTTTCGTTTTTGGCCATGCGTTGCATGGAGCGCGATGAGGTGATCAGGGCCGGCTGGTTGGTGACATCGCCCATGTAGTCGATCTGGCGGATGCCGAGCACCATCGGGAACTGCTGGAACATTTCGTTCAGGAACAGGTTCAGACCATGCAGAGCGTGCCTGGCGTAGTTGTCGCGCGGCGTGAGGGTGATGTCCTCGTCCGGCAGGCGCTCGTCGGTCGGCGCAAAAGCGCTGCTTTCGATGTTGGCGATTTCGGTGCCGGCCAGGTCCATTGATTTGTAATGGTTCGGCATATGGCAGGTCTGACACGGTGTGTCGTAACGGAAATCAGAGTTCGACCACTCCAGTGCGGTGGTTTGCTCATAGGACGCGTACAGGTTTTCCCCATCGACGGTGGCGACCAGATGCGGCGTGCCATCGTTATTGAACACAGGTAGCAAGATGTTGTGGCAGGAGCCGCACAGCGCCGAGCTCTTGGTTTGCTCACCGAAGCCCGGGGTGATACCCAAAGCGTGTTCCATCGGCTTAGGGATAATTGTGTCGTCTTCATACGGACCGTAAACCTGATCGGGCGGGCCGGTGATGAAATTGCCGGTGTGCGTGGCGTCGGTATCCAGCCCTTCTTCGCTGATGTGGTGACACACAGCGCAGGAGATGCCATCACGGGCCAAACCACCATACTTGGCGCCGTCACCCTGGTATTCGGTAACCTGATCCAGTGCGAACGGCTTGCCGAACGGCACTTCGGGTGGCGGCGCAATTGCAAATATGTCTTTGCACTCGGCGTCCGGCGATTCGGTATCGATGGCTTGCTGGCGCTGCCCCATCACGCCATGGCAATGCAGACAGGTGTTCTCGATGCACTCGGTCATCGATTGCAGGTTGTTGGTTTCACTTTGCAGTTGCGAGAAGAAGATCGGGTCGCGACCAGCCAAGCCCATTGGGGAGGCCCGCCACTCGGAATACACCGACAGATTGACCGCATTGCCGGTCTCGGGATCGGTGATCAGCATGTTCGGTGTCGAGGCGTTGGACACCGTCGCGTCATGGCAGCCGATGCATTGGTCCGAGGTCAGGAATTGCCCTGGGCCATCCGGGCCTGAGGTGATGTGATCGTAGGTCTCGCCGGGCAGACGAAGTGGCCAAACGCCGGAGTAGTCGCTGGGCCCCAAAGTGCCATAGAACTCGGCAAAGCCGGGCGCGGGTTCGGGCAAGGGTTCGGTGAATGCCCAACCGGGTTGTGCCGCGGCCTTGGCGCTGATCTTTTTGGCCGCCTCGACCATCTCACCATCGTGCGCGGTGCCGGCAAAGGCGGGTGTGAAGATCAATTCCTTCATGCGGGTGTCGGCAAAATGGCGGTAGTTGAGACCATCGCCGACGATGTTATTCAGCGTCGAGAATGTCGACTCCTTGGCTGCCGATGCATGGCAGTTCAGGCAGTAGGCGCCGAACAGGCTATATGGGGAGACCACATTGGCGATTTTGGTATCGGAAAACAGATCGCCGGTGGGGTACCAGTGCGGATTGCGGTCGACCGGACTATCGGGCACATCGGCGCGTTCGGCGAAGGCTGATGGATCAACAATCGGCGGGTTGCCACTTTGGCCAGGATTCGGCCAATACCAGCCATCGTGGGTAGTGTTGGTGCGCACCATGACGGCCCAGGAGCTGGGCTCGATGGTGTCAGGATCGGCTTCGATCACCATGCAGTCGGCGGTGGGGTCGATCTTCAGGGCAGTCGCGTCGATGGAACGCATTTCCTTGATGATCATGGCACCGGGTTCGATATCGATGGTGCGATCAGAGCACATCCACTCGACCATCTCCCCGGAGTACCAGATGCGCACCGCCGGATGCACACCGTAAGAACTGCCATTGGGGAAGTCGCCAACGTACGGGCCAGTTAAACGCCACTTCTTGTCCGCTTCCCAGCCATCGAGCTTGCGGTAGGTCTTTGCCTGCAGGAAGGCCAATAGTGCCTCGTCGTAGGCGTTCTTGGCCTCGAGCTCGGAAATGGGGGCCGGCATGCCCAGACCGGGATCAGACGACCCGCCCTGGTAGCTATCGCAGAAGTCTTTCAGCTGCTGTTCGCTAGGTGGACTATTCGATGGGCAAACCCACTCGGAAGGCTCATCAGGTGGAAACGGTGCCAGGCCAGACGTACCCAACACAATGGCGCTAATCAGCTGAATCGATGTGATCATAGTTATCCCCTCTCCCGGGGAACATCATACTCTTGGGAAATAATTTCGCAAATTATCGCTTTGTATCTTTATGCCAAGCCGTAATGTGGAAAGTGCGGAACACGAATAGAAGATGTCTCTCGCGAAGGCGCGAAGAACGCGAAGGGTGGAATTGGCAGATTCGATAAAGAACTTTCGTGATGAATGCACACTGGATTTGCCTGGGGATTGTTTCTCGCGAAGACGCGAAGAACGCAAAGTATTGAAATGACTGAGATCGATCTGAGAATGGACCTTAGTGACCAAGGTCGAATCTTCTTCCATCGACGTTGGCAAAAGCCCCTGCAACAGTGATCATTGAACCGGGTACGAATACGTATCGCCATTCGCTACCCCTATCTCCACGCACATACTTGTTTCCTTCAGGCCATCTTCTCAAAGCGCCAACGTGATTTCCCTTCGCGGTCTTCGCGCCTTCGCGAGAAACAACACTGCGCGCCAGCGTCCTAGCGAATGCGTAACCGGGACGGTCTACTCAGCGCCCTGACGGCGGATTCGCGGACGTCGGCGTCTTTGTCTTGTTTGGCCAGCTCCTGCAGGCGGGTCGTGGCCTCGGCGAGCTGGGTGTAGTGGCCTAGCGCTTCGGCGGCGGCATCGCGGACCAGGGCGTAGCGGTCACGGCTTGCTTCCAAGGCCACTTGCAAACCCTCCCGGCCACCTTGCTGCCCCAACGCTCGCACGGCAGCGGCTTTGACTTCCGGGGTGTCGCTGCTCGCGGCCCGGATCAGCCAATCGGTGGCCCAGCTTTCATCGTCGCCACTGATTCGGCCCAGGGTATCGACCAGATTGACTTTGGCCTGGCGCGTTCCGTTGTCGAAAACATCGCGGATGGTGTCGCGGTACTCAGAGACTGGCAATCGCGTCAAACCAGAGATGGATAGTTGCTGCACGGTGTTGTCATTGTCCTCCAGACCCTCCAGCAACCAGCGCGAAGCGGCCGGGTCGCTGGAGTTGGCCACTTGCGCTGCAGCCGCCTGACGCACATGCACCTGATCACTATTTAAGCGATCGGCAATGCGGTCGCTATCCACCGGCAAGGTCTTCAACGCTTGTTGAGCGGCCTCTCGAACCCTTAAGTCTTCATCGATGCTCAATCGATTCCAGATGGCATTGGCCGCATCGGTGGTGTTGATCGCCGCCAAGGCCTCAATGGCAGCAATGCGCAGGCGCGGTTCCGAATCATCAGTCGCCGCCATTAAATTCGGTGTGGCCTCTATGGCCGCCAATTCACCCAGGGCTTGCGCGCTGGCAATGCGGACGTTGGCGGGGTTGTCCTCTGACAAAGCAGCACGCAATGCGGTGACCGCTTGCTCACCCCCCAGCTCGCCCAGTGACTTGGCCATCGCCACACGCGGGTAGGACGACGGGTCACTGCCGAGACTGTTGACCAGGGCCTGAATATTGGCCGCTTGTGCCCCTTCTGGTGCGGTATGGCCCAGCGCATAACCCAGGCTGGTGCGCACCGTGGCGTCCGGCTCCTGGGCAAGGCGGCCAAGCAAGGCCTGATTTATCGATTGATCAGCGGGCAGTGCTGACAGGGCAGCCACCGCTTGCGAACGTACGCCGGCATCATCGTCCGCCAAAGCGGCCACAAACAATGGCGCATCTTGCGCACGTTTGGCGTTGGTCAGCATCAGCAGGATCGAGCGGCGCACCCGGGCGTCCTGCTCATCGGCCATCGCATTGGCCAGGAAATCCGCAATATCCGTCTGGCCGCTTTTTGCCAGACCAACAATCGCCGCATCACGGACAAAAGCGTCACTGTCTTCTGCGGCAGCCTTCAAGGCATCGATTTCAACGGCCCTGGCGCCGTCAGAGAACAGGCTGGCAAGGCCATTGACCGCATCGCGACGCACCACAGCAGCATCGTCCGCATTGGCCAGGATGTCGACCAAGGCATCACGGGCTGCGCGATTGTCCTGGCCCAAAGCAACCAGCGAGCGAATGGCAGTGCGCCTCAATCCCAAGGAATCGGCCGTCGCCAACGGACCGGCACCAGCAGCCATGGCATTGGCCGATAGTCCGATTTGAGCGGCAAACGCAATGAAGTCGTCTTGTAGTGTTGGCGTGTCAGCAGCCGCGCCTGCGTAATCCTTCAGAACTTCCTGCAACACCGTGACCGAGGCAGCATCAACATACCGACTCTCGTAGGCGTTGTTGTTTTCTACCGGTACGAAACGAAACTGGCCACTCAGATGCAGAGGAATGGTCACAAGATTGATCTGCAGGCTATCGCCGCCAATCCGATCCAGGATCGATGCCACTCGACTCGCATCCAGAGATTGTGCGTTGAGTGAGTCCAGCGATCGGCGATTGAGCGCATCGTCCAGGATTTCAGCCAACATCGCCGACACCTCCTCGCCGCGCCAACCGACAAAACCAGCTTCAGGGTCGCGCCGTTGGACACGAACCGATTCAAGGTCACATAGCATCAGAACCTCGACCGGATAGCGCTGTTTGCCGACCTGGTAGGCCAGCTCCTGCAAGGCGTCATCACCGTAGGCCGACTCCTTGGGACTGCTGCAGCCGGGGAAGGTGATCAACATCGGTCCGCCCGCCATATGCGTGAGCCAGCGCTGCAACGTCGCCCATGGCAGATGGTCCCAGGTATCTTCAGCAGCAGAGCCCACGGGCAAATAGGCCAGCTCCGGCGAGCGTAGAATCGGTAACGAGATATGCAGCAGCAATTCATCGTTGCCGCCGGCCTTCTCGGCCATCGAGAACATGGCACGCTCAATATTGGCCAGCCGGGCATCACGACCGAGCAAGGCGGTCACAGAAAAGCCGTAGCGCTGCTCCAGTACATTGGCAAGGTCTGCCGACGGGCCATTGGCTTCATCGCTGATGATCAGCGCTTGGCGTTGACTGACCGACTCGGAGGGGTACATGGCCAGTCCGATCGATGACCAGGTAGCCATCATCAGCACAGCGAGGCGAGCTACGACGTTCATACTTCACCCTCCACCAGGCCCAGTTGCACCACCTCTTGTTTCAGCACCTGAGCCGACCCCTGGCTAACGCCCAGATCTCGTGCCGAACGCAGAACCTGGATCAACTTCAGCGTCGTTTCAGTGGGCTCGACACCACCTGCCACATCGGCCTCCATGTTGGCAATCACGTCGCGATAGACCTGAACGACGGCAGGTTCCAGGTGGGCCTCCATCAACAAATGAGCCAATAGCGTGGTCAGCTCCTGGGCTTCTTCTTCGAAGTTTTCTACCGCAGCATCGAACAGTTGCCAGTTCATCTGCGTGATCAACGCATTGGAAAGCGCCTTTTGTTCGACGTTTTTCTGAGCAGCCATCGCTTCAATGGCAACATTTAGCGCCGTCCAAAGTTCACCCAATGAGATCTTGCCGTCGCCCGGCGATGTGTCGGATTGCGGGTTGGCTAGAGTGTCCAAAATCGCTTTGGTAAACATTCCATGTTCCCAGTCGTCGTCCTCGTAGGCGGGCCCACGTGCTGCCGCCAAGATCACCAGTCTTGGTTCCGAGTAGGTTTCCAACCTTTTGATTTCTTCCGGAAACAGGTCGCGTTCGTTGACCGTGACGCTTGAAATGCCGATGCCATCACGACTGTCATCATTAACGACGTTGATCGCCGTATCGAAGTCGCCACTGTAACAATGGTCGAGTATGACAATTTTCTCTTGCGCACCGATTTCGTTGACATACTCAAGAATGTGATTGAGTCGAATTCCATCGGCAACGAGATTCTCTACCGTTGCATCGGTGGGCACCCAGTAGGTTGTGCCCTTACCCCTCGGGTCGCGAACACCGTGCCCGGCAAAATAGATCAGCACTTTGTCCGATGGACCAGCCTTCAACGCCAGCTTATGAAGCTCGCGAATAATCCGACGCCGATCAGCCGCCTCATCGACCACGGCGACGGTGTCCCAGCCTCGAGACTCCAGGACCTCCTCCAGACCCAAGGCATCGGCCTTGGCGAACTTCAACTCCTTTTTGATCAGGCTGGTACTGGTGTATATGTTGATGCCAATCAACAAGGCATACTTTTTCTGTTGCTGAGCGGAAGCCAGCGGCGATCCGGCCATTAAGGCCAGAACCAGTAGCGACAGTAGTGCGTTTCGTGGTCTCACAGGTCTAATCTAACGCAGCTCGCAGTCGATTGGAGCTATCGAGCTGCAACAGACGCATGCGGATGTGCCTGTAGGCAAGCTCCGTGCGCCGACCGGCACGGACTTGATCGATAGCTTCGGTAGTCGCTTCGTCAGTGGCGTAGTGATGCATGATTTCCGACTCGAAGTGGGCCACGTCCTCGACCGCGAGGGGCGGGCGCTGCGGGAACACTCGGACGAAATCGCGTTGTGCCTGCTGCAACGACTCCCCATCCGTGTACATCGACCACCACAACGGCAACTGGTCTAGATCATCGGCTGCATCACCGCCAGTATCGACATCGCTCAATGATGCCTTCAGCAAGGCCTCGGCATCGACAATGCCCGCGCCATAGCGGCCATCATCCCAGTCGGCATCGTCAGCGCACTCGGCCTCATCGGGCTGATTTGCCTCGTTGGGACGCCAGGCGGTGCTTTGCAGCAAACTCAGCAATACGTCCGTGAGCTTGCCTTGCTGTTTCAGTGCCTCGTATTCGGTGCTGCCCTTGTGTTTGGCCACCCACAGCGCAACGACGCCCGATGTGGTCGCTGTACCATAGGTGGTGCCGGTGCCCATGCCGGTGATTGGAATATCGTGGTCGTCACCGGCCATGGTGGCGCGCCACACCGATTCGCCCGGCGCGGCAATATCGACCTTGCTGCCACGCGAACTGTGTTTCCAGGGTCTGCACTCGGCATTGACCGCGGCAATGGAGATCACCGACTTGAAACGTGCTGGCCAAACCACGGTTCGAACGTAATTTCCAGCAGCAGCAACGATGATGTAGCCCCGCTCTTCAGCTTTCTTCACGGTGCGCCACAGCGTCCAGCTCGGCGGCCCACCCATGGCAATCGAGGCCAGGTCGGTTTCGACCTTGACCCGTTCACGATTGGTGCCTGATGCATCCAGCAAGGCTTGTGCCAAACGCCGTGTAGAGAAATTGACTACCGACACGTTGATTCGCAATGGCACCAGATGAGCGCCTTGCGCCACGCCGGTGGGACATTTTTCGACGTCAGCCAACTGGCAACCCGCTGGGCTAATAATGGCGCTGCTGCTACCGGTGCCATGGACTGGATTGGCCAGGCCACTATCGACCAGCTCGTCGACCGGCGAGTGGTCGTTGTCGTGATAGTCGTAGCCCTTGTCTGGCCATAGCGGCCGCTCGTCGGGCTCACCCCAAATTTCGGCATGCTCGAGATAGCCGGTATCCGGGTGTGCAATGACGACCGCTTCGGCTTCAGCGCCTTCTGGTTTGCCGTCGGCGCGCAGGTTGACCCAGGCTTCCGGGACGCGAGCGTACTTCAAGCTCCAGGTGTCGTCGTTGACCGCGCGGGGTAAGGGGTCGTCGCCACCCAAACCACGGGTGCCTGGATCGGCCGGGTTTGGCGCGGTGCTGGCCCTGGGCAGCTCTAGTTCGAACAAAGGTTCTACTCGGCGCGCCCCGGTGTCATCCATGATTTCATAGGCTTGGTCGAATGCATTGCCGACAGAGTCCAGGCTGCGATCGCCGGATCGAACTTGCGGCGGTACGATCAGGCGCATGCTGTCATCATCAAAGGCATCGATGACCTCATAGCAGTCTCGTGCCAAGGGCGATCCGCATATCGAGCGGCTGCCATTGTCAGATAGGCGGTCTGGCGCCTGGTCTGCCGCACCCTCGTCGGCAAAGATGGCGGCAAACCCATCGACCTGTGCATCGCTACGAGTGACGCGAAGTACACGTTGCTGCGTGGCCCAACCGGTCACCGGCACCGGCGTCAAATCACGCGTTTGTCCGGTAGCGAACTGCGTGAAATAACGCTGCAAGCCATCAGAACTGGTCTGCGGCGGCGGCACATCTCTTGGCAATGGATTGAGCTTGAATGAACTGGCAGAGATCGGTTGCGTGGTGACGATCGCCTTGATGAAATCGGTGACCGTTGTCGAGCCCTCAGGTACAGAAGCATTGACGACCTGTCGAAACGATTGACCGGGCGGCAATGGATCGCCGATGTTGGCCGGTGGATAAATGACGCCAACCCGACCCTTGTCAGTCAGATCAAGCAGCACTGGAAACACGTTCTGATTACTGGTGTTGGTGAGCTTGATCTCGACCTTGGCACCCGCCGGCACCTGTTCACCGACGATACTGTTGGTATCGCCATCCACACGCCGTAGCGTGAGGTCGAAACTCAAATCGGGTGATGGATTGCGTAGCGCCAACAAGGCGTTCCAGCGCGCCCAGTGTGCAATCGCTTCGATGGCCTCCACCTCGGCACCACTATCGCTCAACGGCACCCGCGACAGAGCCGCCAAACCACGACCGCGAAGCAGGAAGTGCGACTGCGCCTGATCCATGCCTGCGACGAGATCAGCGTCGTTGTTTTGCTCGAGCAAACGGATCGATTCGTACTCGGTCAGGGCGACCGTCAAGCGTTGCCGCCAGCCATCAGGCAGCTCGTCCAGGAACACGCCAACCTGAAAGTCGGGCGATCTTATTTCATCGAGCACGCTGCGAGATCCGGTTTGCACCTGCCCGCTCAGCACCTCGGCGCTGGCGGCAAATGGCTGCACTGAGCGCACCTTGAGCTGGGCAATGGCGGCGATGCTGCCATCAAAGCGCTTGGTGCCTGGCGGGAAAACATCCAGCACCGACCCCGCCGACAGACCGAACACTTCGCCCGCTGCAATGGTCGCTTCGCGCTGGCCGTTGCCCACCGGGTTGACCAGCAAGTACGGTTGCGGCAACACCTGCTCGACGCCAAATACCGCGGTATCGATGCCAGTGCCCTCAATCTGCGGGTGCTGGTCGTCGAAGCGAGCGGTGACGTCTGCTTGTGCTTGCTCAACCACATCCCGGTAAGTGGTTTGTGGTCCGGCACTGCGCATTGCCTGGGCCAGGTAGTAGGTCATCGCGCCGTGCGTTGACAGCCCAAAACGCGTTTCGTTGGATAGCTCGTTGGCCTTAGAGCCCGATATCAGCACATAGTTGGCCCCGGGCAAACGAAAATCATCGATGCCTTCCTGGCCTCTGGACTGAGTGGTTGATTGCGGCGGCGGCCGCTGATCGGCTGGGGTGAATCGAGCGGTGCGGTCCAGGCCCAAAGCATCGGCTGCGCGCGCTGCCGTTCCGGAATGACAGCTATCAAGTACGAAAACCACGTTATCGGTCTTCACTGACAGCTGACTCATCAAATCGTTGATCTGATCATCGCTGATATCAAACACGCCACCCTGCCGCGAATCGTGCGGCACGATGGTTTCATCCATGCGGTCGGGCTCATCGCCGTCGCTATCAAACATCTGTGAGCCATGGCCGCTGTAATGGACCAGCGCCACGTCGCCTGCTTGTGACTGACCAAGGTGACTGGAGATGGTGGAGACGATGGCCTGGTGTGTGGCCTGCTCGTTGGTCAGTACAACGATATTGTCTGGGTCGAAGCCAAACTTGCCGACCAGCAAGGTCTGCATCAACTCGACGTCGTTGACCGCACCTTTTAAGTCGGTGACGTTGGAGTCGTCATGGTAGTCGTCAATGCCAATCAGCACGGCGCGCTTGACCCCGCCGCTATCGGGCTGACCCGTTGTGTCCGGCTGCGTTGGCGCATTGCTGGAACACGCCAAAATTCCCGCCGTCACGCACCCCCAGATGAACCGTGTCGGTTTCATGCCGCCCTCCCACGTTTGGCACAAAAACCAAGTATACAACTTTACCGGAAGACAGACTGCCCAGCCGGTCACGTTGAAGGCGCACCGTTGCGTCATTCCGGGCCTGGACCCGGAATCCAGAAGCAGTGCCAGCTTAGGCTGCGAGTTCGCAGCCCGTGGATTCCGGATCAAGTCCGGAATGACGTGGTTGGGGAGTCTGAGACTTCGGATCAAGTCCGGAATGACGTTGGGGATAGCGTGAGAGTTCGGGTCAGCGTTCTTAAGAAATAGCGCACCTAAACCACTTGCGCACCCTCAAGATCAATAATCTTGCGCAAGATGGGGCGATTGTCATTGACCTTAAGCACTACCACGAACCCGAGATGCTGGCCGGCGCGATCGACGATGTCATTCAAAACCACATCTTCGTCGACAATAAATCCACCCAGCCGGATCATCAAAACAAAGACCAGGGCGTCGGGGTGGTCTGCGATGACTTTCCTGGCCAGCCATGCTTTCTTCAGATGTTTGACGGAACTTAGATCTTTTGCGAACGCCGTCACCTCGGGCGAACCCAACCCATGCGTTTCGAAGTGATCCTTCTTGCTGATCTTGGCCCACTTTTGTTGCAGAGCTTGTTGCGAAGCCGCGTGACTCTGCAGCGCATCAAGGTGAGCTTGTGCTTCTGCGTGTTCGCCTCGGCTCATATGGTAGCCATACAGCAACTGGGCGGCGGCTACTTGCGCGTCCTTGTCCAGGGTGGCCGCCTGCTGGATCATTTCGACCCCACTTTCATCGCCTTCGGTGAGCCGCAACCTGCCGCAGGAGAACAAGGCCATGGCATTGTTGCTGTCCTCAGCCAATACCTCCTCGTACACCGCGACCGCAGCCGCCGGTTGGTCCAGTGCTTCGGTCGCACTGGCCAGCTCCAATAGCTCATCTACCGACAGAGCAGCTTGCTGCTGTTTGTCGATAAGGCGCTGTCGCGTTTGGACAAGTTCCTTCATCTGCTGGTGGTGAGCTTGCCATTCAGGCGCAACCGATTCGGCCCAGGCCTCATCGTAGTTGCTCAGCAGTTCCTGCCCCTGCTGCGGCAACAAAACCTCAAGCGCACTTTGCTCAGCAACCGATGGTGGCGTACTGCTGGCGCCCAGCGCAGTCACTCTATCCTTGAGGCTAGGATGGGTATCTTCGGTGCCAGTAGTTTCTGCCAGAGTTTGATCATGCAGTTCTACCAGCTGTTCTGGCTCAATATGCTTGAGCTCTGCAATGGAGTTTGACAGGGCGCCCGCCGGTGGGTGTTCGACATGGGCGGCCGTAGCAAACAGCGACGGCCAGTAGCGCTGGTTCAGCCAATGGCTAAAGACATAAACCTTGGTTAGAGCCGAGGCAGTGACCGCCGACCCCTCCGCCTCGGCAGCGGCTCGATCGGCCTCGTACTCATTGGCCTGAGCCAGCGCAAAACTGTACGCATTGAAGTACGGTGCGTACCAGTTAAAAAACGCCGCAAACCAGCTAGTCAAGGCGCTGCGCTGCCGTTCCAGGCTGACCATCAAACGCATCCAGCTTTGGCGCTGACGATAGATCCAGTTGCCGAAGCGCGCATGGTTGTTCAAAAGGTGGCCGCACTCATGAGCCAATACTGAGCGAAATTCATGCTCACTGAGGCTAGCCAGCAGTGGCACCCCCAACAGCAGATAGCGCCGATGCCACCCCAACACACCCAAGCGCGGAACGCTGACGACGGCTGCGTTGAAATCGTTGGTTAGCAACACTCGGTCGACTTTCTTAGAGCCTACTTTCTTTTCAACATCTCTAATTGCGTTGAACAATTGCGGCGCTGTTTTGGCCGTCACTCGCTCACCTTCGGGCGCTTGGATGCGCGTGAGCAAGGCCTTGAATATGACGAACGAGAGCACTAGCGGAACAAACGCCAGTTTGCCGGCGAATTTCAAAACCCAGACATTTTTGGTGAATATGATCGCAGCGATCAAGCCAACGGAACAGGCCAGACCAATCAATAAGGTGGCCAAGATGAACGCATATCCAAATGCCGACAACAGGGTCAACTGAATTTTGTAGCGAGTAGGGTTGGTTTGCGCCAGCTGTTGTAGCTTCGAGGCACGCGCGGCACTTTTTTCCAGGTTCTCCATGAGTTTGTTATCTCCTTCCATGACTCGGCCTAATATTAAGCAAACATGGGGTGGTCGAACAAGCCCTATACCGTGAGCGCGCATTGTCGATAGTAGGCTCGACTAAAAATTCGGACCTCAACTTGCCATCCATGAGCCCGAATGCGTCGTACGAACCGCCAATTGCGTCATTCCGGGCCTATCACCATTGTCATTCCGGGCCTGGACCCGGAATCCAGAAGCAGTGCCAGCTTAGGCTGCGAGCTCGCAGCCCGTGGATTCCGGATCAAGTCCGGAATGACGTGGTTGGGGAGTGTGAGACTTCGGATGAAGCCAGGAATGACGAGGTGTGGGAGTCTGAGACTTTGGATCAAGTCGGGAATGACGTGGGGGAGAGAGTGAGAGTTCGGATCAGCGTTGTTGATAAACAGCTCAGAGCGCGTCAAGACATGACAAATCTAATGTGAATTTCGTGACTCTAGGGACAAGACCTGAGTCGGAAAAAGCCGCAGACTGTACTTGGGAACACTGAAAAACCTGGGGAACACAATGAACGATCAAGCGACTGCGCCGGTTGCGCAGCAACAGCGTCTGCACAACCTGGACATCATTCGGGGCTTTGCATTGCTAGGCATTCTGGTGATGAATATCCAGTCCTTTGCGATGCCTTCGTCGGCCTATCTGAACCCGACGTCATTCGGCGACCTTAGCGGCATCAACCTGTGGGTTTGGAACCTGTCCAACCTGCTGGCTGATCAGAAATTCATGGCGATCTTCTCGTTACTTTTTGGTGCCGGGATATGTTTGTTCGCTGAGCGGGCGGAGGCCAAGCTTGGCAAGGCGGGCGGGCTGCACTACCGGCGCATGAGTTGGCTGTTGCTGTTCGGATTGATGCACGGTTATCTGATCTGGTACGGCGATATTCTCTATACCTACGCGCTGGCAGGCATGTTGTTGTTTCCTCTGCGTAACAAGTCGCCGCGAACACTGGTCATCCTGGCCATCATCTTACTGTCCATACCGTTTGCCTGGTCGATGTTCATGCAGCTGTCCCTGCCGCACTTTCCAGACGAAGCCATTGCGAGTATGGCCGAATCCTGGTCACCCACCGATGAGGCGATGGCCGCGACCATTGCCGGTTTGACTGGCAGTTTGAGCGAACAATGGGCGGTCCGATCTGCCGAAACGGCCTTTCTGCAGAGCTACGTGTTTTTGACCTACTTCCTGTGGCGAGCGGCGGGCATGATGCTATTGGGCATGGCCCTGTACAAGTGGGGCGTGTTGCAGGGCAAGGCGCAGCCAAAAACCTACAAGAAAATGATGGTGATTGGCTTTACGCTAGGTTTGCCGCTGGTAGCCTACGGAATCTGGTACAACTTCGAGCACGACTGGCGCCTTCAAGATTCCATGTTTGGTGGCGGCCAATTCAACTACTGGGGCAGTATCGGTGTTGCCCTGGCCTACGTTGGCTTGTGGTCACTGTTGATCAATAACGGTGTCGCCACCTGGCTGCAACAGCGCTTGTCTGCGGTCGGCCAAATGGCGTTCACCAACTACCTGATGCAATCGATCCTGTGCAGCCTGGTGTTTTTTGGCGTTGGCTTCGGCCTGATCGGTGAACTGGAGCGGTGGCAGCAGATACTGGTGGTGGCTGCGATCTGGATTGCGCAGCTCATCTATTCACCTATTTGGCTGAGCAAATATCGCTTCGGACCAATGGAATGGCTATGGCGCAGTTTGACCTATTGGCAGCGCCAACCGATGCGGCGCAAATAGCTTTGCTTCGGTGAGCGGCCTCGGTTGCGAATGAGAATCGATTGCGTTAACGTCCAGGTTTCTCTTCGCACTGAGGTTTGCTCATCATGCTTTCCCACGTCCGCGCCCTTGTTCTCGGGGTGGCCATCCTTGCCATCACCGGCTGCAGCACCAGCACCGAAAAAGCCACCGATCCGGCAATTGACGACCTGGCTTATCTGACTCAGTTGGGTCTGATGCGTGGCCACCTGTTCGTGGGCAAGGCGCTCTACGACGAAGGCTTCCGTGCGGCATCTAAAACCCACATGAAGCACCCGAAGAGTGAGCTCTACGCCAGTCTTGAGCCGGCATTTGTTGCTCGAGGACATGTCGACTTCGCCAGTGAGCTTGAGCAATTGGCCTCTGCTGTTGAAGATGACCAATCACCGATCGTCGTCAATGAAGCCTATCAACAGTTGGTCTACGCGATATCAGTTGCCGAACAGGGCGCGCCCAGCTACACCCTCGCCAGCATGCAGTTTCAGCGTGTCGCTGAGCTTTTGCGCACAGCGTACGACGAGTACAACGAGGGCATTGTCGATGGCGTAACGACGATGCCGCATGAGTACCAGGATGCCTATGGCTTTACTGAAGTGGCCAAGCAGATCCTCAAGTCCATTTCAGCCGAAGCAGGATCTGCAGAAAACGTTGCTGTTGACCATGCCTTGCAGCAGATAAATACGCTGAAAACGGCCTGGCCTGGTCTGGTGCCGCCGTCTCATGTTTCTTTCGACAGTGAGCATATGGCCAGGATTGCCGCAGAGATCGAAGGCATGTCCAAGGCTCTCTGAATCGACAGTTGCAAATGCGAATCATTTGCATTAACCTGCCGGCACTATGAATGAGCCCAGGAAAAATTCGATTGGCCAAAGCACTCGCCCACCCAAAGTGATCTCCGCAGAGTCGCTAATGGGTGGAGAAAATCGGGTACTTATTCGTCATCAAGATCAGGTCTACACCTTGCGTGTGACGCGCCAGGGCAAGCTCATTTTGACCAAGTAACGAAACTCGCTCTACGAGCCTCCATAACCAACGCAAGCCAGCAACGGATTTCCTAGCCAGCCCGCGTCTCTTTTGAAGGAGAGATACTTTGCTGGACTGGATTGCAATGGCGTCGCTGCTTTATGCCACCGACGCTGACACTCATATTCAAACACCTGCTCGGCTCGCGGTGCTGACGGTAGAAGCGGCCAAACAGCCGACCACCGAAGACGACATCGCCGCAACGGTGACAGTCATTGACCGCGAGCGCATAGACCGCGAGCTGGCAAGATCGATTGCTGACTTGTTTCGCTACGAACCGGGCATCTCGTCGAGCTATCAAGGCAGTCGCTTTGGCCTGCAGGGCATTACCATTCGCGGCATGTCAGGCAACCGGGTCCGCACCGAGGTGGACGGCGTCCCGGTACCCAATGCCTTCGCCATCGGCAGCTTTTCCAACGCCAGCCGAAACTTTGCTGATATCGATCAGTTGAAGCAAGTTGAGGTGGTGCGTGGTCCTTCATCCGCCTTGTTCGGCTCCGATGCGCTCGGCGGCGTGGTCAGCTTTGTCACCCGCGACCCGCAAGACTACCTTGCCGATAAGGACCAATACTTCGATGTGTCTGGTCACTACGACTCGGTCGACGATGGCATCGGCGGTAGCTTCACAGCGGCTGGGGCCAATGACGACCTGTCAGGCATGATTCGCCTCAACTACCGTCAGGGCCATGAGGTCGACAACGGTTTCGCCGACCCAGTCGATAGCGACAGCACCAGCCTGTTGGCCAAGACCATCTGGGGCACGCCCGAGCAAGGTGGAGTCGAGTTGACGCTAGATTACCTGCAGGGCAATGCTGACACGGATGTGCAATCGCTGGTTGGTGTTCAGGACTTCAGCGAAGACTTTGGTTTCCCGTACCTCATCACCACCAATGCGGTCAGGGGCGACGACCAAACGCAACGCACGCGCCTCAGTCTCGAGCAGGCATTCGGTGACGGCCTTGCCGGCTTCAGTTACATGCGTTGGCGTGCTTACCTGCAGGACAGCAATACCGAGCAAAGGACGTTCGAAGACCGCGAGACCTTCATCGCTGGACAATTCAGCCCCACCCTGCGCGACCGCACCTTCCAATTCGACCAGCGCCATGCCGGCCTGGAGTGGCTGGCCAGCAATGAGTTTGGTTCAAACGTGGTCCATCGCCTGTTGTACGGTATCGAATGGGAACGAACCGATACCGAACAGATTCGCTACGGCAGTAGCACCAACCCGGTCACCGGCGACACAAGCAACATGGTTGGACCAGACAATTTCCCGGTGCGCGATTTCCCGATCTCCGAAACCGATCAACTAGGGGTCTTCATCCAGGACGAGATTGTTTTTGGCGACTCAGGCTTTCGACTGATTCCAGCGCTACGTTACGACCGTTACAAACTGACACCTGAAAATGACGCCATCTTCGCTGACGACAATCCCGGCATCACACCACAGCCACTGGATGACGATGCCTTGTCACCAAAGCTGGCTGCGCTCTGGGACATCAACGTCAATACCCAGGTCTATGCGCAATATGCCGAGGGCTTTCGTGCACCGCCCTATAACGATGTCAACGTTGGTTTCACCAACTTCCAGTTCGGCTATACCGCCATTCCCAACCCCGACTTGAAGTCTGAGCAAAGCCAGGGTCTGGAGCTTGGTCTGCGAACAAGTAGCTCAACTGTCGATTTCAGTGCGTCGGTTTACGACAACCGCTATGACAACTTTATTGAATCGTTTCAGGTGGTGGGCTTCGATCCAGTCAACCAACTGCTGGTCTTTCAGTCAGTGAACCTGACTCAAGTGGATATCAAGGGCGCTGAATTCGCGCTGACCTGGGCACCGTCGGTTTTTCCAGCCGGTTTGAGTTTCAGGTCCAGCGCCGCCTGGGCCAATGGCGAAGACCAGGACACCGGACTACCGGTCAACTCAGTCGAGCCGTTTTCTGCCGTGGCCGGCTTTGACTACACCGATACAAACCGAGACTGGGGCCTCAGCCTGTTGGCCCGCGGCGCATCTGGCCGCGACGATCTGGACAACAGTGACGGCGACGTATTCCAGGCCCCCGGCTACGTGGTGGCCGATGCCGCCGCCTTTTGGCGACCCAACGAAAACTTAAGACTGCGCGGCGGCATCTTCAATCTGTTCGATACGACGTATTACAACCAGGCCAACCTGACGGATCTCCCAGCCAATTCAAGTACCGTCCAGCGCCTGCAAGCACCGGGCATTAATGCCTCCATTTCCATCGACTATCAGTGGTGATCCTGATGAAACCAATAAGCAATACCCCGCATTCGAAACACGTTTGCCAAAATTGTCTCGCTTGTGCAAAAAGCCGGCAGCGACGCTGCGCCAAACCGGGCACGCCAAGCGCATCGAAGAAGATGACGATTCTGGCCTGGGCCGCCTCCTTGACCCTGGCGGGCTGCGCCACCGTGTCGCCGGACAAGAGCGGCGATGACTACGCTGCCAACAAGTCGCCAATGTCCTTCGAAGAAACCACTAATACCCATTTCTACGCCATCAACAGTGGCAACACAGCGCAAGAAAAGGACCGTCTGGCGATACTGGCCATGCAGGGTGAGTTCCGCGTTGACTTCAACTTCAACGAGACGGTCATACTCAAGCAAGGCTACCAACGACATGAGCCCAAAATCACCGGTGCTTATGAGACGGTGGTTGTGGTCGAGCAGCAACCAGATTTGATCATTTTGCAGCACCTATTGGTTTCCGAGCACGGCATGGTGATCAAGCACTGGCGACAGGATTGGCACTATCAAGCAACCGAGCGCTTCGAGTTCAGCGATGACCAAACCTGGAGCATGGTGTCCCTGCCGCAGGACAAGGTCGCGGGGCAGTGGACGCAGTGTGTATTCGAAGTGTCGGATGCGCCAAGGTATTGCGGCACCGGCAAGTGGAAGCACAAATATGGGGTTTCGACCTGGACCAGCGACCGCAGTTGGCGACCTCTGCCGCGGCGCGAATACACGGTGCGCGAAGACTACAACGCCTTGAATGTCGAGAACCGCCATACCGTCACCGCGCACGGCTGGACCCATGAGCAAGACAACACCAAGGTGGTCCGCAAAGACGGCCAATCAGAAACTCTGGTACGCGAGTTTGGCTTCAATGATTATCGGCGTATTGACGGCTTCAACTTCCAGCCTGCCTATGATTACTGGTCCGACACTCAAGTCTATTGGGCACTCGTTCGAAAGGCCTGGAACGATCGACTGAAATCAGATCACGTTCTGGTATTGAATACGGAGGTCGACGGCATGCCTATTATTGAAGGGACCTTTGAGCAGGCGGATGCGTTTCGCGAGGGCTCTGAAGTGGCAACAAATCAAATTGAGAGGCTGCTAGGCGAACATACGCGAGTGACTAGTTCGATGTAGTTAAGGGCTTCTCAGGATACGCTCAGATTCAGGCTCTACGCTGCAGCCGTGTATTGACATGGCTGCAGCGCGGAATGCGAGCAATTTTCGAAGAAATCTATGCGAGGAATGTGTGGGGCTATGGATCAGGTGCAGGCTCACTGGCCATAAACAATGTCGGCTATATAGCCTTCCTGCAAAACTTCTTGTCCCGTCACGGCATACGGTCGGTTGTTGACCTTGGCTGCGGTGACTGGCAGTTTTCGAGCCTTGTTGACTGGGCCGGAATTGATTACCGCGGCTATGACGTAGCACGTAGTGTGATTGCGAAAAACCAGCGGCATTTTAGCGCACCAAGCGTGACCTTCAAGGCGATCGAAGATCACCGCTTCGAGCTGCCCGGAGCAGACCTTTTGATCGTCAAGGACGTGTTGCAGCACTGGAGCGATACGGCCATCGCAGGCTTTTTGCCACAACTGTCGAAATTCCGACATGCCTTGCTGATCAATTGCGTAAATCCCTCAGGTCCCACCACCAACAAAGACACCCAGACCGGCGGGTTTCGTTGCCTGGATTTGAGATTGCCTCCGTGGAATCTGCCAGCAACGGAAGTATTTGCCTACCGCAAGCCGATGCTGCCGTTCAGGCCCTGGTTTTTGAAGCAAGGGTGGAAGAAGAGTGTGTTGTTGATGCGGTCGGGGTCGCGATGATGGGGTCCGGTACGCGGGGGTTGAGTGAGGTTTGAGGCACCGCTCTACTGGCCCGCTCACTCTGCGTAGTGACGGTTAGTTGCTCTGGGCATGACCGAGGTAGGGGGTGAGTGGAGTTGCCATCCATGGCGCAACCATTGAGCTTTGTAGGTAGCCCCAGCCCGCACGTCCTGTGCGGTCGTTCGCCACCTGCGGCGTGCCATT